>NZ_JAMAUK010000001.1:0-539588 GCF_023714395.1 Niallia sp. MER 6 | reverse complement strand
CTTCCAGCATGGGCAATTACTTATCAAAACCAGCGAAGCTAATTGTTGAAAATGGAAAAACATATATTCAACTAAATCTGTCTTCCAGCAATTTCGTAACAGGCTTTAAAGCAGAAGTGAATGGAGAATATGTGGATGCTGACGTCATTTCAGAAGACGCTGCAGCCAATACAAAAGTGCTTCGTTTTGAAGTTCAGGATTTAAGTGGAGAAACAAACATCCAATTAGCCATGTCTTATGGAATGAGTCATGTAGTCAGAATGGTGTTTGATGAAGGCACTGTTGTTGTAAGTGAGCCAGAAGAAAATCCAGAACCTTCGCCAGGTGAAGGAGAAGAAGAGCCGCTTGCAGATGGCATATACACAATCGATTACAAAGTTTGGAAGGAAAATGCAGATGAAGCTTCCAGCATGGGCAATTACTTATCAAAACCAGCGAAGCTAATTGTTGAAAATGGAAAAACATATATTCAACTAAATCTGTCTTCCAGCAATTTCGTAACAGGCTTTAAAGCAGAAGTGAATGGAGAGTATGTGGATGCTGACGTCATTTCACAAGACGCTGCAGCCAATACAAAAGTGCTTCGTTTTGAAGTTCAGGATTTAAGCGGAGAAACCAATATCCAATTAGCCATGTCTTATGGAATGAGTCATGTAGTCAGAATGGTATTTGATGAAAGCTCCATTTCTGTTGATGATGAAGGAGAAAATCCAGGCACAATACCAGGTGAAGGCGAAGGAGAAAATCCAGGCACAACGCCAGGTGAAGGCGAAGGAGAAAATCCAGGCACAACACCAGGTGAGGGCGAAGGAGAAAATCCAGGCACAACACCAGGTGAAGGTGAAGGAGAAAACCCAGGCACAACACCAGGTGAAGGTGAAGGAGAAAACCCAGGCACAACACCAGGTGAAAGTGAAGGAGCAAACAGTCAATTTGTAGATGGTGAGTATCAATTAGATTACAGCATTTTACATGCATTGCAAAATGAAAAATCAATGGCAGATCAATATTTCACAAAGCCTGGTAAAGTGACATTAAAAAATGGTAATGCAACTGTTCAAGTAGAATTCAATGACTATATTACAGAGTTTAAGATTAACGGTAAAGAAGCTGAAATTATTAGCCAAAGTGCTGGGAAAACAGTTGTGCAATTTGCTGTTGCTGATTTGACTGGACTAACTAGTGCAGAAATTCATGTTGAAGTTCCGGCAATTGGCTACGATCATTGGTATACCGTTCGCTTTGACTATGATACTAGCAAACTGCCAACAAAATCCGGAGATAATGGAAACGGTACAGGCGGGAACGAAGAAGGAAATGGCAATGGAAATGAAGAAAAGCCTGAAGAAAATCCAGGCAATGTAGATGAAGATAAAGAAGATGGCAAAGGTGATAAAGGCGAAAATACTGTCTTAAAGGATGGAGAATATACGGTTGATTATTCTGTATTACATGCAAGTAATAATGAAAAATCAATGGCAGATTCTTATTTCGTTAAGCCAGGAAAACTAATTGTGAAGGACGGCAAAGTAGTTGCTAGACTGACAGTTAACACAGAATTTATCACTGAATTCCTTGTAGGATCTAAAGCTGTAACGGTAATCAGCAAATCTGGCAATTCCACAGTAGTAGAATTCCCTGTTGCAGATTTAGCTAATCCGACTGTTGGTAATATTCATGTTGTAATTCCTGAGTTGAATTATGATCACTGGTATGAAATCCGCTTCTTATTTGATGTGTCAGATCTTCCGGTCGAAGGAATTGACAATGATTTTGACCAGATTAATCACGAAGACACTAATGCAGAAGATGGTACTACAGACAATGGTGAAAATCTTGAATTTAACCGAGATGGTGACACAACAGCTGATGAAACAAAAACAGCAGAAACTACCAATAAAGTTATCAATGCAAAAACTGGAGATACAGCACAAATAGCATTATATCTATCATTACTGCTTATTTCCCTTGCCGTGTTGGTAAGAAAATATCGCAAACGCTCATTTTAAGATATTCTGCGAGATTGAGCAATCAATCTCGCGGAAACTGTATTTGCTTTAACTCAGGGAGGAGAAATATGAAATACGTTAAGACATGTTTATTTGTATGCATATGTCTTCTGCTTGCAAGCTGCTCTAATAACAGTAGTGATGTGTCCAGCAATAAGCCGGCAGAAAAACAACCGGAAGAAACAGTTGTTGCCACTACATTAGCAGTTGCTGAAATCATGGATAAGCTGGAAGTAGATTTAGCAGGAGTGCCGACAACACAATATACTCTGCCTGAAAGGTACAAGGATGTAACGGAGGTTGGCAATCCGATGAGTCCTGATATGGAAATCATTAAATCTCTTAACCCTTCAGAAGTTCTGTCTGTAACAACTTTGGAATATGACTTGAGCGAAAAGTTTGAGAGCATGAATATTCCGGCCTCTTTTGTGAATTTGGAAAGTGTCGATAATATGATTCAGTCTATCACAGAGCTTGGCGAAAAATATGAAAAAACCGATAATGCAAAGAAGCTTGTTGACTCGATTCAATCAAAGGTTGCAGAAATGGAGGAGCAGACAAAGGATAAGGAGCAGCCAGTTGTGTTGATATTGCTTGGTGTGCCTGGTGCCAGTTATCTTGTGGCCACAGAAAATTCTTATGTCGGCAATTTAGTGGAAGTAATGGGCGGGAAGAATGCCGTTGAAGATCAGGCCGCAGAATACATATCTGCAAATACGGAGTTTCTACAGCAAACCAACCCAGATATAATTTTACGCTTATCACATGGGGTGCCAGATCAAGTTGCCAAAGAATTTGACAAGGAATTTGCGGAAAATGATATTTGGAAACATTTTAATGCAGTGAAAAATGGAAGAGTGTACGACTTGGAAGAGCCGTTATTCGCTACAACTGCTAATTTAAACATCACGCAGGCATTAGACCAGCTATTGGAAATGATGTATGAGTAGCAAAGGAAGAGATACATGAATAAGAAAATTATCAGTTTTATTATCGTAATTATGGCGCTGATTGGAATAACTGTTTACTCTGCTGCAAAGGGGAGCATCTCCGTTAGTTTAATGACATTGGTAAATGGAGTTCTGCACGGTAACAACGAAGAAGTTAATGTCATTGTCGATCTCCGGTTTCCGAGAATTATCGTCGCCCTCCTTACAGGAGCGATTTTGGCAGTTTCCGGTGTTCTTTTTCAATCTGTCATGAGGAATCCACTGGCAGATGCAGGAATTATGGGGATTTCAGCCGGTGCAAGCTTTTTTACGTTATTTGGATTGTTATTTTTGCCAACGCTGTTCATCAGCAGCACCCTATTTGCCTTTTTAGGAGGAGCGGTATCTTGCTTTATTATTTATATGCTTTCCTGGAAATCTGGATTGAAGCCTTTAAGGGTTATTCTGACAGGTATCGCAGTGAGTGCTATGTTCACAGGGTTGAGAGAAGCTCTCATTAATATTTGCGCCTATTTTAATATCACTGTTGGAGCATCGAACGCATCAAATTTAACAATGAAAACTTGGGAAGATGTTGAGTTAATTGTCCCCCTTGGATTAATAGGTATCCTGCTCGCGTTACTAGTAAGCCCATGGTGTAACCTGCTGAAATTACAAGATAAGAAGGTTGTCCAATTAGGAGTTAATATTCAGCTTGTCCGGATTATTATTTCTGTGATTGCTGTATTTCTCGCATCTGTGGCAACATCTATCGCAGGTATTATTATCTTTGCCGGATTGATTATTCCCCATATATCAAGACAGCTAGTCGGGACAAATCATCATATTCTTATTCCTTTTTCGGCATTGGCAGGAGCTTTTCTGATATTAACTGCCGATACGTTTGGAAGACTTTTGATTGCTCCCCTAGAAATTCCTGCCTCGACAATCATGGCAGTAATAGGCGGTCCATTTTTGATCTTTTTGCTGAGGAAAGGGGATAAATTAAATGGAGTTTAAAGGCCTGTCTTTCTCCTATGACCAAGGAAGAGCCTTTATGGAGGAATTAGAAGGAAGGATAGAAAAGCATAAAATAACGACAATCATTGGTCCAAATGGCTGCGGAAAATCAACCTTGTTATCACTTTTAGCAAGAGGTCAAAAACAAACTGCTGGTGCCATCACCTTGGATGGTAAGGATATACATTCCTATAAAGCGAAGGATTTTGCCCGAAAAATTGCGATGGTTAACCAAACAAACCACATCTCAGAGGATATGACAGTCCAAGAGCTAATACAGTTTGGGAGAATACCTTATAAAAAGATTTGGAAACAGGACAATGAGGAAGATACAGATGCAATAGAGTGGGCACTTGCATGCACCAAACTGCAAGACTTCAAGGATACACCTGTGAGTGCATTATCCGGAGGGCAAAGACAGCGTGTCTGGATAGCGCTGGCACTTGCACAAAAAACAGAGATATTATTTTTAGATGAACCAACAACCTATTTGGATATCTATCATCAACTAGAATTACTGTCATTAATTAAAGAATTAAATACTGTTCACGGCATTACAATCGTTATGGTTCTCCATGATATGAACCAGGCGCTCCGATACTCCGATTTGGTCATCGTTATGAAGGATGGGGCAATAAAAGCTTATGGGCGTCCGGAACAAGTGATTACACAGGAAAAAATAAAAGAAATTTATGATGTTCATATAGTCGTTAATGAGGATGACGAAACAGGTTTATATATCGTTCCGTTGAGCATTTGAGAAAGGAAGGGAAACAATGAGTGCAAAGCTGATAATCCAACGAATAATTACCATCATGGCCGTTCTAGTCTTTGTTTACTCAGTCTATAAACTAGTTCCTCCTTTATATGATTACTACACCAACAGAAAAGTGCTGGAAACGGTGCAGGAAATCTATAAACCTAATCAAACGTCGGACGAAAGCTTACAGCCAACATCCATCCGCTCCTCATTTGATCCATTGCTGGAAATTAATGAAGATATGGTCGGCTGGATAACAGTTGATGATACAAAAATAAATTATCCTATCCTACATTCCTCTGATAATGAATTTTATCTGACCCGAAATTATAAAAAAGAAGAAACACGTGCTGGCAGTATTTTTTTGGATTACCGAAATGATAAAAAGCTTGAAAACAATAAAAATACCATAATTTACGGACATAGAATGAAGGATGGTACGATGTTCAGCGGTTTAAAGAAATATTTAAATGAGTCCTTTTTTGAAAAACATAAAAAAATTCACTTAGATTCTTTATATGAAGGCTATGAACTGGAAGTCTTTTCTGTTTATCAAACTACAACGGATTTCTATTATATTGAAACAGATTTTTCTGCAGACAGTGAATATCTTGATTTTGTTGATTTATTGCAGGAGAAATCTTTGTATGATACAGAAATGGAGTTTAGTCCGGAAGATCGAATTGTTACATTATCAACATGTGATTATGCGATTGATTCACTGGAAGGAAGGCTGGTTGTTCATGCCAAGCTGGTGAAAAGGAGTTGATACAAATCTTGCTTAACAAAAAAATAGGAAAGTATATGTCTATATTGAGTATAGGTTTCCTGCTTGCAGCATGTGGAAAAACAGGCGGAGAAACAGCAGAGTCGAGTGCTGATTCTATAGCTGTTACTGATTTTGCAGACCGTACTGTAACATTTACGGAAGCACCGGAAAAGGTAGCGGCTTTGGGCAGTGGAGATGTTGATTTAATGCATGCATTTGGAGTAGAAGTAGTTGGGAAACCAACACTTTCAGACGAAAGCAAGCTTGAAATCGCAAAGGACGCTGAGCAAATTGGAACAACACATGAAGTTAACTATGAAAAAATCGCACTGCTTCAGCCGGATGTTGTGTTAGCAAATGTTGGCTTTAATCAGGAGGATGTGCCGACAATTGAAGGGCTAGGTACGAAAGCAGTTTTGACAGAAGCAAACTCTATTCAAGATATTAAAAAGCAGATTACTCTTTATGGAGAAATGCTGCAAAGTACAGATAAAGCTGATCAGTTGATAAAGGAATTGGATGCAGACTTAAAGGCTGCTAGTTCCGCTTTAAAAAATTCGGAAAAACGTGTGCTTCTTGTTTATGGTGCACCAGGCACGTATATGGCAGCATTGCCAAATTCATTAAGCGGTGATTTCTTAGCAGCGGCAGGAGGGATAAATGTAGCAAGTGATTATCCTGCCTTAGAAAAATTCCCGCAATATGCACAAATAAATACAGAAAGAGTTGTGGAAGCAAACCCGGATGCCGTTCTCTTAATTACACATGGTGATGCAGAGGAAATTAAACAAGGCTTTCTAAAAGAAATGAAACAAAATGCTGCTTGGAATACATTAGATGCTGTTAAAAATGACAGAGTAGAAATCTTGCCTGCCGATTTATTTGGCACAAATCCAGGTACAAGAGCAGTTGACGCTGTGCAATACTTGGTTGAATTGTTAAATCATTTGGAGTGAGCATGTTGGAATATGTAGAAAGAAAGAAAAAACGAATAGCAGTCCTTGTGAGTCTCCTATTATTGCTGCTTATTGCCATATATGCAGGCTTATCATTTGGCGCAGTTTCTGTGTCCTTTAAGGAGTTATGGAGTGTGCTCGCATCAGGTGGAGAAGGTGTGTATGAAAAAATTGTATACAATCTCCGTCTTCCGAGAGTTATTGTCGGCTTATGTGTTGGAGCATGTCTAGCTGCATCAGGAGCATTGCTGCAAGGGGTAATGAGAAACCCGCTGGCAGATCCAGGTATTATCGGAGTTTCGTCTGGCGGTGGCTTGTTCGCTATCATCACAATGGTTATATTTCCACAGTACAGCTATTTATTGCCGTTTATTGCATTTATCGGGGCCTTTTTAACAACCGTTTTGATTTATATGTTTGCTTGGGATAAAGGCGCATCACCGGTAAAGATTATACTGGCAGGTGTGGCAATGAATGCAGTGCTTGGGGCAATTATGAATGGAGTAATGGTCTTGTACAGCGACAGAGTCCAATCTGTAATTGGTTGGCTGTCGGGAGGGTTAAACGGGCGAAGCTGGTATCATGTTGATATCATCTTGCCGTATACAATCATTATGCTGCTTGTCAGCTTGCTCGCCATTAAACCTGTTAATATATTGATTTTAGGAGATGATGCAGCGAAATTATTAGGACAAAATGTAGAGTTAATTCGCATGCTGATTATTCTGCTCGCCTCTTTTTTAGCAGGGATTGCCGTCAGTGTTGCCGGTTTGATTGGGTTTGTTGGATTGGTGGTTCCCCACATCATACGCCTTCTTATCGGAGAAGATTATCGGTTTTTGCTGCCTTTTTCCATTATTGGCGGAGCAGCCTTAGTTGTCATTGCGGATACGGCAGCACGAAGCTTGTTTGATCCAATTGAATTGCCTGTCGGTATCTTGCTTGCAGCACTAGGTGGTCCTTTCTTCATCATTTTGCTGCGTCGAAGGAGGATATTGTAATGACAGTGTTAAAATCAGAGGATTTGAGGTTTGCGCAAGGGAAATTTCGTCTCCATGATATTAACCTTGAATTTCCACAGGGAAAAATGACAGCAATTGTTGGTCCCAATGGTTCAGGGAAATCGACACTATTAAAACTTTTTGCACGGCTCTTAAAAACAGACAGCGGCAATGTGACATTGGACAATCAGCTCATTCATAAATATAAAAGAAAAGAGTATGCAAAGAAAATTGCCATGCTTCTGCAGGCAAAAGAAATAATGCCAAATATTACGGTGAAAGAATTAGTTGCCTATGGGAGAGTTCCATTTCAAAAGCTTGCCGGAACTGCTTCAGCAGAAGATAAAGAGATTATTGCGTGGGCAATAAAAGAAACTGGGTTAGAAAAAATGGCCGATCGTATGGTAGGACATTTATCTGGCGGGGAAATGCAACGAGCGAGGATTGCCATGGCGCTTGCCCAGAAAACACCGGTTTTATTGCTTGACGAACCAACTACTTATTTAGATATTACCCATCAGCTGGAGCTGATGAAACTTTTAACAAGAATAAATAAAACGTATCAGATTACTATCATTATGGTATTGCATGAGCTGCAATACGCAGGGGCTTACAGTGATAACTTGATTGTTATGAAGGATGGCGCAGTCTATCAAACTGGAAAACCGCAAAGTATTTTAACAGCTCAATTGCTAAAAGACGTGTATGAAATTGATGCAAGAATAAAATTTGAAAATAATTATCCTATTATTATCCCAAACTACGAAATTTAGGAGGAAGAAAATATGTATATTGTAACAAACACGGTAAAGGTTAAAGAAGGATTTGCAGAAGGGTTTATCGAGAGATTTAACAGAACTGGAAAAATTGAAGAAAAAGCAGGATTTATCGGATTAGAAGTACTGTTGACTGCTGGGACAACAGATTATGAGGAAATTACTATCGTCACTAGATGGGAAAACAAAGAAGGCTTCTTAGGCTGGGTAGGAAGTGAGGAATTTAAAGAATCACACGCACATAGAGGCGGTGTTCCTGAATTCATTATTGAAAACAAAACTACAAAATATGAAGTGAGAGTGCAACGGAAGCCGATTATTAAAGAGGTTGCTGGCAACTAATGAGGAAAAAGAGGAGCTGTGAAGGCTCCTTTTTCTTTTGTCTTTAAGCTATCTGTCATTGGCAGTAAAAGCAATCATTTCTCTAAGGATTGAAAACGCTTTAAAAAAGTGGTGGAAAATTAGGTAATGTTGTATGATAATAGACAATAAGTCTAATAAAGGAAATTATCCTGCACATAAATTTAAGCGCTTACATTTTTTTGGAGGAGCAACCATGTCAAATAATAAACAGGAAGTATATGGTTTTCGGTTTTTAGACACATTGAATCAATCATTTTATCAGCTGTTTGCTGTAGGAAACCAAAGTATTACAAAGGAAGCTTATCATTGGAATGGATTAACACGTAAAGATGGTCCGCTTTTTTTGTTCCAATATACACTCGAAGGCTGTGGTTACATTGAAATAGAAGGAACTCTCCATAAATTAGAAAAGGGAACCGGCTTTATGGTCGAGATACCAAGCGACCATCGTTATTTTTTTCTGGAAAATAATTCAAATTGGGAGATTCTATTTATTATGTTCCGTCCTACCAATATTGAAGCAGAATGGCAAAGGGTCGTGTCTAATATTGGCTCTGTTTTTTCTATGTCAGAGGACAGCTCGCCGATTCGTTTCTTAAAAAGGATTTTTGCCAGTGCTGCGAAAAACCACATAACAGATGGTTTTAGGGCCTCTGCGATTGTCTATGAGTTTGTTATGGAACTGTTCAGACATCAAGTATCTGCGAAAAAGGCAAAACAGTCATGGCCCCTGCCAGTAGCAGAAGCTGCATCTTATATGGAGGCATCTTACCAGTGCTTGCAAAGCTTGGAGGAAATAGCGGATAAAGTTAATCTTTCCAAGTATTACTTTACAAGACTATATAAAAAAACAACAGGATACACACCTATTGAGTACTTAACAAAGATTAGGATGGAAGAGGCAATCAGGCTTCTAAGAGAGACGGATATGACAATGGAGGCAATTGCTCAGGAGCTTGGCTACTCGACGGGCAGTTATTTCATTAAAGTATTTCATCAGTGGATTGGCATTTCGCCAGGTGAATTTCGTTTGGCGACAGAACATGCTTATTTACATCAATTAAAATTAGATTAACATAGCAATATATTACATATATAAGCAAAAAGTTATCGTAGATGTGCTGTATGCGTTTCCTTTAAGATTAACTTATAAATCGCGAAGGATGTGAATAGTAATGAATCATCATCGTTTTGCCCAGACTCCTCCACTAGGATGGAACAGCTGGGATTGTTACGGCGCTTCTGTAACAGAAGAGGAAGTTAGAGGAAACGCTGAATATATGGCAACGCATTTAAAGGAGTCTGGATGGCAATATATTGTTGTAGATATCCAGTGGTATGAGCCTGGTGCGAACTCCTCTATGTATCGTCCATTTGTTGAACTGGAAATGGATGAGTTTTCCCGCTTAATTCCTGCAGTCAATCGGTTTCCTTCCGCTGCCGACGGAAAAGGTTTTAAGGAGCTTTCGGATTATGTACATAGCCTTGGCTTAAAATTCGGCATTCATATTATGAGAGGGATACCAAGGCAAGCTGTTCATCAGAATACGCCTATTTTAAACTCTGTTCATACAGCCCGCGATATTGCTCATCCTAATTCTATCTGTCCATGGAATACTGATATGTACGGAATAGATGCGAGCAAGGAAGGGGCACAAGCATATTATGATTCGCTGTTTAAGCTGTATGCTGAATGGGGAGTCGATTATGTAAAGGTCGATGATATTGCTGCATCAAAGCTTTACAACACACATGTGGATGAAATCGAGCTGATCAGAAAGGCGATTGATCATTGCGGCAGAGACATGGTTTTAAGCCTTTCGCCAGGACCTGCTCCATTAGAGTTTGCAGACACATTGCGTGATAATGCGAATATGTGGAGAATGACAGATGATTATTGGGACCAATGGGAGCTTTTGTACGATATGTTTGATAGATGCGAGAAGTGGAGCGGTCTTTCGGGACCAGGCTATTGGCCGGACTGCGATATGCTGCCATTAGGGCATATTGGCATTCGCTCCGTTGATGGAGGGGGAGCAGACCGCTGGACAAGATTTACAAAAGATGAACAGGTTACGATGATGACTTTATGGTCGATTTTCCGTTCACCGCTTATGTTTGGCGGAGAGCTTCGGGATAATGACAGCTGGACACTGTCATTGCTTACAAATAAAGATATGCTGGAACTAAACCAAAAAGGTTCTCACAGCAGACTTTTGTTTAGAGAAGACAATAAAGTTGTCTGGACTGCCAATGGTCCTGAAGATGCTGTTTATGTTGCTCTATTCAATATTGGTGAAGCACATTGTGAAATAGAGGTTTCTTTAGAGGAATTTTGGGGGAACAGTTCTTCCATAGTGAAGGATGTTTGGAGCAATGAAGCCACTTCCAATAAAGAAAAAATCCAAGTAACTCTTGCACCCCACAGCAGTAGACTATATAAAATAACATAATAGCAAAAAGGCTGAACATAATCGTTCAGCCTTTTTGCTTATTGTTTTACGACAGGAACTGCCGCAGTTGAATCTCTGATGATTATTTCTGGTTCATAGACAATCGATGGGGCAGGTTTGCTTTTCTTTTCAACAGCAGCGACAATCCACTTGGCCGCCTCTTCGCCCATTTTCATTTTTGGATGGGTAATAGAGGTTAGTTTGACTTCTGAAGCTTCTGTTAAAAAAGAATCGTCAAAGCCTAGAATGGAAATGTCATTAGGAATAGATAAGCCCATTGTGCGCAAAATGCTGATTGCTTTAATCGCAAGCTGGTCATTATAGCAAACAATCGCAGTCGGCCTGTCTTCTCTTTTTAAAATTTCCTGCAAAGTTTCCAAGGATTTGTCTTGGTCTTCTGTTGTAAAGTTAATGATCATATCCTGAAAGAAAGGAACGGAATGATCTTTGTATGCTTGAATGAAACCTTTCATCCGGTTGACACCTTGCAAATCATCTGTTTTAAAAAGGCCGATGATTCGTTTATGTCCAAGCTTAATTAAATGCTCTGTAGCGATATACCCACCCTTTTCATCATTGACGATTATATAAGGCGGGGCAAGCTGGGAGTAGAACTGATTAATCATTAAATACGGAATCTTATTTTGCTCTAATTCCAAATAATAGCTGATATTAGGGTTGAAATTACTGCTTTTTGTCGGTTCAACAATCAGGCCGTCAATATTGCTACCAAGCATAGTCTGCAAGCTTTGCTTTTCTTTTTCAATATCATTATCCGTACATGCAAAGGTTAAGGAGTAGCCTTTTGTCGATAGATAAGATTCAATGCCTTTGATAATAGAAGGGAAGATGTAATCAGAAATATAAGTGGTAATTACCCCGATATTCTTTGTGCGTTTCACTGCTTGACCAGCAGAATTTGTACTTGTATTTCTGTCGGAGCAGAACGTTCCGGCACCTTGTTCTCTGTACAGCCATCCTTCATGAACCAAATCTCCAATTGCTTGGCGAATGGTATGGCGGCTTACGCCAAACATTTTGACAAGTTCATTTTCAGAATGAATTTTTTCTCCTGGTTTTACTTTGCCTGTTGTAATCCATTCGGTAATTTGTTCTTTTACCATGTTGTATTTTGTTTGTTGTGCCACACTATCACCACTTTCTCGCGTTTCCATATCTGTAACTTATACGTACAAAATTAGATATAGAGATATCGTACCAAAAAACACCGAAAAAAACTATCATTAAATTTTTTACCTAATGCACTTGGAGCAAACACCTTTCAGCTTATAGGAAAGAGGGTGTTTTCGTACAAGTGAATGTATGCAAGTTGTTCTCCATTTCAGCGAAAAAGAATAATACATGTCTAGAAATGTAAAAGGAATTCAGTTGACATGTACGAACAACTAGCATAAAATTTTTATTATAGAATGCGCTTACATAGAAGGGTGCTTAAATTGCAGTTACTGCTTATAAATAAGAGATAGGGAAGTGAAGCTAAAATGACAGTTGAAGCTTTTCATTTAAGGCAAGTGAGAATTACGGATGGCCCGTTTAAACATGCGATGGAATTAAACAGAGATTATCTGTTGCAGCTCAAACCAGATAAGCTATTGTCCAGATACAGACAATATGCAGGGTTAGAGCCGAAAGCAGATCATTATAAGGGCTGGGAAGAACAAGGAATTTCCGGCCATACGCTTGGACATTATATTTCTGCATGCTCTATGATGGCAGCTGCAACAGGTGACAGCAGATTTAATGAAAGAACAGCATATATAATTGACGAACTAGCGCTTTGCCAACAAGCGGATGGAACAGGTTTAATTTGTGGCATACCGAGAGGGAAAGAGATTTTTCAGGAAGTAAAAGAAGGCAAAATCTATTCTCAAGGCTTTGACTTAAATGGAGGATGGGTGCCTTTATACACCATGCATAAAGTGTTTGCTGGTTTAAGAGATGCGTATATTTACACAGATAATGAAAAGGCGCTTCAAGTGGAAATAAAGCTGGGACTTTGGCTTGAGGACATGGTTAGGGGTTTGTCTGAAGAGCAGATGGATGAACTGCTTAAATGTGAATTCGGGGGAATGGCAGAGGTTCTTGCTGACTTGGCAGTCCATACTAGTGACGACCGATTTTTTGCTCTTTCAGAAAGATTTTATCATAAAGAAGTATTAAGTCCGTTAGCAGATAGAAGGGATGCTTTAACTGGAAGGCATGCTAACACACAAATACCGAAAGTGGTCGCTGCGGCAAGGCAGTACGAAATCTCCGGCAACGAAATGTACAAGGAAATTTCTGAGTTCTTTTGGGACACTGTCGTTCATGAGCATTCCTATGTAATTGGAGGTAATTCACTTAATGAGCATTTTGGCGAAGCTGGCAAACTGAATGACCGCCTCGGTGAAAATACGTGTGAAACATGCAATTCATACAATATGCTGAAGCTTACAAAGCATCTTTTTAAGTGGAAACCTACAGCTGAAGAAGGCGATTACTATGAGAGAGCTCTTTACAATCATATACTTGCATCACAAAATCCGCATGATGGTAGTGTCTGTTATTTTGTGTCACTTGATATGGGCGGACATAAAAAATACAACTCTAAGTTTGACAGCTTTACATGCTGTGTAGGATCTGGGATGGAAAACCATGCGAGCCATGGCAATGCCATTTATTTTCATGATGAAAATAAACTGTATGTTAATCAATATATACCTTCTCGTCTTGACTGGGATAACATGGGGGTTATTGTCAAGCAAAAAACAGAATATCCACAGAATGGCAGAATTAGAATAGAACTGTCTTGCCAAGAGAAAAAGGCTTTTTCTCTCTATTTAAGATATCCTTACTGGGCGGTTAGTGGAATGGAAATTTCCATAAACGGTGAACAGTACCAGCATGATAATCAGCCTGCGAGTCTTATTGAAATAGAAAGAGTTTGGCAGGAGGGAGACGTGCTGGATATTCATATACCAATGACACTTCGCAAGGAAGCAATCCTGGATAATCCAGACAGAGTCGCTTTTTTACACGGGCCGATTGTGCTTGCAGGAGATTTAGGGGAGATAAGTGACGCACAGGTTACGAAGGATTTATTATTTACACCGGTCCTTGTGACAGATGATGATCCAATTCATGCAATAGTCGCTACTGCTGATGCAGAATACAGGCTGGATGGCATCGGCAATCCTCGTGATGTGAAGCTATTGCCGTTTTACCTTCTGCATGACAGAAGTGCGACTGTTTATTGGGATGTGTTTACAAAAGATAAGTGGCAGGAAGCGGAGAAAGCTTATAAAGAAGCGCTTCAAAAGGAACAAGCGCTGCAAGAAAAAACGCTTGATTTCGTTCAGCCTGGAGAAATGCAGCCAGAGCGCGACCATCAGTTTGAAGGAGAGCATGTCGGAATTGGAACTGTGTCTAACCGGAAGTACCGCGACACATGGCCGAATGGGCATTTCAGATTTAATCTGACAGTCTTGCCGAACGAAAATAATAGTCTTATAGCGGCTTATACAAAAAATGAATGGAACAGCATGAAGGAATTTGATGTGTTAGCAGATGACAGGAAGCTTGCCGACGGAAAGATAGAATGGGAAGAAATGAGTCAATTTGTATACGTTAAATATGAGATTCCTAGTGTGGCAACAGACAGAATTTCCATTACATTCCGGGCACATCCAGACAAAAGAGTGCCGAAAGTTTTTGAGCTAAGGACAATTAAGGGCTAAATCATACAAGTTGAAAATAAATAAAAAATTTTCAAAAAAGAGATTGAAATAATTTCAATAGATGTTAGAATTACATTATAGTTATACGTACAAGTTGATAAAAGTTATCTGGTTGTAAGGATGAATGAGAAATGTTTATGAACAGAGACAACAGGCTTCTTGTACGTATAAAGATTTTAAAGAAGTAAAGGAAGAACTAGACAGATACATTTAAATATCTCAATTTTGAAAACGCATACTTTAGCTAGGAAGGAGAAATACACATGGCAAAGTACTCAATAGGAGTAGATTATGGAACCCAATCAGGCAGGGCGGTTCTTGTAGAGGTAGGAACAGGCAGAGAGGTAGCTACTGCCGTTAAGGAATATACACATGGTGTAATGGACGAGTATTTACCTGACGGAAAGACGAAGCTGGAACATGACTGGGCCCTTCAGCATCCTGCTGATTATTTAGAAGTTTTGCAGATTACGATACCAGAGGTTTTACAGAAAGCTAATGTTTCAAATGAAGATGTTATTGGGGTTGGGATTGATTTCACTGCTTGTACGGTCCTGCCGATTGATAAGAACGGCATTCCGCTCTGCTTCTTGCCAGAGTTTAAGCAAAATCCTCACAGCTACGTGAAATTATGGAAGCACCATGCAGCTCAAGATGAGGCAAACCGTCTGAATGAAATTGCTGCACAGCGGGGAGAAACATTTTTACAGCGCTATGGCGGAAAAATTTCGTCTGAATGGGCAATCCCGAAAATCTGGCAAATTCTTAATGAAGCACCAGATGTTTATGATGCCGCAGATCAAGTGCTAGAAGCAACTGATTGGGTTATTTCCGAATTGACAGGAAAGATTGCGCGAAACAGCTGTACTGCAGGCTATAAAGCAATCTGGCACAAACAAGAAGGCTACCCAAGCAAAGAATTCTTTAAGGCGCTAGATCCACGCTTGGAAAATGTTGTAGAAGAGAAGCTGTCTACAGATATTCATTCCATTGGTTCTAAAGCAGGGGAAATCACAGAAAAAGCTGCAAAATTAACAGGCTTAAAACCGGGGACAGCAGTTGCAGTTGCAAACGTGGACGCCCATGTTGCTGTGCCCGCAGTAGGAATAACAGAGGCAGGTAAGCTGCTGATGATCATGGGTACATCAACATGCCACATCTTGCTTGGTGAAACAGAGGAAATTGTACCAGGAATGTGCGGAGTGGTCGAAGATGGAGTTATTCCAGGCTTTCTAGGATATGAAGCCGGCCAATCTTGCGTTGGAGACCATTTTGAATGGTTCACAGAAAACTGCGTACCGGAAAGCTACCAGAAGGAAGCGGAAGAAAAGGGCTTGAACATCCATCAGCTGTTGACAGAAAAAGCCAGCAAGCTGAATGTTGGGGAAAGCGGACTGCTTGCTCTTGACTGGTGGAACGGGAACAGATCAACACTTGTTGATGTTGACCTGACAGGAGTATTGCTTGGTGCCACTCTTTTAACAAAGCCGGAAGAAATTTATCGTGCATTAATTGAAGCAACTGCATACGGCACAAGGATGATTGTGGAGACATTCCGTAATAGCGGGGTGCCAGTCAATGAGGTTTACGCAGCAGGAGGCATCGCGGAAAAGAATACCCTTATGATGCAGATTTATTCAGATGTATTGAACATGGATATTAAAATTTCAGCATCCTCCCAAACACCAGCTCTTGGAAGTGCAATGTTTGGTGCTGTCGCAGCGGGTAAGGAGCGCGGGGGTTATGACCATATTAATGAAGCGGCTCAAGATATGGGAAGAATTAAGGACCATATCTATCAGCCTATTGAAAACAATGTCAACGTTTATGAGAAGCTTTTTGATGAATATTCCCGCCTATATGATTATTTTGGTCGCGGTGAAAATAATGTGATGAAAACACTCAAGCAGATTAAAAAAGAAGCTGCACTTGAGGGCAAGGAGGGAAACTATGTTAGAGAAGCTTAAGCAGGAAGTATTAGAAGCTAACCTGGCGCTGCCTCAGCATAATTTAGTAACTTTCACTTGGGGGAATGTAAGCGGTATCGACAGAGAAAGCAATCTTGTAGTCATTAAGCCAAGCGGTATCCCTTATTCACAGCTGAAAGCAGAAGACCTCGTTGTCACTGATTTGGATGGAAATATTGTGGAGGGGAATTTAAACCCTTCCTCTGACACACCGACACATCTTGCTTTATACCGTGCATTTCCAGAAATCGGCGGGATTGTACATACACATTCGCCTTGGGCAACAAGCTGGGCTCAGGCAGGCAGAAGAATTCCTGCATTAGGAACAACACATGCGGACTATTTCTATGGTGAGGTGCCTTGTACAAGAAAGCTGACGGAAGACGAGGTCAACCGAGCTTATGAGCTGGAGACAGGCAATGTCATCATTGAAACAATTCGAAAAGAGGGCATTGACCCGAAAGCACTCCCAGGGATATTGGTGACAGGCCATGCCCCGTTCTGTTGGGGAAAGAATGCAGATAATGCGGTCCATAACGCTGTCGTCCTGGAGGAGGTAGCTAAAATGGCCCTACATACATTGCAGTTAAATCCAGATGTGGAGTGGATTGATCAGTATTTGCTTGATAAGCATTACTTAAGAAAACATGGTGCGAATGCCTATTACGGACAAAAAAGCGAAGAAACAAAACAAAAAACATCCAAATAAAATAACTAGGAGGAATTAATGTGTTAAATACAAGAGAGTACGAATTCTGGTTTGTTACGGGAAGTCAGCTGTTATACGGTGAAGATGTATTAAAGCAAGTGGAAGAGCATACGAAGACAATGGTAAACGGTTTAGATTCCTCGTCTTCTTTAAGCTATAAATTAAGATTTAAGGCGGTTGTGAAAGATGCTGATTCAATCAGAAGACTTGCTTTAGAAGCAAATGCTAATGAATCCTGTGCTGGTATCATCACATGGATGCACACTTTCTCTCCATCTAAAATGTGGATTGCCGGTCTTTCGGCCTTGCAAAAACCTTTATTGCATTTTGCTACACAATACAACAGAGATATTCCATGGGAATCCATTGATATGGATTTCATGAACCTTAACCAATCAGCACATGGTGACAGGGAGCATGGTTTTATTGGAAGCAGACTGCAACTGAACAGAAAGGTTATTGTCGGACACTGGGAAAATGAAGAAATCCGCGGACGAATCGGCAGCTGGATGAGAACTGCAGTTGCTTTCTCTGAAAGCAAAGCTTTGAAGATTGCTAGATTCGGAGATAATATGCGTCAGGTTGCCGTGACTGAAGGCGACAAAATTGAAGCGCAGATTAAGCTTGGCTGGACAGTGAACGGCTACGGCATCGGAGATCTTGTAGCGAAGATGAATGAAGTAACGGATGCAGACCTCGACGCTTTGATGGCCGAGTATGAAGAAAAATACGATATCGTACCAGCAGGTTTAGAGGAAGGCTCAATCAGAGACTCCATCCGCGAGCAAGCAAAAATTGAATTAGGTATGAAAGCATTCCTGGAAGAAGGAAATTATACGGCTTTTACAACAACATTCGAAGATTTGCATGGTATGAAGCAGCTGCCTGGTCTTGCTGTGCAAAGACTGATGGAACAAGGCTACGGCTTTGCTGGTGAAGGAGACTGGAAAACAGCAGCGCTTGTCCGCTTAATGAAAATAATTGCCGGCAATGAAGGAACATCCTTTATGGAAGATTACACATATCATTTCGATCCAGAAAATGAAATGGTTCTCGGCTCACATATGCTGGAGGTATGTCCGACAATTTCGGCAACAAAACCGAAAATCGAGGTTCACCCGCTAGGTATTGGCGGCAAGGAAGATCCTGCCCGCATCGTGTTTGATGGAAGAGGAGGATTAGCATTAAATGCTTCTATCATTGACCTTGGCCACCGTTTCCGTCTGCTTGTAAACGAAGTGGATGCGATTCAGCCAGAAGAGGAAATGCCGAATTTGCCAGTGGCAAGAGTGTTATGGAAAACGCAGCCATCATTAAGCCAAGCAGTAGAAAACTGGATTCAAGCAGGCGGAGCCCATCATACATGCTTCTCTTATGTTGTATCAACAGAACAGCTTAGAGACTTAGCAGAATTAGTAGGTATTGAACTCGTTGTTATTAACAATGACACAAACTCTATTTCATTTGAAAACGAGCTGCGCTGGAATGATGTGTATTACCGTTTGAAAGGATAAGAAAATTCATCTATTAAGACGGAACAAAACAACAGCATGATAAGTCAGAACTTCCATGACAATTCTAGATTTTTTTAGAACAATGGAGGTTCTGACTTCAGCTCTTTTATCACAACGATAAAGATTAGCGGGAATGTTAACGAAGTACATATTCTGTAAGCGAATCAATAAGGAGGAGAAGATAGCATGGGGAATACGGTAATCATTAACGCGGACGTAAAAAAAGGAAAAATTAATAAAAATATTTACGGTCATTTTGCAGAGCATTTAGGCAGATGTATATATGAAGGAATATGGGTTGGAGAGGAATCGCCAATACCGAATACAAAAGGAATAAGAAATGATGTATTAGCAGCGCTAAAAAAAATTAATATTCCAGTCTTAAGATGGCCAGGCGGCTGTTTTGCAGATGAGTACCATTGGAAGGATGGAATCGGCCCAAGAGAAGACCGCAAACGAATGGTTAATACACATTGGGGCGGCGTCGTTGAAAACAACCATTTCGGAACACATGAATTTATGCTTCTGTGCGAGCTGTTAGGGACTGAACCGTATATCTGTGGAAATGTTGGCAGCGGCACTGTCCAAGAAATGTCAGAATGGGTAGAATACATGACATTCGAAGGAGAATCTCCAATGGCAAATTGGCGCCGCGAAAACGGCAGAGATGAACCATGGCAGCTGACTTATTTTGGCGTCGGCAATGAAAACTGGGGCTGCGGCGGAAATATGAGACCAGAATATTATGCGGATCTTTATCGCCGTTACCAAACATATGTCAGGAACTACGGAGATAACAAAATTTATAAAATTGCAGGCGGAGCAAATGTCGATGATTATAACTGGACAGAAGTGCTCATGAAAAATGCCGGCCACTTGATGGATGGGCTTAGCCTTCATTATTATACAATTCCGGGAGACTTCTGGCTTGGTAAAGGCTCAGCACTAGACTTCCCTGAGGATGAGTGGTTCATTACGATGAAGAAAGCCATTCATATGGATGAGCTCATTACAAAGCATGGCAATATTATGGATAAATATGATCCTGATAAACGTGTTGGCATGATTATTGATGAGTGGGGCACATGGTTTGATGTAGAGCCGGGAACAAATCCAGGCTTCTTGTATCAGCAAAATACGATTCGTGATGCACTCGTCGCAGCACTGCATTTTAATATTTTCCATCAGCATTGTGACCGTGTCCAAATGACGAATATCGCACAAACAGTGAACGTGCTGCAAGCGATGATTTTGACAGAAGGCGAAGAAATGATTCTTACGCCGACATATCATGTTTTTGATATGTACAAAGTCCATCAAGATGCTGAGCTTTTAAGTGTGGATGCGCAAATTGGCAGCTATGAACATAACGGAGAAACCCTTCCGCAAGTAAGTGTGACAGCATCGAAGGATTCTGCTGGCCAGGTTAATGTGAGCTTCTGCAATATCGATCATGTAAACGGCAGCTCATTCGAATTGGATTTACGCGGACTGACCGAGGCGAAAGAGGTATCTGGTACAATCCTGACAGCAGATGCAATGAATGCTCATAATACATTTGATGCGCCAGAAACAGTTAAGCCAGCTGCATTTACAGATGTGTTAGTAAACGGAAGCAAGCTGTCTGTGAATATTCCACCGATGTCTGTAGTGACATTAGCTATAACAGGAGCTTAAAACATGATGCAAAAGAATGCATGCAAGGGCTGTGTCGAGAGTGTAATAGTTTCAGAGGAAGTCATTGAGGAGCTGCTTAAAGAGGCAGCAGAAACACCGGAAAAGCTTGTGCTTGATTCAGTCTATCAAGAAAGGCTGAGCATTTGCCGAGACTGCACTTCTTTACAATACGGGACGACTTGTGCCTATAGCGGATGTATTGTCCGCTATAGAGCAAAGTTTAAAAGAAAAGCATGCCCGAATATCGGAAACCCTAAATGGTCTAAAGTTGTATAAAGCTTATCTTTAAAAAACTTTCAAGAAGAAAGGAAGTAAAGCACATGACAGCGAATAAAGCAAAGATGATTCTAGAAAAGGATTTTAAAGTTGGAGAAATTGACAATCGGATTTATGGCTCATTCATTGAACATCTCGGAAGGGCTGTGTATGGAGGTGTCTATGAACCGAATCATCCGGAAGCAGATGAGAACGGTTTCAGGAAAGACGTTATCCATTTAGTTAGAGAACTTCAAGTGCCCCTTGTCCGCTATCCAGGCGGTAACTTTGTGTCCGGCTATAATTGGGAAGATGGTGTTGGTCCTGTTGAAAGCCGCCCGCGCAGATTGGATCTGGCTTGGAGAACGACAGAGACAAATGAAGTAGGTACAAATGAATTCATGAAATGGGCAAAACTGGTAGGTGCAGATGTAAACATGGCAGTCAACCTTGGGACAAGGGGAATTGATGCTGCCAGAAATCTTGTTGAGTATTGCAACCATCCAGGAGGTTCCTATTACAGTGATCTTCGTGCTGCGCACGGGGTGAAGGAACCATACAATATTAAAACATGGTGCTTGGGAAATGAAATGGATGGTCCTTGGCAAATCGGCCACAAGACTGCAGCAGAGTATGGAAGAATTGCTCAAGAAGCAGCCAAAGTGATGAAATGGGTCGATCCGTCCATTGAGCTGGTAGCCTGCGGCAGCTCTCATCGCAATATGCCAACATTTGCAGATTGGGAAGCAACAGTGCTTGACCATACATATGACCATGTTGATTATATTTCCTTACACCAATATTACGGAAATCAGTCTAATGATGTAGCCAATTATTTGGCTTTATCACTCGAAATGGATGACTTCATCTCCTCTGTCATCTCGATTGCAGACTATGTAAAAGCAAAAAAACGAAGCAAAAAGAAAATAAATCTGTCCTTTGATGAGTGGAATGTCTGGTACCACAGCAATGAAAACGACAAGTTGATCGAGCCTTGGAGCATCGCGCCGCATCAGCTTGAAGACGTTTATAACTTTGAAGATGCTCTGCTTGTAGGCTGTATGCTGATTACGATGTTAAAGCATGCAGACAGATTGAAGATTGCTTGTTTAGCACAGCTTGTAAACGTTATTGCGCCAATTATGACAGAGGATAATGGGCCAGCATGGAAACAGACTATTTTCTACCCGTATATGCATACATCTGTTTACGGAAGAGGAGTATCCTTGAATCCAATTATCTCCAGCCCGAAATATGACAGTAAGGACTTTACAGATGTCCCATTTTTAGAATCAACAGCCGTATATAACGAAGAACAGGAACAGCTGACTATCTTTGCTGTGAATCGTCATTTAGAAGAAGGTCTCCTGCTTGAATGTGATATTCGCAATTTTGAAGGGTATCAAGTTGTCGAACATATCGTTTTAGAAAACGATGATATCAAGGCGGAAAACAGTGCCGAAAAACAGCGCGTAGAGCCGCATACAAATGGGAATGCCGAATATAAAGACGGAATTATTACAGCTGTTTTGCCAAAGCTGTCCTGGAACGTAATCAGGTTAGAAAAACGATAATGCGCTATTAAACTAATAGCTGCTAGCGGAAGGGATAGATTATATGAACATAACAGTAGAAGCATATGGGAAAATCGGCGATAAAGCCGTAGATCAATACAAACTGACGAATGATAACGGAATGGATGTTACGTGTATCAACTACGGCTGCATTATTACAAGCATAGTAACACCAGACAAAAATGGCAGCTTTGAAAATATTGTTCTTGGATACGATTCACTTCAAGAATACGAGCAGGATTCCTACTTTTTAGGAGCGGTTGTCGGCAGGATAGCAGGCAGAATTAAAGGAGCTGGTTTTGAACTGGATGGCAAGCAGTATACACTTGCCAAAAATGACGGAGCAAACCATCTGCACGGAGGAGTAAAGGGCTATAACAGAGTCGTTTGGCAAGCGGAGCCAATAGAAGAGGACGGGGCAGTTGGCGTTAAGTTTACTCATACAAGTCCTGATGGTGACGAAGGCTATCCAGGTGAGCTGAGGCTAACAGTATCCTACTTGCTCAATAATGATAACGAATTAAGCATTACTTACGCAGGTACAGCAGATCAAAAAACAATCGTCAATTTAACAAACCACTCTTACTTCAATTTAAGCGGAAATCTTAAAAGAGATGTCCTAAACCATAAGCTGACAATAGCTGCTGACCGTTTTCTGGAATTGGATGGAGAACTGATTCCCACAGGTATCCTAGCAAACGTGGAAGATACAGTTTTTGACTTTAGGGAAGGACGACTTATTGCGTCTGGTGCTGAATCAAGAGATGAACAAATATCACTTGCAGGTGGCGGCTATGATCATCCATTCCTTCTGAATAAAGAGAAGACGGACGAAATTCTGTTAACGGAAGAAGAGTCAGGCAGAACTTTGACAATCAGTACAGATGAAGCTGGTGTTGTGTTATATACTGGCAATCAAATTGACGAGTCCAGCAGATTTTTTGAAGTTCCGGCAAAACGATACCATGGACTTTGCCTAGAAACACAAGGACTTCCAGATGCAATCAATCAACCTGAATTTCCGACATGGGTAATGGAGGCAGACGAGGAATTTAAAAGAAAAACAACTTACACTTTTGGAACATTATAATAAATAAACACGTGGACTTGGCGGGTGTTAGAGGAGGAGTTTGCAATGGAAAATTTTGTTGCCGAAATTCATGATCTATTTAAAACATGCAGCTGCGGAAATCATCATAATGACATACCGATTGAAACAATTATGGCAGAGAACGGAGCTCTGAACAAAGTAGCTTCCTTCCTGGCTGAAAAGTCTTTTGGCAGTCCGAAAATCGTTGCTGACAGCAATACGATGACTGCGGCGGGAGATAAATTGACAGAGCTGCTTAACTCAGCAGGTTTAGCGGTAACATCCTGTGAAGTAACTCCAGATGAGAACGGAGATGTAGTAGCAGATGAAAAGGCACTTGTTCAAGTGCTGCTTGAAACAGGGAGAAACAGCGATTGTATGATAGCAGTCGGTTCAGGGACAATTCATGATATTACCCGCTTTTGCAGCGCTACATTAAATATACCATTCATTTCCATACCTACTGCACCTTCCGTTGATGGATTTACTTCACTGGGGGCGCCGCTCATTGTTAGGGGTGTGAAGAAAACATTTCAAATGACATCACCTATTGCAGTATTTGCTGATATTGATGTCTTAAAAAAGGCACCGAAAGAGATGATTGCAGCAGGTGTCGGCGATATGATTGCCAAGTACACGTCTCTAGCTGATTGGAAGTTTGAGCGTTATGCAGCGGATGTTCCTTATTGTGAGCTTTCTGCTGAATTAACTCAGCTCGCATTGGATGAATGTGTTGCCAATATCGAAAAAATAGCGAAAGCAGAGGACGAAGGCATCACCATCTTAATAGAAAGTCTTATCAAGTCAGGCATCGCCATGCTTGTCTTCGGGCAATCACATCCAGCTTCAGGAGGAGAACATCATTTATCTCATTATTGGGAAATGGACCTTTTGAAAAACAATCGTCCCCAAGTCCTGCATGGAGCGAAGGTTGGCGTTACTACTATATTGTTAAGCTCCATATATAAGAGTGAGTTTCTTAATGAACTGGACAATATATTAGAGAATGGCGAAATACAAGAAAAGCATGGTAAAGTGTTGGCTAATTTAAGAGAGAATAAAGACAAAGTGAAAGAAATACTTGAAGCGATACCTGATCCTGAAAGCACTAAAAGGCTGATTGAAAATTTAGGTGGGCCAGTTTTGCCAAATGAACTAGGCATCTCGGATTCATTAGTGCACGACAGTCTAAAACATGCTCACCATCTTAGAGACCGTTACACAGTCTTGAAGTTTTTGAATGTAGTGTTACAAACAGAGTATGATTTTGCGGCAAAAGCATAATACAAAAAAACCTGCTGTTTAAAACAGCAGGTTTTTTTGTATTATGAATGGTTAACTTTTGAATATCTATCCAAAACTGTTGTGAAAATAAGTACCAAGAATCATTTTCAATAAAAACAAAAATAAATAGAGGAAAACACCTTTATTTGTAAAATATTTAGGTTGGTAGACAATTTTTTCAGTATTTACAGCTCTTATTCACTATTAATAACAAAAATGCACCAGAGATAGACAGGAAACCTATCCTTTTTATCTCTTTATCTCCAAAAATATGAAAAAATAAAGAGGAAAACGGTTGACTGAAAGCGTTATCCGTATTATGATGTAATCATAAATTATCAAAACATAACCAAAACATAACAACAAGATGATGATAGTATGAATAAGTTTTCCCAATATATTTATGAACTGCAGTATCAGCAGACAGAATAAAGTGAGAAGGGAAGCAATACAATCAACTTATTAGCTGTTCAAACAGCCGAAATAATATCTGGAGGAGGAAATGAAGATGTCTACAGTTACAGCAGAAAAACTGAAAAACTATATTAATGGTGAGTGGGTTGAAAGCAATACTTCTGTTTACGAAGAGGTATTTAACCCTGCTACAAAAGAAGTCATCGGTCGTGTTCCTATTTCCACTAAGGAAGATATTGAGCAGGCAACAGAAGCTGCAAAGGCAGCATTTGAAAAATGGAAGAATGTCGCGGTGCCAAGAAGAGCTAGAATATTATTCAACTATTAGCAGCTGCTTATGAAAAATAAAGAAGAGCTGGCAAGGCTGATTACTATTGAAAATGGAAAAAACTTAACAGAGGCTTTGGGAGAAGTACAAAGAGGAATTGAGAATGTAGAATTCGCAGCAGGTGCACCAACATTAATGATGGGTGACTCACTTGCTTCCATTGCAACAGATGTTGAAGCGACAAACTATCGTTACCCAATCGGTGTAGTCGGCGGAATTGCACCATTCAACTTTCCAATGATGGTGCCATGCTGGATGTTCCCAATGGCAATTGCTCTTGGCAATACTTTCATCTTAAAGCCATCTGAGAGAACACCGCTGTTAACAAGAAGATTAGTAGAGTTGTTCACAGAAGCAGGATTACCTAAAGGGGTATTCAATGTAGTTTATGGAGCACATGATGTTGTAAACGGCATCTTGGAGCATCCTGAAATTAAAGCAATCTCTTTCGTCGGCTCAAAGCCGGTTGGTGAGTATGTTTATAAAAAAGGTTCAGAGAACTTAAAGCGTGTTCAAGCACTGACAGGTGCAAAAAACCATACAATCGTCCTGAATGATGCTAACTTGGAAGAAACAGTCACTAATGTTGTTTCAGCTGCATTCGGTTCAGCTGGTGAACGCTGCATGGCATGTGCTGTCGTTACAGTAGAAGAAGGCATTGCAGATGAGTTTATGGCTGCATTAAAAGCGAAAACAAGCAGCATCAAAATTGGAAACGGCTTGGAAGACGGTGTGTTCTTAGGTCCTGTTATCAGAGAGGAAAATAAACAAAAAACATTAGGTTATATCGAAAAAGGTATTTCCGAAGGCGCAAACTTGATTGCAGACGGTCGACAAAATGCTCCAGAAGAAGGATATTTCGTTGGACCAACAATCTTTGATAATGTCACAACAGATATGACAATCTGGAAAGAAGAAATATTTGCTCCTGTATTGTCCGTCATCCGTGTGAAAAACTTAAAAGAAGCAATTGATATTGCGAACCAATCAGAGTTTGCTAACGGTGCCTGCTTGTTTACATCCAATGCATCTGCCATTCGCTACTTCAGAGAAAATATTGATGCAGGTATGCTTGGCATTAACCTGGGAGTACCAGCGCCGATGGCATTCTTCCCATTCTCAGGCTGGAAGTCTTCTTTCTACGGAACACTTCATGCAAACGGCAAGGATAGTGTAGATTTCTATACTCGCAAAAAAGTAGTTACAGCAAGATATTTGGCACCGACTTTTGATTGATAGATAGAATGAGAGTTTTTGTGAATTTTTTGGCCTCGATCAGAGTGGGAAACTCTGATCGTAAGGCTTAAGGAGGAAAAACGTATGAGTCAACTGCTGCGAAAATTTCAGCATACGGAAGCAATCGATGGTGTAAAAGTTATTCATGATGTTACGCAAGAAAACTCCCCGCTAAAATATGTTGGTTTTAAATTAATTGAATTATCCCAAAATGCTCAATACAAAGAGACGCTCGGTTTAGAAGAATGCTGCATTGTTGCTGTAACAGGAAAAATTACTGTTAGTGACGGCACAGCTGTATTTGAGAATATCGGCACTCGAGACAGCGTGTTTGAACGGATTCCAACAGACAGTGTCTATGTTTCTAATGGGAATGAATTCACAATCTCTGCAAACAGCAGAAATGCTAGAGTAGCCCTATGTTATTCCCCTTCTGATGAGGCAAAGCCAACGAAGTTGATTAAAGCAGAAGAAAACAGTGTAGAGCATAGAGGGAAATTTAATAACCAGCGCCTTGTCCATAATATCCTTCCCGATTCGCATCCTGCAGCCAACAGCCTTCTCGTTGTTGAGGTCATCACAGAAACTGCGAATTGGTCAAGCTATCCGCCCCACAAACATGACCAGGATAATTTGCCAGAGGAATCATTTTTGGAAGAAACATACTACCATGAAATCGATCCAAGACAAGGATTCCTGTTTCAACGCGTATACACTGATGACCGATCATTAGATGAGACGATGGCAGTTGAAGATGGTGATGTAGTAATTGTGCCTAAAGGTTATCATCCTGTTGGTGTGCCGGATGGTTATACATCTTACTATTTAAATGTCATGGCAGGACCGACAAGAATTTGGAAATTCAATAATGATAAAGACCATGAATGGATTTTAAACCGCTAAATTAGGAGGATGCTACCAATGAAATATGAATTCAATTCAGATAAAGAGTTTGACTTAATAGCAATCGGCAGAGCCTGCATCGACTTAAATGCAGTGGAATATAACCGTCCAATGGAAGAGACGATGACATTTTCCAAGTATGTAGGAGGATCACCGGCAAATATAGCAATTGGCAGCAGCAAACTAGGCTTAAAAGCTGGCTTTATCGGAAAAATTGCTGATGATCAGCATGGCCGCTTTATCAAGAGCTATATGCAAGGTGTTGGCATAGATGTTTCTAACATAGTGACAGACACAGAAGGACATAAGACAGGCCTTGCCTTTACAGAAATCAAAAGTCCTGATGAATGCAGTATCCTCATGTACCGTGATGATGTAGCAGATTTATATCTTGAGCCTTCTGAAGTAAACGAAGAATATATCAAAAGAGCAAAGCTGCTGCTTGTATCTGGAACAGCTCTAGCTGCAAGTCCTTCTAGAGAAGCTGTAATTAAAGCAGTCCAACTAGCTAAGAAGAATGGCGTTAAGGTAGCGTTCGAACTAGATTATCGTCCATATACATGGAAATCACAGGAAGAAACAGCTGTTTATTATTCTCTTATTGCAGAGCAAGTGGAAATTATTATTGGTACACGTGATGAGTATGATGTGATGGAAAACAGGAAAGATGGCCGTAATCATGAAACAGTGCAGCATCTTTTTGGCCAAAGTGCTGAATTAATTGTCATTAAGCATGGTGTTGACGGATCATACGCTTATGTGAAATCAGGTGATGTCTTCAGAGCGCAAGCGTATAAGACGAATGTATTAAAAACCTTTGGAGCTGGAGATTCCTATGCATCTGCCTTCTTGTATGCATTAATTTCCGGCAAGGAGATCGGCGAAGCTCTGAAATACGGAAGTGCGTCCGCTTCTATTGTAGTAAGCAAGCACAGTTCATCTGAGGCGATGCCGCAAGTGGAAGAAATTGAGGAACTGATTGCGAAAAATGAAAAGATTGAAGCATCAAGATAGGAGGCAAAAGAATGGAAACGATTCGTTTGACAACTGCACAAGCGCTGGTCAAATTTTTGAATCAGCAGTATATCCATGTTGATGGTAATGAGTTTCCTTTTGTAGAAGGAATCTTCAATGTATTTGGTCACGGAAATGTATTAGGAATTGGTCAAGCCCTGGAACAGGACCGAGGACATTTAAAAGTGATTCAAGGTAAGAACGAACAAGGGATGGCACATGCTGCTATTGCTTACAGCAAGCAAATGCTCAGACAGAAGATATTTGCTGTTTCCACTTCTTCAGGTCCTGGCTCAGCAAATGTTATTACAGCAGCTGCCACAGCGCACGCTAATAATATTCCTGTTTTATTTATTCCGGCAGACACTTTTGCATCAAGACAGCCAGACCCTGTTTTGCAGCAAATGGAGCAAGAGTACAGCATTGCAGTAACAACAAATGATGCATTTTTGCCAGTTTCCCGCTACTGGGACCGCATTACTCGCCCGGAACAGCTGATGTCAAGTTTGCTGCGCGCATTTGAAGTGATGACAGATCCAGGGAAGGCTGGCCCGGCAACGATTTGTATCGCTCAAGATGTCGAAGGGGAAGCCTTTGATTATGATGTGAAGTTCTTTGAGAAAAGAGTGCATTATGTTGACCGGAAAGCCCCTCATGAGCGTGAGCTCGACGGTGCTGTCAAGCTGATCCAATCCTCTAAAAAGCCGCTTATTTTAGTAGGCGGAGGCGCGAAATATTCAGAGGCAAGAGAAAGCTTAATCGCATTTTCTGAAAAATACAACATCCCGCTCGTTGAAACACAGGCAGGCAAATCGACAGTAGAAAGTGACTTCAAAAACAATCTTGGCGGTATGGGTATTACTGGTACTCTTGCTGCTAATAAAGCAGCAAAAGAAGCAGATCTCATTATTGGTATTGGTACAAGATATACCGATTTTGCGACATCCTCCAAAACGGCCTTTGATTTTGCTTCAGCTAAGTTTTTAAACATTAACGTAAGCAGAATGCAAACATATAAATTTGATGCATTCCAAGTCGTAGCAGATGCAAAAACAACACTCGACCGGTTATTCCCGCTTCTTGAAGGCTATGAAAGCGAATTTGGAAGCAGAATCGGCCAATTGAAAGATGAGTGGCTTGCAGAAAGAGAGCGATTAGGCAAGGTTGAATTCAACCGTGAAGCATTTAATCCTGAGATTAAAAACCACTTTTCACAAGAAATTCTGAATGAATATGCTAACGCTCTTAATACAGAGTTAGCCCAAACAACAGCATTGCTAACTATTAATGATAGTGTTGCAAAAGACAGTACGGTTATCTGTTCTGCTGGTTCTCTGCCAGGCGACTTGCAGCGCTTATGGCATTCTAGTACCCCGAACACATACCATCTTGAATACGGATATTCCTGTATGGGCTATGAAATTTCTGGAGCATTAGGTGTGAAATTAGCTGATCCATCAAAAGAAGTTTACTCCTTTGTCGGAGACGGAAGCTTCCTCATGCTGCATTCAGAGCTTGTGACATCCTTGCAATATAAGCAAAAAATTAATGTTCTCTTGTTTGATAATTCAGGGTGGGGCTGTATCAACAACCTGCAAATGGATCATGGCAGCGGCAGCTTCGATTGTGAGTTCCGCGATGCTGATAATCAGATTATGAACATTGATTACGCTAAAGTTGCAGAAGGCTATGGAGCAAAGGTTTATCGTGCCAACACAGTCGAGGAATTGAAAGCAGCTATAGAAGATTCGAAAAAACAAGATATTTCTACCTTGATTGAAATGAAAGTGCTGCCAAAGACAATGACAGACGGCTATGACAGCTGGTGGAATGTTGGGGTTGCTGAAGCCTCTAACATGGAAAGTGTCCAAAAAGCTAATGACTCCAGGAAGGCGAAACTTCAAGAAGCAAAACAATATTAAAAGGGGAGAATGGGGATGGGGAATCAAATCTTATGGGGTATGGCACCGATTGGCTGGCGCAATGATGATATTCCCGAAATTGGTGCCGGCAATACGTTGCAGCACTTGCTTAGTGATATTGTAGTTGCAGGTTTTCAAGGAACAGAAGTAGGCGGCTTTTTCCCAGAACCGAGTGTCTTGAATAAGGAGCTTGGTTTGCGAAACTTAAAGATAGCTGGGAAATGGTTCTCAAGTTACATCATCCGAGACGGCATGGATTCAGCGGCAGAAGCGTTCCATGAGCATTGCAAATATTTACAAGAAGTGAATGCGTCTGTTGCTGTTGTGTCTGAACAGACCTACAGCGTGCAAGGCACTTCAGAAAATGTATTTTTGACAAAGCCCTTCTTTACCGATCAAGAATGGAGTCTGTTGTGCAGCGGCTTGAATGAGCTCGGTAAAATTGCTGAAACTTATCAATTGAAGCTTGTCTATCATCATCATATGGGAACAGGGGTTCAGACATTAGCGGAAATAGACCGTTTGATGGATCATACAGATGCCAATCATGTACACCTTCTTTATGATACTGGCCATATATTCGTATCTGACGGAGATTATATGACATTGCTTATGAAGCACAGAGACCGTATCAAGCATGTTCATTTTAAAGATGTCAGAGAAAATGCGCTTACTGAATGCAGTAAGGAAGGCTTGTCCTTTCTGCAATCCTTCCTTCGGGGCATGTTTACAGTACCTGGGGATGGCTGTATTGACTTTACAGAAGTGTATGCCTACTTGCTTGAGACGAATTACAGCGGCTGGATTGTGATTGAAGCAGAACAAGATCCCGCAGTCGCAAATCCTTTAGAATATGCTCTTATCGCCAGAAATTATATAAATAAGAAATTGCTTGTCCAAACATACACGGAAAAGGGGAATGTTGTATGACTACAAGCAAGGATACCCATAAAAAACACTTGAAGAAAATCACCATTATTTCAACATTCGGGGGGCTGCTGTTCGGTTATGATACAGGCGTCATAAATGGGGCCCTCCCCTTTATGTCAGAAGAAGATCAGTTGAATCTTACTCCCTTTACAGAAGGGCTTGTCACAAGTTCTCTCTTGTTTGGAGCTGCTTTTGGAGCAATGTTTGGCGGCAGATTATCTGATCATCATGGCCGGAGGAAGAATATTCTTTATCTTGCTATCTTGTTTATCTTTGCTACATTAGGCTGTACTTTTGCACCAAGTGTAGAATTGATGGTTACCTTCCGCTTCATTTTAGGTCTTGCTGTCGGCGGAGCTTCGGTAACAGTACCTGCTTTCCTGGCAGAAATGTCGCCTGCTGAAAACAGGGGAAGAATGGTTACACAGAATGAGCTAATGATCGTATCAGGGCAGCTGCTCGCATTTACTTTCAATGCTATTTTAGGAAATACACTAGGTGATACAGCTCATGTCTGGCGATATATGCTTGTCATTGCATCCCTTCCTGCTGTATTTCTATGGTTTGGAATGCTCGTTGTCCCGGAAAGTCCGCGCTGGCTTGCTTCTAAAGGCAGAATCGGCGATGCACTGCGCGTGCTGCAAAAGGTAAGAGCAGAAGCAAGAGCACAAGCAGAACTGAAAGAAATTGAGAAATCGCTTGAAGATCAGTCTCAAATGAAAAAAGCGACTTTTAAAGATTTGAATGTTCCATGGGTTCGAAGAATTGTGTTTATTGGTTTGGGGATTGCTGTTGTACAGCAAATAACAGGCGTTAACTCAATCATGTATTATGGAACAGAAATCTTAAAGGATGCTGGTTTTGAGACAAGAGCAGCTTTAATAGGAAATATTGCAAACGGTATCATATCGGTTGTTGCTACGTTTGTCGGAATCTGGCTCCTAGGTAGGGTCGGCCGCCGTCCAATGTTGATTACAGGTCAAATCGGCACAACCATTGCCTTGCTGTTAATCGGAATCTTTTCTCTTACGATGGAAGGATCACCAGCATTGCCATATATCGTCTTATCCTTAACTGTAACCTTTTTAGCCTTCCAGCAAGGAGCTATCTCACCAGTGACTTGGCTCATGCTTTCGGAAATTTTCCCGCAAAGGCTTAGAGGACTTGGAATGGGAGTGACAGTGTTTTGCTTGTGGATCACGAACTTCTTAGTTGGCTTGCTGTTCCCTGTATTAATGGCAGGAATTGGACTGTCCACAACATTCTTCGTTTTTGTCGGATTGGGAATCATTGCGATTGCGTTTGTTAAGAAGTATTTGCCGGAAACAAAGGATCGCTCCTTAGAGCAATTAGAACAGGAATTTCGCAACTACGGGAAGAACCTCTCAGATGATGATGCAATACCAGAAGCGAAATAAGTTTTTTTGTAAGCGTATACCAAAGGATAGAAAAGAAACTAATCGAAAAGAGGATGAGAGATATGACATTGAATATCGGGGTAATTGGCACAGGTGCTATTGGGCGTGAACATATTAAAAGAATTACAAACACACTGTCAGGCGGAAAAATCGTAGCTGTTACAGATGTAAATCAAGAGTCGGCAAAACAGGCTGTTGAGCAATATGGTTTAGATGCTGTCGTTTATCCAGATGATGTATCATTAGTTGCAGCAAATAACGTGGATGCTGTTTTTGTAACAAGCTGGGGACCTGCCCATGAAGCAAGTGTGCTCGCAGCTATTAGTGCAGGTAAATATGTGTTTTGTGAAAAGCCTTTGGCAACAACAGCAGAAGGCTGCATGAGAATAGTAGAAGCAGAAATGAAGCATGGCAAACGACTAGTGCAAGTTGGATTTATGCGCCGTTATGACAGCGGCTATGTTCAGCTGAAAGAGGCAATTGATAATAAATTTATTGGAGAGCCATTATTAATTCATTGTGCTCACCGCAATCCGGAAGTTAATGAAATGTATACAACAGATATGGCAATCTCAGACACATTAATACATGAAATTGATGTTCTTCATTGGCTAGTAGATGATGACTATAAATCTGTGCAAGTTCTATTTCCAAGAAAATCTAAATACGCACATGAAAACTTAAGAGATCCACAAATTGTCCTATTAGAAACACATTCAGGCATTATCATAAATGTAGAAATCTCCGTTAATTGCCAGTATGGCTATGATATTCAATGTGAGGTAGTTGGTGAAGACGGGATTGTGAAGCTTCCTGAATTCCAAAGCATCACATACCGCAAAAATGCTACATTAGGTTCTAATATATTAGTAGATTGGAAGCAGCGCTTTCTTGATGCCTATGATACAGAGCTTCAGGATTTTATGGATTCTATTAAAAAGACTGGAGAACCAAACGGCCCGACAGCATGGGATGGCTATATCGCTCAAGTGACTGCAGATGCATGTATTAAATCCCAGCAATCAGGCGAAAGAGAAGAAGTTGTTCTAGCGGATAAACCAGATTTCTATAAAAAAGGATTATCAGCAGCAAGTCTATAATTTATAAGTATAAGTTTCTGCATGGTTGAGGGGATTTATTTTCCCCTCACAAGCATATTTATAATTTTCAAAGGGAAGAGGTTAAAAAATATGAGATTAGCATACGATCCATCACACTTTAGGGATAATACAGGTTTAAAGGAAACAATCGACAATGTAGCAAGACTCGGCTACGAATATGTAGAGCTTTCTCCGCGCAAGGATTTCATCTGGTTTTACGAATATCCAAAAGTTGATAAGCAGCTAATCAAGGATTTGAAGAGATACTGTTCAGATGCAGGGGTGAAAATTTCATCTGTTTTGCCTGTACAGCAATGGTCTTCCCCAAATGAATTAGAACGGCAGGCTGCTGTGAGGAACTGGAAACGATGCATTGAAATCACATCTGATTTAGGTGTTGATTTAATGAACAGTGAATTTGCCGGCGATAAAACCCGCCCAACCGAAAGTGAAGCATCCTTCATTCGCTCCATGGATGAGCTTATGCCTATTTTCGAAAAGGAAGGAATTGCCCTTAATCTGCAATCACATCCTCATGACTTCATTGAATTGAATATTGAGGCTGTTCGAATGATTCGCGCGTTAGATAAGGATTGGATTAAGCTTGTTTACTCTGTGGCACATGCTTTCTTTTATGATGACGGCATCGGCGATATCGGAAAACAGCTGGATGAGGCAAAGGACTTGCTGGCACATGTATTGATTGCAGATACGCTGAACCATAAAGCAGCATTTGGCTTGCGCTATATCGTCAATCCGCCGAATGCTAATGTGACTGTTCATCAGCACTTGAACCCAGGCGAAGGCGAAATTGACTTTGATACACTATACCGCAAGCTGAGAGAATTCAATTTCAACGGCATTATCACAAACTCTGTTTTTGCTTATCCGGATAAACCAGATTGGTCCAATGAAGTGACATTGAGATCCATTAAAGAAGGATTAGGATTATCAGCAGTTAAATAAGGAGGATTGTCAGAATGAAAATAGGATTAAATCAAGGGACAACATTGGAAAACTCAAGCTTAGAGAAGGATTTAGAGCTTTGTGAGAAATACGGCTATGACTATATAGAAATCAGATCAATCGACCAGCTGAAAGACTACTTAAAAACACATACACTTGAAGATTTAGCCCAGTACTTTCAAACTCATCATGTAAAGCCGCTCTCATTAAATGCACTAGTGTTCTTTAATAATCGCACAGAGGAAGAATATGCAGCATTGCGTGAAGAGTTTCAGGAAATGCTTGAGATTTCAAAAGTAATTAATTGTAAGAATATTGTTGTAGTACCGCTTGTTTCTGAACAGAAGATTCTGCGTAAAGACATTATCAACAGCAGTGTCGAGACTTTACGAGATTTGTCTGACTTGGCAGAGCCATATGGAGTGAAACTAGCAATTGAATTTATCGGCCATCCACATGCCACTATCAACACATTGGAATTCGCCAATGAAGTGGTCAAGGAAGTCGACAGACATAATGTTGGCATCGTGTTTGATACATTCCAATATTATGCGATGAATTCTACGCTGGAAAGCTTGAAAAACACAGATTCTGAAAAGATATTTATCTTTCATATTAATGACGTCGAAGATTATCAGCCTGGTATTTTAATGGATGTTGACCGAGTATGGCCAGGGCATGGAGCCATTGATTTAGACAGCATTATCCCTATCTTAAAGAATAAGGGTGTAGACCATGTGTCTGTTGAACTCTTCCGACCAGAATACTATCAGCTTGATGCGGAAGAAGTTATCAAGACTGCAAAGGAAACAACACTTCAAGTGCTTGCTAAGCATTTTGAAGCGGAAAAAGCTCTGTAAGTTTTAGGGGGAAAATAAATAGATGGAGGTGTAGCAATGGCGATTGTTTCGATGCATGATATGTTGAGAAAAGCGAAAGAAGAAAAGTATGCTGTCGGTCAATATAATATGAACAGCTTTCAGTGGGTTCAAGCAATTCTGCAGGCAGCCGAAGCTGAGCAAGCACCTGTCATTGTTGCCGCTTCCGACCGGTTAGTTGATTATTTGGGAGGCTTTAAAATAATTGCAGCAGGTGTATCTGCATTAGTAGAAGAATTAGAAATCACTGTGCCTGTAGCTCTCCATTTAGATCACGGCAAAAGCGTAGCAAGATGCAAGCAAGCGATTGATGCAGGCTTTAGTTCGGTCATGATTGACGGCTCCCATTCACCTATTGAAGAAAATATCAGGATGACAAGAGAAGTCGTTGATTATGCTAGGAACTTTGGTGTTTCTGTCGAAGCAGAGGTAGGAACGGTCGGCGGAAATGAGGATGGTTTAATCGGAGGTATTTCCTATGCAGATCCAAATGAGTGTTTGCAGCTCGTCAATGAAACTGGTATTGATGCACTGGCAGCAGCATTAGGATCTGTTCATGGACCGTATAAAGGAGAGCCAATCCTTGGCTTTAAGGAAATGGAGCATATTTCTCGGATTACAAATGTTCCGTTAGTCCTGCATGGCGGGTCGGGAATTCCGCTCCATCAAATCCAAAGATCGATTGAACTAGGTCATGCAAAAATAAACGTTAATACAGAATGTCTGCAGGCATGGGCTCAGGCTGTACGAGAGCTTCTCGTCCAGGATGACAAAGTATATGATGCGAGAACGATACTTGCACCTGGGCAAGCAGCGATAATAGCAACGGTGAGAAGCAAAATGAAAGAATTCGGAACAAGCCGGAAAGCTGTAAAGCTCGAAGCGTAAAGGAAATATGTAAATATTGGATGAAGACAAAGCTTATTGTGAAACCTAATCACAATAAGCTTTTTTGATTTTGTCAGAAGAAATCAAAAATGAAAACGCATTATTTTTTAATTGACAACATGTATATACATGTTATCATAAATATATAACCTGTATATACAGGGTTCATAAATGTAAATAATGGCGGTGTATATAGATGAATCAAACATGGTGGGAAAAGGCAGTTGTATATCAAATATATCCGAAAAGCTTCAATGATACTACTGGTAACGGTGTCGGTGATATTCAAGGCATTGTGGAAAAATTGGACTATTTGCATGAGCTTGGTGTAGATGTCATATGGTTAACACCAATTTATGCTTCTCCTCAAAGAGATAATGGCTACGATATTAGTGATTATTTCTCCATTCATCCTGAATACGGGACAATGGAGGATTTCGATGTATTGCTGAGTAAGGCTCATAAAAAAGACATTAAGGTTATTATGGACATTGTCGTGAATCATACGTCAACAGAGCATGAATGGTTCAAACAGGCGGCTTCCTCGAAAGATAATCCGTATCGAAATTATTATATTTGGAAAGACGGTAAAGAAGATGGAAGTGCACCGAATAATTGGCAGTCAAAGTTTGGCGGAAATGCATGGCAATATGATGAAAAAACAGGGCAGTATTATCTTCATTTGTTTGATGTCACACAAGCTGATTTAAACTGGGAAAATGAAGAAGTTCGCCATAAAATCTATGAAATGATGAACTTTTGGTTTGAGAAGGGCGTCGATGGCTTCCGCCTTGATGTTATCAACTTAATTTCAAAAAATCAGCAATTTCCATATGACAATGTGGGGGACGGAAGAAGATTTTATACCGACGGACCAAGAGTGCATGAATTTATTCATGAGATGAACAAGGAAGTCTTCTCAAAATATGATTCTATGACAGTTGGCGAAATGTCATCTACAACATTAGAGCATTGTATTCAATATTCCAACCCGACACGGGAAGAGCTTAGCATGACTTTTAATTTTCATCATTTAAAGGTTGATTATCCGAATGGAGAAAAGTGGGCGCTGGGCGATATGGATTTCCTTTCCTTAAAGAAAATATTATCTGATTGGCAGACAGGCATGAATAAAGGCGGAGGCTGGAATGCGCTGTTTTGGTGTAATCATGATCAGCCCCGGGTCGTTTCAAGATATGGCAATGATCAAAAATACCATAAGGAATCAGCGAAAATGCTTGCTACAGTCATTCACATGATGCAGGGAACGCCTTATATTTACCAAGGAGAAGAGTTTGGGATGACAGACCCTAAATTCGATTCTATTGAAGATTACCGGGATGTTGAATCAATCAATATGTTTCAACTATTAAAGCAAGCGGGAAAAACAGAAGAGGAAATCCTCGAAATATTAAGACGTAAATCTCGTGATAACTCAAGAACTCCTGTACAATGGAATGCAGAGGCAAATGCTGGCTTTACAACAGGAACACCGTGGATAAATACAGCTAGAAACTATCATGAAATAAATGCAGAAGCAGCCTTAAAGGATTCTGATTCGGTCTTCTATCATTACCAAAAGTTGATATCATTGAGAAAAGAGTACGATATTGTTACAAATGGCGATTATGAGCTATTGCTTCCAGATCACCAGCAGCTTTTTGCATATGTTCGTTCCAATGATAACGAAAAGCTGATTGTGGTTAATAATTTTTATGGAGAGCCTATTTCATTCGAATTGCCTGACACATTAGAGGTTGAAGGTTATACAAAAACCATGCTGTTATCTAATTACTCTGACTCAAAAGAGGATCTAGAAAATATCGAATTACGTCCTTATGAATCAATTGTGTTTTATTTAAAGAAATGACGTTCGTCCTAAATTCATGGAGGTGCTAGTATGTTCAAAAACCTGTTTAAGAAAAACCAGTCAAATGCAGATGAGAATTCCTTTATTCTTCCATTAGAAGGAAGACTTCTTCCTATTGAAGAAGTGCCAGACCCAGTCTTTTCCCAGAAAATGATGGGAGACGGTGCAGCCATTGATCCAACAAATGGCACACTAATCTCACCGGTTAATGGAACAGTTATTAATGTTTTTCCTACAAAGCATGCCATTAGTCTGTCAGATAACAACGGCAGAGAAATTCTCATTCATGTAGGATTGGATACAGTTACTTTAAAAGGGGAAGGCTTCACATCCTTTGTTACGGACGGTCAAAAAGTGAAGCAAGGTGAGAAATTAATGGAAATAGATTTTGAGGCAATTAAGGACAAGGTGCCGTCTGTTATTACACCAATTATTTTCACAAACCTAAAGGAAAATGAAAAGGTAGTTATAGAGGATAACCAGATAAAAATTGTGTAATTGATGCGGGCATGGAGAATTCTCCATGCTTTTTTTATAGTCCGCCTCACATGACAGTACGATTCAGATTCGTATATACTTAGTTTACAAGATAAAAAGCAAGTGAGGAGAGGCATATGAACAGCATCTTATTTGATTTGCATACACACCATGACAGATGTGGCCATGCAATTGGTAAAATCGAAGAGTATATTCAGGCAGGGATTGAGAAAGGGCTGCATTATATTGGTATATCAGATCATTCTCCCTTGTTCTTTCATAAAGAAGACCAGCCGTTTCCACGGTACTCCATGGGGAAAAGTGAGTTTGTTCACTATGTGGAAGAGGTCCTTAAGCTGAAGGAAGCCTATAAGGACAAAATTCATGTTCTGCTTGGAGTGGAAAGTGATTATTATCCACATCTTCTTCATATGTACAAAAAAGAATATGATAAATATCCATTTGATTATATTATCGGTTCTGTTCATTATGTGAATGGAAAGAGTATTTTTGATAAAAGCAGATGGCCAGGGCTTACTGCGTCACAGCAAGTTCAAGAGAAGGAAGATTATTACCGATTAATTCAAGGATCAGCCAAAAGCGGTGTTTTCCAAATCCTTGGTCATATTGATGCAATGAAAGGTTATTATCCTGCCTTTTCAGCCATTGAAACACCAATCTTAGATGAGACACTGAAAATTATTGGCGAATCAGGTGTATCCATTGAAGTGAACACATCAGGAAAAATGAAGGATGTGGGCGGCTGGTATCCAGCTGATGACATGTTAGAACGTGCCTTTTATTATAATGTCGATATAACATTTGGATCCGATTCTCATCATCCTGACCGAATCGGCGATGATTTGTTCGCTGTCCAGAAGAAGCTGAAACAGATTGGATATCAAGAAATGGTCTATTATGTTGGCCAGAAAAGGCAAACAGCACCACTATAAAAGAGAGAGGAATGCAGAACAACTGCATTCCTCTTTTTTATTCAAATGGATAACGTATACCCCATTGATTGCGAACATCTGTCATAATTTCCATCACATCAACCGTTAATGGCAATGTGCTTTCCTTTTCTTTTTCTGCAACAAATCGCTCCATATCTTCAATTTCATAATGCAAAGCTTTACTGCTCTCGCCTGCTTCCACCGTCTCTTGTGCACCATCTAAATAATGAATGGTTGCCTTATCGGCTCTAGGAAAATCAGGAACCATGATATAGCCGTTGTCGCCAGCGATAATGCCAAGCTTTTGTGTTCTGGCTCTCATTGCAAGTGTGACGACAGCCATTTCGTCTTCTTTGTTTTTTAGGATAATTCCTGACTGTTCATCTGCACCTGTTGAATATTTATTAACGGTTGTCAGAATCTCATGAGGCTGGCTTGAAAGAAAGGATCTAGCAAATGAAAGAGCATATGTACCGATATCAAGCAAGGCCCCGCCTGCCAAATCCATATTAAAATAACGGTTTGTAGGATCATCTTCCTTAGAGCTGCCAAACAGCACATTAACCATTTTCAATTTGCCGATACTGCCTGAAGTGATCCGATGACGCAATTCTTTATACAGCGGCATATGGTAAATAGTCATTGCTTCTGCTAGTACAAGCTGTTTGTCTGCAGCTAGCTTTACTGCAGCAAGAAGCTGCTCAGAGCTAACCGTAATTGCTTTCTCACAAAAGACATGTTTATTGTTTTCTAGGCTTTTCATAATGAATTCATAGTGGTTTGAGTGCGGGGTTGCAATATAGACAACATCTATTTTGTCATCGTGAAGCATTTCCTCATAACTTCCGTATGCCTTTGCAACATTATATTGCTTTGCAAACTGCTCTGCTTTTTCTAATGTTCGTGAACCGACTGCATAGATGCTCCCGTGCATGTCATTTAACGCTCTTGCAAAATCAGCAGCGATACTGCCAGGTCCAAGGATTGCCCAATTTAATTTTTTCATCTACTGTCACCTCTTAAATAGTTTCATAGCCCGAAACCTATATAGAATAATTCCCTATATTATTCCATTGTAAACCATTTACGTAAGTGATTACCAATCCTGTAACTTGAAATTTAAACCAAATATTATAACTAATTTGTACATTATTTGCAAGAATAATAAATTTTATAAAGTGCTAATGTTTAAGGTAGAGTTGGACGATAGAGCAAGTAGGGGAGAGAAATATAAAATGAGGAGCGAAAGGCATGAAAGTGATAAAAAACAGTAAAATTTCTATTAAAATATTAATGATCATTATATTCAGTGCTATATCATTAATTACAGTCGGAATTTATGCTATTAATGGTATGAAAAACATGGCTGACGGATCTGAAGAGATGTATAATGACCGCCTAATACCAAACACATGGGTGGCTAAAATAGTAAGCGACGATCAGGCGACAGATCGGTTTGTTTTAGAGCTGATGTTAAATGAGGATGACTCAAGAAATAGTCAGCTTAATGAAATGTACAAGAAAACAACTGACGAAATAGATCAGTATGTAAGCAAATTAGACCAGCTGGATTTGTCTTCAGAGGAACAGACAGCGCTTGATCAATATAAACAGTCACTGACTGAAATCAGTGAAACAACAAATGAAGCTTTAGCATTAGCATTGGACAATAAAAATGCAGAAGCATATCGTCTTTATTCTGACGAAGTAATAAGAAAACGGGAAGAAATGACAGATTTGCTCGAATCATTACAAAAGGCAAATGAAGACCAGGCAAGTAAAATCGCACAGGAAAACAAAGATAATTACAGTACAACGCTTGTGCTTTCCATCAGCATTATTGCGGTATTTCTAGTGCTGTCTGTATTATTCGGTCTCTATATTTCACGGACAATCACAAATCCAATTAAAAAGCTAAAAGGTTTAATGGAAAGTGGAGAAAATGGCGATTTCTCTCAAAGATCTGACTATGCATCGAAGGATGAAGTAGGCTCTCTGTCTTTAAGCTTCAATAGTATGGCTGACGGAATCAAAGAGCTTGTGGAAACAATCGGTGAAACATCTCAAGCTCTCGCTTCCTCTTCTGAGGAATTAAGTGCAAGCTCAGAGGAAAGCAGCAAAGCGAGTGAGCATATCTCAGAGACGATTCAGGAGCTTGCATCAAGCTCAGAGAATCAAATGAGATTAATGGCATCAAGCTCAGAGGGAATTAACAATGTAACGGCAAGCACGGAAAAAATCTCCGAAAACGCAGAAAAAGTAGCGCAAACAGCCTCCTCTACAGCTGAAGCCTCAAAAGAAGGGCTGCAAAACATTGAGGAAGTAACAGCTCAAATGAATTCGATTAATACAAATGTTGGGAACTTAGCTATGTCTATTGATACGTTGGAAGGACGTATTAAAGAAATCGGCGAAATCACAAAGGCAATTACGGACATCTCTTCACAGACAAACTTGCTTGCACTTAATGCAGCTATTGAAGCTGCAAGAGCAGGAGAGCAAGGCAAGGGCTTTGCTGTAGTAGCCGATGAAGTAAGAAAGCTGGCTGAACAGTCTGCCCAATCTGCAGAGCAGATCACAAGTCTTATCGGTCAAATTCAAGGCGATACAAGAGTTACGATTCAATCTATGTCAAGTGCAAAAAATGAAGTTGATTTAGGCTTAAACATTGTGAAAAATGCAGGAGAATCCTTCGGTAAAATAGAAGTGTCTGTTCTGGACTTAGTCAGCTTGTTTGAGAATGTGTTCACTTCATTGAAGGAATTGAAGGAGAATACAGAAGTTATTAATGTATCGGTAATGGAAGTAAACAGCATGGCAGGGGAAGCGGCAGCAAATACTGAAAATGTGTCCGCTGCGACAGAAGAGCAAGTGGCGTCAATGGAAGAGATTGCAGCATCGTCGTCTTCTCTAGCAAATCTTGCCGAAAGCTTGCAAGAACTTATCCGGAAGTTTAAAGTGTAAATCACGTATCCCCTAAAAAGGCAAAGGCAGCAACGCTGCTTTGCCTTTTTTTATGCGTCCATATTCAGGTCAATTATACCTCTAGTATGGCAGCATTCTCAAAACCAGTGTTTTTAATGATACGATTAAATTGCATTTTAAGCATGGGGCTTTTGTTAATAATGAGAATCATGCTTTTGCATCCTGTTTCCTGGTAAACACGGAAACAGCGCTCCATATATGGAATCATTGCCTGTGTCAGCACATCAATATCTAAACAGTTAATTCTTAATGTGTGCTCACAAGATGGGATGCAATTTACCTGTAAAGCGTATTCAGCAAGAAACTCCTCTACCTTTTCAGGTGTAAAAGTCCCCGCAATAATCATATCAATTGATTTGGCTGAGGGATTCACTGTAATTTCAAATTTTCCACTGTTCATGTCCCTAGAATCTCCTTATTAGATGATGCAGCCTCCTCTTAAAACGAAGAAAGTTTTTATTTCTGTTCTCAATGAGCAAAAATTGACAGGTCTCATCAGTCTGTCGGATATAAACTAATTATAATAGCAGTGCAAGCTTGCTCTGCTACAATTTTAATTTAGGGGGCATATAAATGACAACTTTCAAGGCTTATATTTGGCAGCTGAGAAAAAGTTCCTTTGAAATCGGTCAGGATTATGGAGTTTTCTTGAAGAAACAGCCAGATTTGCTGACTATGTATAAACATGTAACAAAAGAAACGATTGATTGGCGCAATATGGAAGCCATCTATAGGGAACTTGCTCCACATCTTCTAGAGGAGCTTCAAGGTGTGGCAGAAAAGCTAGAAGTTAGCTATACATCGGCTGCAGCCTGTTTTAGCGGTTATGATGTCCCAAAGACAAAAGCAATGGGCTGTACAACGCTCATTGATAATGGTGTTTATACAAGAAACTATGATTTTTCGCCCCTTTTATATGATGGCATTTTTTCCATGATTCAAACCAACAGTCAGTACGCTTCAGCGGGGTACAATTTACAGCTGCTTGGAAGGCATGACGGCGTAAATGAAAAAGGGCTTGTAATTGGTTTGCATTTTGTCAGCAATGAAGGATATAGAAAAGGAGTTTCCCCATGGGTAAGCTGCAGAATAGTGCTGGATAACTGTTCGACCGTGGAGGAGGCTGTCTGTTTATTAAAATTAATTCCTCATGCGGCTTGCTATAATTTCTCCATTGGTGATGAAAAAGGATATATGGCAACTGTGGAAACCTGTCCCGAAAAAGTTGAAGTTCTTTGGGGGAATGGCTCACTAGCATGTACAAATCACTTCAAGCATAAGAAGATGACCACAAAAAACCGTACAAATATAGCGGGATCGCTTCAAAGGCAGACTCATTTGGCGAAATTGATGGGAAGCAGCTGGAATCAGACTAAATTATTTGAGCATTTCAGTGAGGACACATCTCCGCTGTTTTTCACAGATTATCAGGACTTCTTCGGAACCATTCATACTTTCTCTTATGCTTTCGATCAAGGCTTAATTAAGACTGCTCTTGCTAAAAGCGCTCATCCGTTAGTGCTTGATTTTAAAAAGTGGGTGGGGGGAGATGACATTGTTGAGTCAGTGCTGACAGGGGAAATCAACGAAGGTTAGCATATTCCTTAGTATATAGAAATATTTTATCTAAAAATAACGATTTCAGCTATTCAAAGGGAGGATATCAAGTTATGATAGAAGCTAGCAAAAGTTAATTAAAAATATAGGAAGGTGGAAAGATTTTGTCCGATGTACTGGAAAGAAATAAAAGGCTGCGTTTAGCATTCCTGCTTGGTTCACTGGCTATTTTAGGTCCGCTTACGATCGATATGTACCTGCCATCCTTCCCGACCATTGTGAAGGATTACGGCACGACAGCCTCCCTAGTTCAGATTAGCTTGACTACCTGTCTGCTTGGCTTAGGAGCGGGCCAGCTAGTAATAGGGCCGATGAGTGATGTTATAGGACGGAGAAAACCTTTAGTCATTTTCCTGATTGTTTACTTAATCGCTTCTGTCATTTGTTCTTTTGCCCCAAATATTTACTTCTTTATTGTAGCACGCTTTGTCCAAGGCTTTTCAGCAGCCGGCGGGATTGTTATCTCAAGGGCGATTGTCCGCGATGTATACAGCGGCAAGGAATTGACGAAATTCTTTGCGTTATTAATGCTTGTTAATAACTTGGGACCAATCTTAGCACCTGTCGCAGGAAGCACGATACTCAAGTTTGGCGATTGGAATGTTGTATTTCTTGTGCTTGCATGTGTAGGAGTAATCCTATCACTTACTGTTTCTTTGCGTCTTAAGGAAACATTGCCTCCTGAGAAACGAGTGCCGAGTAATATAGGGCAAATTTTGCGGAATTTCGGGACGCTTCTAAAGGATCGCCAATTCAGAGGATATGCACTTACACAAGGCTTTATTGTAGCAGGGATCTTTGCCTATGTTTCAGGGACACCGTTTGTTTATCAAAATATTTACGGCGTTTCGCCAACAACATTCAGTCTGCTGTTTGGAATGAACGGAATTGCTTTAATGATTGGCTCCCAGCTTGTCGGAAGGTTTGCAGATACTGTTTCTGAGAGGACTTTCCTGCAAATTGGCCTCCTTATTGCCAATCTTTCAGGTATTACCTTATTCATTGCCCTGTTGCTTCATGCCCCATTGCTAGCCATTGTTATTCCCATTTTCTTTTTTGTGTCGTCCATTGGAATTATTTCAACAACATCTTTCTCATTAGCGATGGAAACACAAGGTCATATTGCAGGAAGTGCATCTGCATTGCTCGGTTTGCTTCCATTTATTTTAGGATCCATATCCGCGCCGCTAGTAGGTATTGCCGGCGAGCAAACAGCCCTTCCGATGGGTGTGATTATGTTTTTAGCGAGCTTTTTGGCGCTGCTGTCTTATTACGGCTTTGTAAGAAGGGGCAGCCGTGTGGTTGGCTCACCACAGTAATTTGTACAGATGATAGATAAGCCGCTTCTTAAACAGAAGCGGTTTTTCGAATTAATTCTTTGACAATTGGAGAAAATAGGTTTATATTTGATGTATCAATTATTGACATGTCAACTAATTGTTTGGAAGGAGAATACCATGAGTAATGATTGCCTCATACAGCTCCAGATTTTTTATCAGCTGCAAAAGCTGAATAATAATGTAAATACAAAGTTTGAGTCCTGTTTAGGCTCCAGTCCGACAAGGATTGAGATCTTGCATTGCCTCTATAATGCTGATGAGATAAGCCAGAGTGCCCTGCAGAAGGAAGTTAACATTGATAATGCAGCAGTTACAAGGCATTTAAAACAGCTTGAAGCAGCAGGACTAATATCGCGCCGTAAAAAAGCGGAGGATAACCGTGTCACGTTAGTTAGTTTAACAGAAGGCGGCCGGGAGGAAATTACCGTTTCCCTTCAGGCGAAAAAAAGCTTTATTGAACAGACGTTAAACGGTTTTAGTTCAAGCGAGCAGGAAACATTGCTTGATATGCTCTCCCGCTTGAGTAAAAATGTGTCTACGGTTGAAATATAAGATAGCTTAGATACAGTTTAAGTGCGGCTGCCTGCCTTAAGCAAGTCAGCTGCAGCCGCTTATTATACAAATTATAAGGAGGAAATAACTATGTTCATTATTCACGCAAAAATGAAATTACAAGAAGGTAAAGAAGCAGCATTTTTAAATGAGGTACAAGCTTTAGTTAAAGCATCACAAGCAGAAGAAGGAAATGTTGCCTATAATCTTGTGAAAAGTGTAGAAGAAGAAAACACTTATTTAATGATTGAAGGCTGGAAAGACCAAGCTGCTATCGAAAGCCACAACAAAAGCAGCCATTTCCAAGGATTTGTTTCTAAAGCAGGCGAATATTTAGCTGCACCGCTTGAAGCAGAATTATACCATGCAGAGAAAATCGAAAGATAACAACATAACAAAAAGGGCAGAGAATCCACTCTGCCCTTTTTACTATGTCAACTTACCAGTCAAAAATTGTGCTTCTCCAAACCCAAAGCTCCAATCCTCATCATTGTTTATCGTAAAGGATACCATAACGTCATTTGGGGTAATCCCGCATTGGCGTTCAAGTTCATCTGTCAGGCTTTTATAAAAAGTCTGTTTCTGATCAGGGGTGCGGTATCTGCTTGTCACACTTATTATGAGGACATTTTCACTTCTCGAAAAACCAAGCCCTGTATCCTCAATGACCATTTCATATGATTTGTGCTGGGAAACAATCTGATATCTGTCTCTTTCTGGCACCTGAAATGCCTCTACCATGACACGGTGAGATACATCAAGTATTTTTTTGATTTCTGTCTCAGATCTTCCTTCATACATATCGAAGCGTATTAACGGCATATTATCCTCCCCAATGTTTATGATTTAATATACCATAATATTATCATTAATTAACCAAGATGTCACCAAGATATTATCTTTTTTTCTGGAATAAGAATCGGGATATTTTTTTGAATATTTTTACCGGAAAAGACGCATCTTATCTTCGATAAGGAGGTGAAAACATGAAAAAACTAGTAATGGCGCTTCTGTGTTTATTTGCTGTTCCTACAATGGCTTTTGCTGATACATATACAGTCAAAAGCGGAGATTCTATGTGGAAAATAGCTGTTAAATATCAAATAGGCTTAAGGGAAATTATTGGAGCTAACCCTCAAATTAAAAACCCAAGCCTTATTTACCCTGGCCAAAGCTTAAACATTCCGAATATCGATTCTGTTAAAACAGTAGAACGTGAAGTAATTAGATTATGTAATATCGAAAGACAAAAAGCAGGCCTTGCTCCTTTAACAGAAAACTGGGAATTATCGAGAGTAGCAAGAGACAAGTCGATGGATATGGCACAAAAGAATTATTTCAGTCATACGAGTCCAACTTATGGATCACCTTTTGACATGATGAAAGCATATGGAATCAGCTATAGATCAGCTGGTGAAAATATTGCTAAAGGACAGACAACGGCGCAGCAGGTCGTAAATTCCTGGATGAATTCAAGCGGCCATAGAGCAAATATTTTAAGCAGCTCCTTCACTCAAATAGGTGTAGGTTACTATGCAACAGGACATCATTGGACTCAAATGTTCATTTCTAAATAAGCCTTTGGTTATTGCCGCCAACTTACTAAAAATAGCAGGCGGCAATAATCCCTCTTATATCTAATTAACGATTCCTCTGTTTAAATTGAAGAAAATTTCCAATAATGAATGGTGTCTCATCTTTTTGGCTTTCCGTCATATAAACGGTTAACGTATCTGTATTTTGGCTAGGTGAATAGTTGTGGTAATGACCAACAATTTTTCTCTAGACCCATAAGGTTCGCGTTTGTTAAGATACAAAGGTGATTTTTTTAGAGGGGAAGTATTGCTTTGTCGACAAGAGAACGAATTGCGAAAAAAGTAGCTTGGATTAGCGTTATAAGCAATGTAATATTAACGATAGGAAAACTGGTAGTCGGCTGGGCGGCAAACAGTGACGCTGTGTTTGCAGATGGTATTCATTCAGCTGCAGATGTTTTTGCTTCTGTCATTGTATTGTTTGTTATTAAAATAGCAAACAAACCGGCAGATCTTGAACACCCATACGGACATGGAAAAGCGGAAATCATTGTTTCTGGAATTGTTGGAATTGTTCTGTTTGCGGTGTCTTTATATGTTGTTTATGAAGCAATCATCGGCCTGTTTCACCCGATTACAGCTCCGAATATACTTGCTATGTGGATTGCCATTATTTCATATGGCGCAAAGGAATACTTATACAGGTACAGCATGAAAATTGCTAATGACCAAAAAAGTAAAGCAATCGAGGCAATCGCGTATGATCATAAAGCTGATATTGTTGCAAGTATTGCAGCAGCAGCTGGTGTTATTCTCTCCATTATAGGAGATAAGTTCGACATCAAGCTTTTGCTGTTTGGTGATAAAGTTGCGAGTATTATTGTGGCATATTTGATTTTCAGAATATCGAGGGAAATGCTCAAAGAAGCTTTTGATATTCTGCTTGAGCGCAATATTGATTCTGCTATCTTAAGTGATTATGAGCAAATCATCTCTTCTTTTTCAGAGGTAAAAAGAATAGACCGGCTCAGAGCACGTGAACATGGTCATTATGTGCTTGTCGATTTGCGGATTTCTATCGATCATGACAAGACAATCAAGGAGGGGCATGATTTATCGAGAGAAATAAAGCAAAAGCTGATGAAAAAGCATGATAATATTGAAGAAGTGCTTATTCACTTAAATCCTTACTATTAAAACAGCCTGTGGACGCCTAAGTATGAAGGCGGCCACAGGCTGTTATGGTATAATGAAGGATATATAGAAGGACTTTTAGATGGAGGATTTTTTTGTGGAGCGTGGCAGTTTTCAATGGATGAAGTCTGTTAACAAGACAATCATCCTTAATAAAATCAGGATGTCAGAGCCGATTTCGCGAGCGCAGATTGCGAAGGAAACAAGCCTTACTCCGCCGACTGTCAGCAGTATTGTCAAAGAGCTGATGACAGAAGGGCTTGTGGTGGAAAGTACGCTTGGCGAATCGAGCGGCGGCCGCAAACCGACAATGCTGCATATTAACAGCACAGCTTTTTTTGCAGTTGGAGTGGATGCGGGACCAGAAACAGTTGAGTGTGTGCTTACAGATTTAACAGGGAAGATCTATGATCGCAGCACAGCAAAATTGCAGTTGCCAATTACGAATGAAGCGTTTATTGGAACGTTAAAGCAAGCTGTAATAAATCTATTTCTTTGTTCCGGCATTGATAAGGAGCAAGTTATTGGGATTGGCATGGCTATGCACGGTGTAGTTGATGTCGATGCAGGAGAGGTGCTTGTTGCTCCGAATATAAGCTTACGCAATATACGTGTTAAAGAGCTTTTCGAGGAAGAATTCGGCATGACGATAAGAGTGGAAAATGATGCAAGGGCAATGGCATTAGGAGAGTCATGGTTTGGCGGGCATGGTGGTGTGAACAGCATGGTGGCAATAAATATTGGCAGAGGTGTCGGTGCCGGACTTGTTTTGAATGGCAAGCTCCATCACGGGGCACAGGGAATAGCTGGAGAATTCGGCCATATGACGATTGATCTCCATGGTGCAGTATGTGAATGTGGAAATCAAGGCTGCCTGCAAACATTAATAAGCGGCAACGCAATAGAAGAGCGCTCGATTGGTATTTGCGGCGAGCGGATAAGTGGTGAGGAGATATTCGCTTTAGCGCAGGCAGGCAGCGAGGTTCATGCCGACTTCCTTTCGCAAATCGGCGAAATGATTGGAATCGGCTTGACGAATTTAATTCATTTGCTCAACCCTGATAAAATTGTGCTGGGCGGAGGCGTCATGAAAAGCGAGCAGTATTTGCTGCCTGCCATCCAAAGAAAAATCGAAAGAACAGCATTGACGAAAGAAGCAGCAAAAACAGAAGTGGTGGCAACGAGCTTAGGAGATGATGCTACTGTATTAGGAGCTGTGTCCTTGCTGCTTGTCGAGCTGTTTGACCAAAGTTAAAAAAGCTGAACCTGCACTTAGGTTCAGCTTTTTTTGTACGTTTAGTTTAATATATCGAGGAAGCGCTGAAAGGATTGCTTTTCTTTAAAGACACCAGCATCTTCAAGCACTCTCACGAATTTTTTGCCTAACTCTTTTTTGACAATCTGTTCTGCTTCAGAAACAGTGGAGATGATCCCGTATTCTTGAACAATAGCATCAGCCCATTGCTGATGATAATCTTTAACCGTATTTTCTTTCCCGAGTAAAAGCTTTGTGATTTCACCAAGCTCCTCTTTTAAGCGGGGCGGAAGGACTGCCAGCCCCATCACTTCAATCAAGCCGATGTTTTCTTTTTTGATATGATGCACATCAGCATGAGGGTGGAAAATACCGAGCGGATGTTCAGCTGTTGTCCGATTGTTTCTTAAAACAAGGTCAAGCTCAAAGGACCCGTTTCGAACTCTGGCAATCGGCGTAATGGTATTATGAGGCACAGCTTCTGTAAATGCATGAATATGTGCTGCTTTATCAGAATAGCCTCTCCAAGATTTTAGAATTAGCTCTCCAGCATTGACAAGCTCTATGCTGCTTTTCCCTCTCAATCGAATCACTGACATCGGCCATTTAAGGACAGACGCAGTGACGTCAGGAAAATTATTTAAGGGAAATTGGAAGCTGTCCTCTGCTCGAGTCATCGCGAATTCATAACAGCCGCCTTGATAATGGTCATGACTGAGAATAGAGCCGCCGACAATCGGCAAATCTGCGTTAGAACCGATGAAATAATGAGGAAATTTCTCGGTAAAATGCAGCAGTCTTTCGAATGCTTGACGGTCAATTTTCATATCTCTGTGTTCGTCTGAAAAGACAATGCTGTGCTCATTATAATAAACATAAGGTGAATATTGTAAGTTCCAAGTTTCACCTGCAAGCTCAATTGGAATAATCCGATGGTTCGATCTGGCAGGATGGCCGATACGGCCGGCATAGCCTTCGTTTTCTTTGCAAAGCAGGCATTTTGGATAATGAACATCCTTCTTCATCGCACGTTCCCGCTTAATTTCCTCTGGATCTTTTTCAGGCTTGGACAGGTTAATGGTAATATCCATAACGCCGTATGCTGTATCAATTTTATAGGAAATATTATTTTTTATTCTGTTCATTTGTATATAGTTGCTGTTCTTACTTAATTGATAAAAGTAAGCTGTTGCAGCTGTCGGTGCTTGTTTATATTTATCGTAAAACGTCTCCCTAACCGCTGAAGGACGAGCTACAAAACAATTCATTAAATTGGCGGCGAAAATGTCCTTCATATCCAATAAGTTCTCGATAATAGCTTGATCAGTGGCATAGGAAACAAGCCAGTCGATTACATCATGAATAGAAAGGTCATCAGAAAGTTTCTCGACAGCAGATTCTTCTGGAAAAGCTTCCAGTTTAAAAAGCTGTATTACTTGATTTCTTACATAAATGACATCCGCAGCTTCAATCAACTCTGCTTCCTTTGCTTTTTGGACAAGTTTGTCTATATAAGCATAAATCATCTGGCCACTTCCTTCTTGTATCCGTTCGGATGGGACAAGTGCCAGTTCCAGGCATCCTTCATAATCTGCTCAATGGAAGTTCTGCTCGGCTTCCAGCCAAGAACTTCTTTTGCTTTAGCAGAACTTGCAATTAAGGTGCTCGGATCGCCGGCACGGCGCGGACCGATAACAGCAGGGATTTCTTTGCCTGTTATTGTACGGGCTGTATCGACAAGCTCCTTAACAGAGAAGCCTTGGCTGCTGCCAAGATTGAAAATATCACTTTTGCCGCCTTGTTGTAAATATTGTACGGCTAGTAAATGGGCGTCAATGAGATCCTCCACGTGAATATAATCTCTTATGCATGTACCGTCCGGAGTGTTATAGTCATCACCATATATGGTAACAAATGGGCGCTTGTTCAAGGCAGCCTGCAGAATAATCGGGATAAGATGTGTTTCAGGATCATGGTCTTCTCCAATTTCCCCTGTTTCTCTTGCTCCTGCTACATTGAAATAACGCAGTGATACATACTTTATGCCGTAAGCCTTGTCAGCCCATTCTATCATTCTCTCCATAGCCCGCTTCGTTTCTCCGTAAGGATTAGCTGGATTCGTTGCCATATCCTCTGTAATAGGAACTGTGTCCGGCTCGCCATAAGTTGCTGCGGTCGAGGAGAACACAATATTCTTTACGTTAAACTCTACCATTGCCTCAAGCAGCATTTGTGTACCGTGAACATTGTTATCATAATATTTAAGCGGGTTCTCCATTGATTCGCCGACAAGAGAGTTGGCAGCAAAGTGAATAACTGCCTCAATTTCTTCCTGTGCAAAAACAGAACGGAGGAAATTCATATCACGAATATCTCCCTCATAAAATGATGCATCAGGATGGATAGCCTCTTTGTTGCCAGTCTCTAAATTATCGATAATAATTACTTTTTGTCCACGATCATGCAGCTGATGCACAGCGTGCGATCCAACATAGCCTGCTCCGCCTACCACTAAAATGCTCATAAATAACCCACCTTTTTAAATTTCTTTTGCTCCGTCGCCGATAGTCGCTTTATAAAAGGTTGCTTCATAACCAATCTTCTTTAGATAAATTTCATTAACATTCTTTTTGAAATCCTCTGCTTTATCTTCTTCCACAATCGCAATCGCGCATCCTCCGAAGCCTGCACCAGTCATACGTGCCCCGATAACGCCAGCTTGATTCCATGCTGCTTCGACAATTGTGTCCAGTTCAGTTCCAGTCACTTCATAATCTTCTTTTAAGCTGACATGTGATTGATTCATCAGCTCACCGAATCTATTAAGGTCGCCATTGTTTAATGCGGACAGCGCTTCCAATGTTCGCGCATTTTCATAGACAGCATGCTTTGCACGCAATAGATTAACTGGGTCTTTAATAAGATGTTTTGCATTATCAAATTCCTCAACCGTCAAAGCACCTAAGCTTTCAATGGACAGCTCTGTCTGAAGATCACTTAAGGCGGCTTCGCATTGGGAGCGGCGCTCATTATACTTTGAACCAGCAAGGGTGCGCTGTTTATTTGTATTGATGATCATGATTACATGGTTTGCCAGCTTAATCGGTGCATACTTATACTCTAATGTTTGACAGTCTAGCAAAATAGCAGAATCCTTCTTACCCATTCCAATTGCAAACTGGTCCATTATCCCGCTGTTAACTCCAATATAGCTGTTTTCGACTTTTTGCCCAAGTTTTATCATCGGTATGCGCTCAATTGGAAGGTCGAACAGACCTTGAAGGAGTACACCTGTCACAAGCTCGATTGAAGCAGAAGAAGAGAGGCCGGCGCCGTTTGGAATATCGCCGTAAAACAAGATATCTGCACCAGTATCGATTGAAAAGCCGGCTTCTCGTAAATGATGAATCATGCCTTTTGGATAATTTGCCCAGTCATGAGCCTTATCGTATGCTAATGAAGACAGGTCACATTCAATGATACCGCTATCAGAAAAGTTAACAGAATAGAAACGAAAGACAGAATCATCCCGTTTTGTAGCTAGTGCGTAAGTTCCATAAGAGATGGATGCAGGAAAGACATGGCCGCCATTATAGTCTGTATGCTCACCAATCAGATTGATTCTGCCTGGAGCAAAGAACTTCCGAGGCGTAGTATCTGTAGAAAAAATAGACTGATATGTTTCAAGTAAAGGATAGTTAGTATTCATAATAGCCTCCTGTTATCGACTGTTTTAACTTTGTTAATTAATTTAATTAAGTCTATGTTCAGATTACTACTATTCTGCAGAGGACGCAATAAAAAATATAGTGATTTTTTTAAATTCGTGGCATTTTGAAAAAACAGTTTACATCATCATTATTATTTAATATAATTTAGTAAAAAATAAGTAAAAAAATTTACTGATTAAAAAGAGCTATTAAAGTTCATTACATAGATGAAAATGGTGAATGATAAGGCATGGAGGTAAAAGATGGCTACCATTAAAGATATCGCAGAAGAATCAGGGTTTTCGGTTTCGACGGTTTCCCGTGTATTAAATAATGATAAAAGTTTATCTGTTCCAGATGAGACAAGAGAAAAAATTTATGAAGTGGCAGAAAAGCTCAATTACCGAAAGAAAACAGTAAGACCGCTAGTTAAAAACATTGCTTTTTTATATTGGCTCACAGACACAGAAGAGCTTGAAGATATATATTTCAAGGAAATGCGGATTGAGATTGAAAAATCAGCAAAGAAAGCAAATGTTGAAATGTCTACATATAAAATATCAGAAGGAATCATTAGCATACCAGATACAATAGAAGGATTTATTGCTGTCGGTTCTTTTACAGAAACAGAGTTAGCTTATTTAAGAAAGATTACCACAAACGGGGTATTTATTGATACTACTCCTGATCCGGATCATTTTGATTCTGTTCGGCCTGATTTGGCGCAAATTACGAAAAAAACGATAGATTTCTTAATGGAAAAAGGACATACGGAAATTGGCTTAGTCAGTGGTACTTATCATAACCCCAATACAGATAAGGATGAAATGGATGTCAGGGAAAAAATCTTCCGGGAAATTATGGCGGAAAGAGGGCTTTTAAACGAAAGCTACATTTTCTGCAGAAGAGGCTTTTCTGTGGAGAACGGCTATACTTTGATGGGCAGGGCCATTAAAAAGCTTGGTGACGATATGCCGACGGCGTTCTTTACCGCTGCTGATCCAATTGCGGTGGGCTGCCTGCAGGCATTGAATGAGCACGGTATATCCATACCTAACAGAGTCAGTATTATCAGCATAAATAATATCAGTATTGCCAAATATGTATCGCCGCCGCTGACTACTTTTCATATTGATATGAAGGAAATTTGCAAAAACGCCATCACCTTATTGTTAGAGCAGGTAGTGGAGAAAAGAAAAGTGGTTAAAACCTTATATTTAGGCTCAGAGCTTATTATAAGAAGAAGCACGAATTAAGCTAAAAGCAGCACTGTAAAGAGTGCTGCTTTTTTTTGTGAAGAAAAATAATTTCGTAAAAAATTTTACTTAATAAAGTAAAATAATTGTTTACATATTTCTTTACCGGTGCTATATTGATTTTAGTGAAACGCTTTCACATCAATTGGTGCAATTAGGAAAACTATTGGAAAGGATGTCCTATATATGAAAAAGTCTAAAAAGTATTTAAGCCTGATTGGAGGCATCGCTTTAACTTTATCACTGGCAGCCTGCGGACCTCAAGACAGCGAAGGTTCAAGCGGACAGAAAGCTTCATCTAATAAAGACTACGATCTATTAGTCTGGGAAGATATTGAAAAATCAGAAGGAATTAAAGATATCGTTGCTAAGTTTGAAGAAGAAAATGATGTTACAGTAAAAGTAGTGGAAAAACCGTACGCACAGCAAATCGAGGATTTACGCCTTGATGGTCCTGCAGGAACTGGTCCAGATGTTTTAACAATGGCTGGCGACCAAATCGGAACAGCAGTTACGGAAGGACTTATTAAAGAGCTTGCTGTTGATGACAGCACAAAATCCATCTATACAGAGTCTGCTCTGCAGTCACAAATAGTGGACGGAAAAGTATACGGTTTGCCAAAAGCAGTAGAAACGACAGTGCTTTATTATAACAAAGATTTGATCTCAGAAGAAGAACTGCCAAAAACATTGGATGAATGGTATGAATATTCCAAGCAAAACACATCTGGAGACAAATACGGATTCCTTGCTTTATTTGACCAAATTTACTATGCACAAAGCGTGTTAAGCGGCTACGGCGGTTATATTTTTGGTGAAGATGAAAGCGGTGCTTATAAGCCTGATGACATTGGTTTAAACAATGCTGGGGCATTAGAAGGTGCACAATATATTCAGAAGTTCTATAAAGAAGGACTGTTTCCAGCTGGAATTATCGGCGAACAAGGAATCAATGTGCTAGAGTCATTATTCACAGAAGGAAAAGCTGCTGCAATTATTTCCGGACCATGGAATGTTGAGCCATTTAAAAAAGCTGGCATCAACTATGGTGTTGTGAAATTGCCAGAGCTTTCTAACGGTAAAAATATGAGTGCATTCATCGGCGTGAAAAGCTACAATGTCAGCTCTTACTCTCAAGACGCAGAGCTTGCTGAAAAGCTGGCAGTATATTTGACTAATGAGGAAAATTCAAAAACAAGATACGAATTGACACAGGAAGTACCGGCTGTACAGGCATTAGCTGATGATCCGGCTGTGAAGGAAAGCGAAATAGCAAAAGCAGTTGCTGAACAGTCGCAATTCTCTGAATTGACACCGAATATTCCGGAAATGAATGAAGTTTGGACACCGGTTGATGCTGCCCTGCAGACAATCGCAACAGGCAAAGCAGAGCCAAAGGATGCCTTGAATCAGGCAGTTGAGACAGTTAAAGGTCAAATTGAAGCAAAGCATAGCAGCAACTAAAATTTACTGACAGTGCCAAACAAAAATTGTTTGGCACTGCATAATTCCGGCTCATTACATAAAGTAAGAATAATCAAGGGGTGAAAAAGGTGCAACATCGCAATAAAGCTCTTATTCTATCAATTATTCCAGGAGTTGGGCAGTTCTATAACAAGCAATGGGTAAAGGGTCTGCTGTTGCTTTTAACAGGCATAATGTTCTTTTTAGTATTTGGAGATTTGCTTAATATGGGTTTCTGGGGAATCTTTACTTTAGGAACAGAAGTACCTCGTGATAATTCTATTTTCCTTTTAGCAGAAGGAATCATTGCCATCATAGTTACATGCTTTGGATTAGCGGTATATTATTTTAACTTAAGAGATGCTTATAGAAACGGAAAATTACGTGATGAAAACATGGAATTAAGTTCATTGAAAGAACAATACCATAATCTGGTTGCGCAAGGATATCCGTATCTTGTGAGCGGACCTTCTTTATTCATTTTAATTTTTGCGGTAATTTTCCCAATCCTTTTCAGTTTCGCGTTAGCCTTTACGAATTATGACTTATACCATTCTCCGCCGGCACATTTGACAGATTGGGTCGGATTGAAAACATTCGCTGAAATTTTCACAGTAGATATATGGCGTTCGACATTCTTCGATGTGCTTGCATGGACGGTTGTGTGGACAATTGTTGCCTCAACTGTGCAAGTTAGCATTGGTATTGGGCTGGCAGTCCTTGTTAACCAAAAGGAAATCCGCTTTAAGAAATTTTTCCGCACAATTCTAGTATTGCCTTGGGCAGTGCCAGGTTTTGTTACGATTTTGATTTTTGCAGGATTATTCAATGACAGTTTCGGTGCAGTCAACAACGATATTCTTGCAGCATTAGGCATAGGGCCGATACCGTGGCTGACAGATGCTAGCTGGTCAAGAGTTGCCTTAATCTTAATGCAGGGCTGGCTTGGATTCCCATATATATTCCTAGTAACAACAGGTGTGCTTCAGTCTATTCCAGACGATTTATACGAAGCAGCAACGATTGATGGTGCGAGTATTTTTGCAAAGTTCAAGCATATAACAATGCCGATGATCTTAATCGCAATGGCGCCAATCATCATTACACAGTTTACGTTCAATTTTAATAACTTTAATATTATCTATCTATTTAATGGCGGCGGCCCTGCAGTGCCTGGTTCAACAGCGGGCGGCACCGATATTTTAGTATCGTGGATTTATAAGCTGACAATGCAATCAAGCCAGTACTCTTTGGCTGCCGCATTAACGATTCTGCTTTCTGTATTTGTTATTGCGATTGCTCTATGGCAGTTCAGACGCACAAATTCATTTAAAGAAGGAGCGTAAGAGATGAAGACAAACATGAAGCAAAAAAGATTCTTTCGGCTCCTTGTCTCCTATGGCATCTTAGCTTTTATGACAGTAATCATCATTTATCCTTTGCTTTGGACAATCGGAGCAAGCTTTAATCCTGGCAACAGTCTTATTAGTACGTCCATTATTCCGAGCAATCCGACATTGGATCATTATAAAGAGCTGTTCGCAGGCAAAGAGAGTCTGCAATATGCCAACTGGTATATGAACTCGCTAAAAATCAGTGTCTTTACCATGATAGGAACGGTTATCAGCGTATCGTTCACAGCATATGCGTTTTCTCGTTTCCGTTTTAAAGGCAGAAAAAATGCACTTACAGTGTTCTTGCTGCTGCAAATGATTCCGCAGTTCTCTGCATTGATTGCCTTGTTCGTTTTAGCTCAGCTTCTTGGGCTTATGAACAGCCATTGGCTTTTGATCTTACTATATATTGGCGGACAAATACCAATGAATACGTATTTAATGAAGGGCTATATGGATTCCATTCCGATGGATCTTGATGAAAGTGCCAAAATTGATGGCGCAAGCAATACAAGAATTTTTTGGCAAATCCTCATGCCGTTATCAAGACCGATGATTGCCGTTGTAGCAATGAATGGATTCACAGGACCGTTAGGAGATTTCGTTTTGTCATCAACTATCCTGCGCACACCGGAATCTTACACATTGCCGATTGGACTCTATAATCTTGTTAATGAAGTGATGGGTGCAAGCTATACAACATTCGCTGCAGGAGCCATTTTAATAAGCATTCCAATTGCCATCATATTTATTCTGCTGCAAAAGAACTTTGTATCAGGTCTGACTGCAGGTGGAACAAAAGGTTAACTAAAAATAAGGAAACAAAAAGGAGACTTTTATGGCAAACAAAGAGAAAACATTTGTTACAGATGCTAAATTTATGCTGCATGGCGGCGATTATAACCCTGATCAGTGGCTGGACCGTCCAGATATTTTAGCGGATGACATTAAGCTGATGCAGCTGTCCCACACAAACACTTTCTCGCTTGGGATATTTGCGTGGAGCGCCTTGGAACCAGAGGAAGGTGTCTACCATTTTGAATGGCTTGATGAGGTGATAGAAAGAATTCATGGTATTGGCGGCAAAGTGATTTTGGCTACGCCAAGCGGTGCAAGACCTGCATGGATGTCCCATAAATATCCGGAGGTGCTGCGTGTTGACGGAGCTAGAAGGAAGCAGCTCCATGGCGGGCGCCATAATCACTGCTTCTCTTCTAGTGTTTATAGAGAAAAAACACAGCAGATTAACAGATTGCTTGCTGAAAGATACGGCAGCCATCCGGCTTTGCTGATGTGGCATATTTCCAATGAATATGGCGGGGAATGTCATTGTGATACCTGTCAGGAAGCCTTCCGACAATGGCTGAAGAAAAAGTACGACAATAACTTGACGGCTGTCAATGATGCTTGGTGGGGGCCGTTTTGGAGCCACACATACAGTGACTGGTCACAGATTGAATCTCCTTCTCCAATCGGTGAGAATGCAGTGCACGGCTTAAACTTGGATTGGCGCCGATTTGTGACAGACCAGACAATTGACTTTTTTGAGAATGAAATTGTTCCAATTAAAGAGATTTCACCAGATATTCCGATTACTACAAATTTGATGGCAGATACATTTGATTTGATTCCATTCCAAAGTCTTGATTACAGCAAGTTTGCGCGTCACGTAGATGTGATAAGCTGGGATGCATATCCTGCTTGGCATAATGATTGGGAAACAACAGCGGATTTAGCGGTGAAGGTTGGCTTCATTAATGATTTATTCCGCAGTTTAAAAGAGCAGCCGTTTTTGCTGATGGAGTCAACACCAAGTGCTGTCAACTGGCATAAAGTCAATAAAGCGAAACGTCCAGGCATGCATTTGCTTTCTTCTATGCAGATGGTTGCCCATGGTTCTGACAGCGTTTTATACTTCCAGTGGCGCAAATCGCGTGGGTCGTCAGAGAAGTTTCACGGTGCAGTTGTTGACCATGATAACAGCCCGGATAACCGGGTGTTCCAGGAAGTTGCCAAGGTCGGTACAACGCTGGAAAAGCTGACCGATATTGTCGGTACAAATCGTGTAGCAGATACAGCCATCCTGTATGATTGGGAAAATAACTGGGCGCTGAATGATGCGCAAGGCTACGGATTAGACACGAAGCGCTATCCGCAAACATTGCAGCAGCATTATCGCACATTTTGGGAGCAGGATGTTCCAGTTGATGTAATCACAAAGGAAAACGATTTTTCTAAATACCGTCTGTTGATTGTGCCGATGCTCTATTTAGCAAGTGAAGAGACGATTGCCCGCTTAAAAGCGTATGTAGCAAATGGCGGTACGTTAATCATGACATATATAAGCGGAATCGTGAATGAGCATGACTTAACGTATATGGAAGGCTGGCATCAAGATCTGCAAGACATGTTTGGCCTAAATCCAATTGAAACAGATACACTTTATCCGAAAGATGCTAACACTGTCCATTACGAAGGAAAGGATTATGTACTGAAGGATTATGCAACCGTTGTAAATATTGCCTCTGCTAATGTGGAAGGTGTGTATAAAGAAGATTTTTATGCAAACACAGCAGCAGTAACAAGCAATGCTTATGAGAATGGGAAAGCTTACTATATTGGCGGCCGATTAGATGATGAGTTTCATCGTGCTTTCTACGGCAAGCTTATTGAAGAATTGTCATTAAAGCCAGATTACGCGATAACACATGGCAGCGGAGTATCTGTTCAAGCAAGACAAGATGAAGGTAAAGAGTATCTCTTTATTATGAACTTTACAGAAGATACGCAGCCAGTTGTCCTTGGCAGTGAAGTAAAGGATGTTATTACTGGTGAGCAGCTTCATGGCAGTATAAAGCTAGATAAGTATGAAGTGAGAATAGTAGAGAAAGTAAAAGGCTAATTTTTAGGAAGAGAATGCGAGAACAGCAAGGAGTATCATGCATCATTTTAAAAAAATGAATGTATTAAGCACTGTGCTGTAACTCGTATTCTCTTTTTGTTGTAAAATTCTCTAATTAGAAGGTGATGTTGATGAAAAAGAAGTGCGGTAAATGGAGGAAAGTACTTCCTTTATTGTATGTATTGATATTAATGATAAGTCTAATGCCGACAAACACTAAAGCAGCAGAAAACAGCTATGCAGTGAATGGTGGAATGGAAACAGACTTCTGGACAGATGGTTCTTGGAGCTTTCAAGATTTAGATGATAGTCAGGTTGAGGTACATCATTTTGCTTATGCAGAAGATACTTGGATAAAACCTGCTGAAGGACAGTATGCTTTGAAATTCTGGATAAAGGACAATGCCAGTGCTCAAACCTTTAAAGTGAAGCAAACAGCTGCCTCACTTCCTGCCGGAAAGTACGAATTAACCGTGCAAACGATGGGGGGAGCAGATAAAGAAGCTGGACAGGTAGCGTTATTCGCAGGTTCAAGCAAAACAAGTCAGGCAGCTACAAAAGGCTATAACAACTGGGAGACACAGTCATTGACGTTTGAACTGTCTCAGGATACAGCAAACTTTGAGTTTGGCGCTGAAATTGCAGGACAGCCGAATACTTGGGGTTATTTGGACGGCTTTTCTCTGAAAAAGGTCGATGGCAGTGCAACGGAACCAGTGGAAAGTGATATTTTCGTTGAAAAAGTTGAGGGCTTAAACGATAACTTTATCAAGGGAGTCGATGTTTCCAGCGTTATTACCCAAGAAGACAGCGGTGTTACATATTACAATGAAGCAGGACAAGAGCAGGATATTTTCAAAACATTGGCAGATTCAGGCGTTAATTATGTACGTGTCCGCATCTGGAATGATCCGTATGATGCAAGCGGAAACGGATATGGCGGCGGAAATAATGATTTGGAAAAAGCAAAGGAAATAGGAAAAAGAGCGACAGCGAATGGAATGAAGCTGTTAGTAGACTTCCATTATTCGGATTTTTGGGCAGATCCTGCTAAACAGCAGGCACCTAAAGCTTGGGCCAATTTAAGTCTTGAAGACAAGAAAAAGGCGTTGTACTCGTATACGAAGGATAGTTTGCAAGCATTGCTTAACGAAGGAATCAACATCGGCATGGTCCAGGTCGGCAATGAAACGACAGGTGGATTTGTGGGCGAAAAGGACTGGACAAAAATGTCTGAGCTGTTTAATGAAGGCAGCAAGGCAATCAAGGAAGTGGATCCTAACATCCTGACAGCCTTGCATTTCACTAATCCGGAAACAGCAGGCCGCTATGCATCAATAGCAAAGACACTCGATGATAACAATGTCGATTATGATGTATTTGCAAGCTCTTACTATCCATTTTGGCATGGGTCATTAAGCAATTTAACATCTGTTTTGAAAAATGTCGCAGACACATACGGTAAAAAAGTAATGGTCGCCGAAACATCCTATACATATACAAGTATTGATGGAGATGGCCATGAAAATACAGCACCAAAAAGCTCTGGACAAACATTAAATTATCCTGTCACTGTTCAAGGACAAGCAACAGCGGTCCGGGATGTGATAGAAGCGGTCGCTAATGTGGGAGATGCAGGCATCGGCGTGTTTTATTGGGAGCCTGCCTGGATACCAGTCGGCAGCCCAGATAAGTTAGCACAAAATAAAGCCATATGGGAGAAATACGGTTCTGGCTGGGCGTCAAGTTATGCTGCAGAATATGATCCCCATGATGCCGGAGCGTGGTTTGGCGGAAGTGCAGTCGATAACCAGGCATTATTCGACTTTAACGGAAAACCGCTCGCTTCGTTAAATGTGTTTAAATACGTGAACACAGGAGCAGTTGCCCCAGTTAAAATAGAGAAGCTGACAGACGTTACAATTGAGGCAGCAGCAGGGGAAGACATCAAGCTCCCTGAAACCGTAACAGCTGTTTATAATGATGGCACAGAAGGGCCGATTGCTGTCACTTGGGATGAGCAAGCTTTAATCGAGGCAATTAATGCAGGCATCGGTGAGTATGTTATTAACGGGACAGTAGAGGGCGGTTTGTCAGTTAAGGCAAATCTTACAATTAAACCGGAAAACTTTGTGCAAAATCCAAGCTTTGAAGAGGCAGATAAAAGCATGTGGAAAATTACGTATCCGAATGATTTAGCACCACATGCCGATTTTCTAAAAAATCCCGCAGATGCTAAATCTGGTGAACATTCTTTGCATTTCTATTCAGCAGACCGTGTAGACTTTACTGTTGAACAGACAATCACAGGACTGACTCCAGGCTACTATGATGCTTCCATGTTCATTCAAGGCGGAGATGCAGCTGCTGCCAATATGAAGCTGTATGTAAAAACGAATGATAAACAATATGATGTGCCAACTAATGTTACTGGGTGGAATATTTGGGCAGATCCTAAAATCAGCGATATTCTTATATTGAATGGAACTGTTACGATCGGTGCAAGCATTCAGGCGAACGCTGGCGCATGGGGAAGCTTGGATGATTTCTCCTTCGTAAAAACTGCTGATTACGAGGAAGCTGTAGAAGAGGAGGAGCAGACACCGCCTGCACAGGATGATCAAGCAGAGGACTCAGATGAGCAGGAGGAAGTTTCAGCAGGTGAAGAGATAAACAATGAAACTACTGTAAAACAAGAGGAACCAAAACAAGAAACAGAAAAGCATGAAACAAATAAGCAAGTGAAAGAGGAAAACACACAACAAGAGCAAAAAGGCAACAGCCTGCCTGATACAGCTACAAGCATTTTTAACTTCTTGCTGTTAGGTTCTGTTCTTTTAGTTAGCGGCGCAATTTTGTATAAAATATAAAAGCAAGCCTGTCACTTTTTGAGAGAAGTGACAGGCTTTTTTGATTTTATTTAATAAAAAAGGAGAATATTACAAGTTTAATTATATATTTATTTCGGCAAAGGTGTACAAGTTATGACACTTTTATGAAATTTAAATACTTCTAAATTATCAAAAAATAACTAGAGAATTTAACCTGTATATGTTATTTTAGTATGGTAGCACTTTACCAAACTACCAAGCTAAAGAAGTGTTTATTTATACATATATTAATTAAAGGGGTGATGTGCAATGAAGAATATTGTCATTATTGGCAGCAGCGGCGGAAATCTGTTTAACCTCGGCGGCGCAAAACCAGTACAGCTATTGGAAGAAATATTAAAACAAGCACATGCAGCTGGATTGAATGTAGCTAATATCCAGTTTATCGCTGCGAAAGAGTCGATGGATACAGCAAAGGACCATACGAATGCGGCTATTTACGGCTATAAAGATAATGAGGTGCTATCTTTGTTTGAGGCTTCTTTAAAAGAGGTTAATCTTGAAGCAGCAAAGCTTGATAACATGATTGCAGCAAGTATTAGAAAAGGGGAAGTGGACGGCATCATTGCGATGAGTGCTGACACAAAAGCTGTTAACAAGGAGACTTTAGCTGCCGCCATTGAGAGAAAGCTGCCAATTGTCGGTACAGGAGGAACCTCTATGGCTGCAATGACAGCAATGGGCGCCAATGTTATTTCTTCCTCTGGTACGACAGGATCAACAAGCAGAACAAGAGCCATTTCGTTCATATCCTCCTTGTGTAAGCATTGGAACATAAAATTTAATCCCATCATCGGCTCATACGAAAAGACGCAAGCAACAAATACAGCTCCGTGGAAAAACATTAATATAAGGGGCATTATGGTTTCATCACTGCCAGGCTTTATCGCAATGGCGCTTATTCTCGCTATTAGCCAGATTCCAGCGCTGAAAGGATTAAGTGACATATTTGATTTAATGATAAATGCCTTACCAGTAATGCTTGCAGTTATAGCGGCTAAACAGGTTTCTGAACTGGATGAAGTGTCTATTATCGCGGGTGTTATTGCTGGGATATTGTCTGTTCAAGGCGGTATTATTGGCGGAATAATCGGCGGGATTGCAGCAGGTCTTCTTGTACAATTTTTCTTCCGCAAATGCATACAGTGGAAATTCCCAATCACGACTGTCAATATTGTCAGCGGCGGTTTATCGGGACTAATTGCTGGCTTATTCGTTTACTATTTAATCGGTCCGATTGCTTTACAGGCTGGCAACCTTATTAAGGATGTTATTGAACAAGCGGTAGCTTTTAATCCGATACTTGCCGGTGTACTAGCAGGCGTGCTCATATGGCCTGCAATTTTAGGCGGGGTTTATCATGCAGCAATCTTGCCAATTGTGCTGCTCGAAATGGAGAAAACAGGAAACAGCTTTTTAGGAGCTGTCGATATGGTTGGCTTAGTAATGGTGGCTGCAGGAATTAATCTTGCGAACATCGTTGCGCCAAGAGACAGAGGAGAGAGTGCTGTAGCTGCACCGGGCTTTTTAATCAATATGGGCTTTGGGACATTTGTAGAATCAGCGTATCCGTTCATGTTCTCCAATAAAATCGTCTTTGGCGGAGCACTTGTTTCAGCAGGAATTGGCGGAGGTCTTGTCGGCTTATTCAATGTAAGAGGAACAGCTTATGTTCCGTCCTTTACAGCACCATTCCTTTCCAATAACATTGCAGGTTTTATTATCGCAATGGTTGTTCCCCTTGTCGTTGCTTTTCTGATTACACTAACTGCAAATAAGCTATCTTCCAAAAAGAGCACAGGAAAGAAACGGGAAGATGAAGTTGCAGTTTAATTGAAAGAAATCCCATTTTAAACAATGGGATTTTTTTTATTTAGGAAAACGAATATAATTAGTGTAGATATCTATTTTTAACTAGGCAATATGTTTATTGTATTGCCAGACTGGAGGCAAAAGATGTACAGCTTTAAAAATGATTATAGTGAAGGTGCCCATCCAAATATATTGCAAGCACTAATAGAAACAAATCTTGTACAAGAAGCTGGTTACGGAGAAGACAGCTACACAATACAAGCGGTGAAACTTTTAAAGGAAAAAATGGGCCATGCAGATGCAGATATTCATTTGCTCTCTGGCGGCACACAAACAAATTTGACAGCGATTTCTGCCTTTTTAAGACCACATGAAGCGGCAATTGCTGCAACTAGCGGTCATATTTTCGTTCATGAAACTGGAGCAATTGAGGCCACAGGGCATAAAGTTGTTGCCATTGATACAGAGGACGGCAAGCTGACACCAGCACATATTCAGCAAGTGTTGGACGAACATACTGATGAACATATGGTTAAACCAAAGCTTGTTTACATATCCAATTCAACAGAAATTGGCTCTATTTATTTAAAGAGTGAGCTAGAAGCGCTGAAAAGCTTCTGTGACAGCCATAATCTTTTGCTATTTTTAGATGGAGCCAGACTTGGTTCTGCATTATGTGCAGACGGCAACGATCTTCAATTAAGCGACCTGCCCCACTTAGTGGACGCATTCTATATCGGAGGCACGAAAAACGGTGCCTTGCTTGGTGAGGCGCTTGTGATTATTCGTGATTCCTTGAAAGAGGATTTTCGTTATCATATTAAGCAAAAAGGAGCACTGCTTGCTAAAGGCAGACTTTTAGGAATTCAGTTTTTAGAGTTATTCCGTGATAATCTTTTCTTTGAGCTTGCTGAACATGCTAACAACATGGCAAGTCTTTTACGAACAGGTCTGCATAAGGAGAATATTGATTTCCTTATTGATTCTCCAACCAATCAACTGTTTCCGATTCTGCACAATGATCAGATCAAAAAGCTGCAAGACAAGTATGCTTTCTTAGTGTGGGAAAAAACGGATGCAGATAAATCAGCAATCCGCTTAGTAACGTCTTGGGCGACGAAAGAAGAAGCTGTCATTCAGTTTTTGAAAGATATAAAAGGGTAATAACAAAGTAAGCATGAAGACTTTTTTCATGCTTATTTTTAGTTATATGTAAGGGTTTACAATTGGGAAAATCTGCTGGTATAATCAGATTACATTATTAGGTAAAGGAGGAAGCAAATTGAACAAATTCAAGGGAATTATTCCACCTGTGTCCACGATTTTTGACGAAGAAGGCAAGCTGAGTGAAGTGGAAATGGCACAGTTGATTGACAGGCTGATTGAAGCAGGTGTTGACGGCTTGTTGTTTCTGGGGACTGGCGGGGAATTCAGTCAGATGTCTAGGGAGGAAAGATTACAGACAGCTGAGTTTGCGGTGAGGCATGTAAAAAGGAGAGTGCCTGTGTTAATTGGCACTGGCAGCACCAATACAAGGGAAGCGGTAGAATTAAGTGTACATGCCCAAAAAATAGGGGCAGATGGCGTTATGGTCATCAATCCTTTTTACTGGAAGCTGACTGATGACAATCTATATGGTTACTTCAGCAAAATTGCCCAGTCTGTTGACATTCCTGTTCTCCTCTATAACTTTCCTAACCTTACCGGCCAGGATTTAAGCCCTGAGTTTGTGGCCCGCCTTGTCGACGATCATCCCAATATTTCTGGCATTAAAGAAACCGTTGATTCTATCGGGCATATCCGTGATATGATAATGCAAGTAAAGCGTAAACATCCTCACTTTTCTGTTTTATGCGGTTATGATGACCATCTCTTAAATACGCTTCAGCTTGGCGGAGATGGAACGATATCTGCAAGCGGCAACTTCGCACCGCAAATTTCCATCGGCATTTACCGTGCCTTTTTAAACGGCGACCTTGTTAAGGCCTCCATCCTTTATAAGCAGCTAGCTATACTTCCGCAGCTTTACAAGCTTGACAGCCCATTTGTAAATGTTATAAAGGAGGCAATAAAGCAATGCGGCCTCGACATTTCTACATATGTTCTGCCACCGTCAGCACCACTTAATGAAAAGAAGATTTCACAAGTTAAGGAGATTTTAGCAGAAGCGGGAGTTTTACCTGCGGCAAAATCATAAAATTCCGTAACAGATGAACAATTGGTTCATCTGTTTTTTGTTTCTGTGTATAAACAAAGTGATATCTTAAAAATGATGGTCCTATTGCCAGCTTTCTATCAATCAAGTCGCTTAATTTCAGACCTAATTTCCAGAATAAAGCCTTAATTAATATTGTCAGATGTATTCATTTATCAATTTATGTACTGCTGGAATATCAGCTGGAGCCCATTTTAATGATTCAAGATTCTCTCTCTTTAGCCAAATTAATTTAGAATGTTCCTTTGCATTTGGGCTGTCAGAAATAATAGTTGCCTTTATGCAAGTTAGGGTAATAATAAAGCTCTCATATTCATGCGTATTTTCGTGAAATAAATCGGTCGCTTTTATTTGGCAGCCAAGTTCCTCCATGATTTCTCTTTCTAATGCTTGAAATGCATTTTCACCAGCTTCTATTTTTCCTCCAGGAAACTCCCAGCTGTTCGGAAGAGACATAACAGGTGAACGAAGGGCACATAATATTTCGTTTCGTTCGTTTTCTATAATTGCTGCAACTACATGAACTACCTTTTTCAATATGAGTATCCTCCTGTAACTCGAATGGTACCATAATAGCATTTTTTTCGAGTAAGAGCATGCTTCATCTAAAAAGCATTTGGCAGTTAAAATGGCAGCATAAAGGCTGGTCCAAAATTAAAGGAACAGCATACTTTAATGAAGAGATGCCTTTACACTGTTTTTCCGCGATAGAAATCCTCAAAGAAGATATCTTCGACTAATTAGATTAAAAATAGACATAGCTCTCTCTGTAGAATAGAGGCGTAGATTGATTTATACAAAATAATCTGTTAGTGAGCTTATTCTTTAGAATCCCGATTAATAGAAATATAAAGTTATTCCAGTAAAATGGCTTGGGATTTGGAAAATAATAAACTTGGTGAATTTTTAAATAATCATTGAATCTTATTGGAGAATTTGTTAAATTAGAAGAAATCAAAAGGCTGTGTGTGACTGGCGAAACGCGGGATTAACCGTAGGGGAGCACATAGTGTCGATGCCGTTCGCCTGGGCAGAGGTAAGGGAATAAAGCTTTCTCTTTTTCCTTTGCCTCTTTCTCTTTATTGGAAGAGATTTTGGGCTGTTTTTGGTCAAATAGCAAAGAATTTTGCAAACTATTTTATGGGAAGAGGAGCAACTTACATGAGCACAACCCTTTTAGACAAAGTAAAAACAATCAAAACCTTGAATAATATCGCAGGCAGCGGATTGAACGTATTTAAGAAAGAGAATTTTATCATTGATAATGACAGTGAAAATCCTGATGCGATTGTAGCTCGCAGTTATAATATGCATTCTATGGAATTTGGGAACAAATTAAAGGCGATTGCTCGTGCAGGTGCAGGTGTTAACAATATTCCTGTTGAAAATTGCACAGAAAAAGGAATTGTCGTTTTCAATACACCTGGAGCAAATGCAAATGCAGTAAAGGAAATGGTTCTGACTTCCTTAATGGCTTCTTCTCGTAATCTGTTTGATGGTGTTGCTTGGGCGAAAAACCTGAAAGAAGAAGGCGACCAAATTCCAAAGCTTGTTGAAGCAGGTAAAAAGCAGTTTGTCGGTAAAGAAATTAAAGGAAAAACACTTGGTGTTATCGGTTTAGGAGCGATTGGAGCACTTGTTGCCAACGATGCTCTTGATTTGGATATGGATGTAATCGGCTTTGACCCATTCATCTCTGTTGATACAGCATGGAATCTTTCTCGAAATGTACAGCGTGCGATGACAATTGAGCAGCTGTTTACAGAAAGCGACTATATTACTGTTCATGTACCATTAACTAATGATACAAAAGGGATGTTTAACAAAGAAGCATTCAGCATCATGAAGGAAGGTGTTCAAATTCTGAACTTCTCCCGCGGAGAGCTGGTAAATGAAATCGATATGGCGGTTGCTCTTGAAAATGGCGAAGTCGGCAGATATATCACTGATTTTCCAAATGAAAATGTATTGAAAATGAAAAATACAATTCCTGTGCCTCATCTAGGTGCTTCAACACAGGAATCAGAAGAAAACTGTGCGATTATGGCTGCACGCCAAGTGAAGGATTACTTGGAAACAGGGAATATTAAGAATTCCGTTAACTTCCCAAATGTATATCTTCCTTATACTGGCAAGCAGAGAGTCGCAGCATTCCATAAAAACGTGCCGAATATGGTTGGACAAATCACGATGGCAATCTCTGGATACAGTTTGAATATCGCTGACATGGTTAACAGAAGCCGTGGTGAATATGCATACACGATGATTGATATTGACAATGAGGTGGCTGGCGATATCATCCCTTCATTAGAAGCAAAAATCCGTGAAATTGAAGGAATTGTAACTACTCGTATAATTTAAGATAATAGCTCTCACTTTGATGTGGGAGCTTTTTTTATAATAATAAAAATTAATAGTTTAAATAATTTTAATTTTCTTATAATTATTTGACTAGAAAGATCTCAAAAAGTATAATGAAACCATTATTTTCTAAGGTTTGTTTAATGTCAACGTGAATCATATTAGAGGAACAAGCAGGCCTTCTACATAAAAAAGCAGGAAACGCCCACCCTAAAAAGGTTGGGAGGTGCAATGATGGGAAAAGACAAAATGCCTGATTTTAACAGCCTTGATGATCGTCTTATTGGAGATGGCTTGAACCAAGCAGCTTTTTCAATGAAAACAAATCTAGATCCAAAAGACCCTTTAGAGGACAATCCGTATTTTGATAAAACGAAGGAATATAGCAAAGAAGAACTAGAGAAATTTAGAAAGTTTTTCGGCGGCCGATAAAAATGAACTCCTGTGCCAAGGCATGCAGCCTGCTGCCTTGGTATCTTAACTATATAAGCATAGGTGTAAATTTAAATTTCAGAATTTACTGAATAATAAAAGGGAGGAATAGATATGCTGGAGAACTGGAACGAACAATTGGAGGAAATGTATAACAAGATGGTGGAATGGAGACGGCATTTTCATCAGTATCCAGAGCTAACTAACCAAGAATACAAAACATCTAAACTGATTGCAGACATCTTGACTGATTTTGGTATTAAAATCCGAACAAATGTCGGTGGGATGGGAGTTCTTGGGTATATTTACGGAGCGAAACCTGGTAAGACAATTGCACTGCGGGCCGATTTCGATGCATTGCCGATACAGGATGAAAAGAACGTACCATATAAGTCGAAGGTTGATGGTGTCATGCATGCATGCGGCCATGACGGGCACACAGCTACCTTGCTGGCAGTTGGCAAGGTGCTGAATGAAAATCGAAAAAATCTTGCAGGAAACGTCATTCTTTTGTTTCAGCATGCAGAGGAAGGCGGAGGCGGTGCCGAAAAAATGATAGCAGACAATTGCCTTGAAGGAGTAGATGCAGTGTTTGGCAATCATTTATGGAGTCTTTATCCTACAGGGGAAATAGCATATACGAAGGGGTATACAACCGCTGCTGGCGATGGTTTCTCGATTAAGATTAAAGGCAAAGGCGGTCATGGATCATCTCCTCATGATACAGTTGATTCTATTGCGGTAGCAGGCCTGCTTATTAACCAGCTTCAATATATCGTCAGCCGCAAGGTGAATCCACAGAAAACAGCTGTACTAACAATTGGTTCCATTCATGCAGGGAATGCTGCAAACGTCATTGCTGATTCTGCCGTAATGAAGGGCACGGTGAGAACATACGAAAAGGAAGTACAACAGCTTGTAAAAGAAGCAATGGAAGAGGCGATTAAAGGCATCTGCATGAGTTCGAAAGCAGATTATGAATTCAACTATAAGTATGGAATGCCAAGTGTATATAATCATCCTGCTGAAACGGATATTTTTGCAAACACCGTTAAGACCTCCCTGCCTGAGTTAGTAATAAAAGAAGTACCTGCCCTCCTTGTAAGTGAGGATTTTGCATTATATCTAGAGAAGAAGCCGGGGATGATATTTTTTACAGGAGCAGGAAACGAGGAATTGCAAGCAATATATCCACATCACCATCCAAAGTTTGATTTTGATGAAAAAGCAATGCTTTATGCCGGAAAAGCAATGCTTGCTATCAGCCATTATTATTTAGCAGAAATACCGTCAGGATGTGCGGCAGTTACGGTAAAATAAGGATAACCTACCTTTTATCCATACAGGAGAAAAGGTTTTTTTTATTATAGGTTTATGGCAGACATATTGGGGCGATACAGGATATGATTAATCTTGATTAAACTGCTTTTATTAGGGAAAGGTAAAAAAAACGTTTAAAGGAGCTGACAAAAAATGCAAATCCCGATCGGTGTATCAAATAGACATATCCATTTAACAAAAGAAGATGTAGAAAAGCTGTTTGGAGAAAATTATGAGCTGACAAGTAAAAAAGAATTATCACAGCCTGGAGAGTTTGCCGCAGAAGAAACGGTGACTATCAAAACGGATAAGTCTGAAATTAACAGGGTGCGAATTCTTGGTCCAATCCGTACGCTGACACAAGTGGAAATTTCAAAAACAGATGCCCGCCAGCTGGGCATTAATCCACCCATCCGCCCTTCCGGCAAAATTGAAGGAACACCTGGCATTACGATTATTGGTCCTCATGGAGAAATCACAATAGATAAAGGGGTTATTATTGCAGAGCGGCATATTCATATGACACAACAGGATGCTGACAATTTTGGTGTAAGTGATGGACAATATGTTAGTGTAAAAACGGACGGGGAAAGGGAGCTTATTTTCAATAAAGTATTAATCAGAGTTAAGGATACTTATGCCTTGGACATGCATATTGATACAGATGAAGCAAATGCTGCAGGAATTCAGACAGGGGATAAAGGGGTATTAATAAAATAGTTAAAAAACACGGTCTTTAGGGACCGTGTTTTTTATTAGAAACGAAAAGGTTGACGAAAAAGCAATATGTCGCTATTATTTGTATTAATAATACGTTTTAATACGTATTTTAAAATGGGCGGATAGGGGAGAGATAAAATTGAATATTAAGGAAATCATTAATGAAATACACACAAAAAAGGAAGAAGGAATGAAAGATATTTATTTAGTGGCCTGTGGAGGTTCTTTAGTCGATATGTATTTATCTGAATATTTCCTCAAAAGTGAAGCGAAAAGAACGAGAGTGTCCCTATACACGAGTAATGAGTTTGTGCATGCGGTGCCTAAAGCGCTGGGAAGTCATTCACTTGTTGTTGTCTGCTCCCATGGAGGCAATACGAAAGAGTCTGTGGAAGCAGCAAAAACGGCAAAAGAAAAAGGTGCATCGACTATTACATTGACACATAATGAAACAGGTGCATTAGTCGAATATGGAGACTATAATATTCTTTATAAATGGGGAGAAGAAACAGACGTAAAAGACAACCCAATGGCAATTATTTTTGCCATTGCCGTCGAAGCTTTACACAGTATAGAAGGTTATCATGCTTATCATAAAGTAATAAAAGGGTTAGAGCAAATCAATACAGTTATTGCAAAAGCACGCATACAAGTAGCAGAAAGAGCAAGAGCCTTTGCTAAAAAATATGAGCATGAGAATATGTTCTATGTTTTGAGCAGCGGTGCTTCATACGGTCATGCCTACGGGTTTTCAATTTGTTCTTTAATGGAAATGCAATGGGTTCATGCTTCAGCCATACATACTGGGGAGTATTTTCACGGTCCATTTGAAGTAACAGATAAAGAAACACCATATATTTTACTTATGAATGAAGGCAGAACGAGAGCTTTAGATGAAAGGGCGCTTAGCTTCTTGAAGCAATATGGAGAAAAGCTAGAAGTGGTTGACTGCAAGGAATTAGGGATTAATACAATTGATGATGAGGTTGTCGAGTTTTTTAATCCGATTGTTTTCTACAGTATTTTAAGTGTGTACCGAGCAGAATTGGCAAAAATCAGACAGCATCCGTTAGAAACAAGAAGATATATGGGCAAGGTTGCGTACTAAAGTCGTTTTCTTCAGCTGTTTTTACACAATTGATTAAAAATTGAGCAGTATTGTATAATTGGCGTGGGTTTTATACAGGTGATGTGATGGGGGAGAGGATTGCGGTGAAAGTATTAGGGATTGGCGATAATGTTGTCGATAAATATACATATAAAAGAATAATGTATCCAGGAGGAAATGCTCTGAATTTCAGTGTTTATGCGAAAACGATTGGCGCTGATGCTGCTTATTTAGGGATATTCGGCACAGATGATGAGGCACAGCATATTAGAAATGTACTGAAGGAATTAGCAATTGATACAAAACGCTGCCAGGAAGTCGAAGGAGAGAGCGGCTATGCATTAGTCGGACTAGAAAACGGTGATCGGGTGTTTTTGGAGAGCAATGATGGCGGAATAAGGAAGTATCATAAGCTCCAACTAAATAAGGAGGATATAAAATATATCCAATCCTTTGATTTGCTGCATACTAGCAAGTACAGCTATTTGGAAAAAGAGATGCCGAATATTAAAGCTGCGGGTGTACCAGTTTCCTTTGATTTTTCTGATGATTTCACAGAGGAATACTTGCTTGAAATTGGGCCATTTGTTGACTATAGCTTTCTTTCATGCAGCCACTTAACAGAAGAGGAAGCAAAGGCTGTCCTAAAGAAAATGGTATCACTTGGAAGCACACTTTCTATAGCAACAATGGGAGCAGAAGGAGCATTGCTGTATGATGGAGTAAGCTTTTACAAGCAAATACCGAAACTAATCGAGGCTGTTGATACATTAGGAGCTGGAGATTCCTTCCTGACAGCATTTCTGCTGCACTACTTACAACAAGAACAAGATGGTTTGGAAACTGCACTTGCTAAAGCTGCCGAATTTGCGGCAGCATCTTGTCTTGTAGAAGGTGCTTTTGGTCATGGCAAAGCTTATTAAGTGGAAAAGATTTATTTATTTTTAAGTCTTTGTTATTCTTGGAGTAAATGAATAGAATAGGTGATAACTAATATGATTAAGCAAGAGAATCGTGTCCCTCTCTATATACAGCTGAAAGAAACGCTGCGCACAGCTATTATTGCCAATCGCCTTAAAGCTGGTGACAAGATTCCGACAGAGGTGGAGCTCAGTGACAAGTATAATATCAGCAGAGTTACTGTCCGCAAAGCGATTACCGAATTGGTGGAAGAAGGCTATCTTGTAAAAAAGCAAGGCAAAGGGACATTTGTTCAGACACAAAAGATTGAAAGAAAGATTCTTCATTTAAAGAGTTTTACCGCTTCTTGTGAAGCACATGGCCTGAAAGTAACAAGTAAGGTTATCAAAAAGGAACTGATTGATCCAGATGACAATGAAAAAGAACGGTTAATGCTAGACGATGATGACCAGCTGATTCATATTCAAAGGGTCAGATATGCAGACGATCGTCCGCTCATGCTCGAAAATAATTTCTATTCCTTTAAGCGGTATAAATTTTTGCTGGAAGAGAGTCTCGACGGCTCCCTTTATGAGCTGTTAGAAGAGAAATACGGTATTAACCTAAACAATGCAGGAGAAACTTCCTTGGAAATTGTAAGAGCATCTGACCAGGAAGCGCCGCTGCTTGATATTACAATTGGAGAACCGCTTTTCTATTTGGAAACAGTCGTTTCTGATACTGCTGTCCCTGTTTATTTAGGAAGACAGTATATTGTCGGCGAACGATATAAGTTTTCGTTTTAAAGCCAGCTTGCAACCTTCTTAGAGGAGGTTGCTTTTTTGTATTTTGCTGCTAAACGGTTGCCCACGCTCGAGGTCATAAGTCGCCGATAAGCAGGCGCCCTGCACTTTTCTGTCCAGTTCCGGGCGCCATCGGCTCGAGGTCATAAGCCAAGCTGTCCAAGAAGGTGGAAGAGCGCCACCTTCTAAGGCCATCTCGTCTTATGCAAGTCGCCGATAAGCAGACGCCCTGCACTTTTCTGTAAATTCTAATAATATATTGACTATGCTGGTGGAAAGTAGTATAAATAAATAAAACGTCATGAAACGTATTAAATAATACATATGATTGTGGAGATGGAGGGGTTCTTTTTGAAGAGGAGATTTGTGGGGATGGTTATGCTGGTTGTTTGTATGCTTGGTTTAGCTGCATGCGGGAAGAGTGCGGCTGGTGGAGAGGAAGGTAGTAAGCAATTGGTGATGGGAACTTCAGCTGATTATGCTCCGTTTGAGTATATTGATACGGCAACGAGTGAGGAGATTATTGGGTTTGATGTGGATCTTGCGAAAGCGCTTGGTGAGAAGCTTGGCTATGAAATAGTCATTCAGGACATGGATTTCAGTGGTTTGATTACATCACTGCAATCAGGTAAGGTTGATTTTGTTATGGCTGGTATGGAAGCGACTCCTGAGCGCAGCAAGAATGTGGATTTTACTAATCCTTATTTTCGAAGTGATATTTCTATGGTTGTAGCCAGTGATGGAGCTGTTCAGACTTTTGAAGACATTAAAGGGAAAGTAGTGGGAGTACAAGTTGGTTCCATACAAGCGGAAAAGGCAAAAGAACTGCAAAAAGAAGTTGATTTCACTGTGGAGACAAGGGATAGAGTGCCTGACTTAGTGGAAGAGATTAAAAGCGGCCGTTTTGAAGGAGTTTTAATGGAAGATGTTGTTTCCAAAGGATATATAAAAAACAATGATAATCTGAAAGTTATCTCTGTCCCAAATAATGAAACTGGCGGCGCTTCTATTGCCTTTCCAAAGGACAGTGAGCTGACAGAGAAATTTAATACAGAATTGGCAGAGATGAAAGAAAATGGTGAAATGGATCAACTCGTTTCTAAATGGTTTGGCGGCGTTAAATCAGTAGATTAACAAGTAGCAATATATTATAGAAGAAACTAGGGGAAAAGAGGATGCAGATTAGTCTGCATTCTCTTTATTTTTATAGGCGAGAATGGAGGAATTTAGTAAAACATATATTCATTGTAAAAAATAAAAAAATGTGTTAGATTTTCTTACTTTTTTATACAATTCTGAATAATTATATTATATAATCAACTTAAATAAACAACATTGTCTAAACAAACGAAGTAATTGAACACTTTTGTTCAAAAAGATGAATTTTCCACATTCAATATGAATAAAATGGAGCAAGAGGCTTGAGTATAAGGAGGATTGACGTAAAATGGAAGCGCTTATGCGGAATATGTTTCAGTCATTAGCAAAAAATCAGCCAGCCAACAGACTTGCGAAAAAATATGGGCTTCGTTTAGGTGCAGCTAGGTTTGTTGCAGGAGAATCAATCGGAATGGCAATTGATGCGGTAAAAAGATTAAACAAACAAGGTAAGGTCGTAACTCTCGACCATTTAGGTGAATTTATCTCAACAGAGGCAGAGGCAGTAGAATCTGCTGCGATGTGTATTCAAACGTTGGACGCCATTGCTGAAGCGAAGGCAGAATCAAATCTTTCTCTGAAGATGACTTCCCTCGGATTAGATATCAGCAGGGAGTTATGTATGAAAAATATGCGTAACATTCTCGACCGGGCGAAGTCGTACGGAAATTTCGTGAGAATTGATATGGAGGATTATGGTCATTGTCAGGAATCAATCGACATTTACAAGGAGCTTCGTCAGGAATATGACAATGTCGGAATTGTTCTTCAGGCCTATCTATACAGGACAGAAGGAGATATTGCTGATCTGCATGATCTGTCTGCTAATCTTCGGCTAGTGAAGGGAGCGTATAAAGAGTCACCGAATGTCGCTTTTCCGGAGAAAAAGGATGTTGATAACAACTTCAAAAAAATTATTGAACAGCATTTGCTTAACGGCAACTATGCAGCTGTAGCGACACATGATGAGGCGATGGTCGAGTATACGAAATCCATTGTAAAACAGCATGGTATTCCAAATGACCAATTCGAGTTTCAAATGCTGTACGGCATTTGTGAAGAGCTGCAAGACAGACTTGTGAAGGAAGGCTACAAGGTTCGGATTTATGTTCCTTACGGTATCGATTGGTTCGGTTATTTTATGAGGAGGCTTGCAGAAAGGCCGGCTAATGTTTGGTTTATCGTCAAGAATTTCTTTAAGTAAGCTTAAAGTTTAATAGTTTTATCCAAAATATACAAAAAAGGAGACTGAATTATTATGACGACAACTGCACCTTACACAACTTTCAAAAACGAGGCATTAACTGATTTTACAGCAGAGGAAAATAAAACGGCAATGTATGCAGCAATAGCTAGGGTCAAAGAGGGGCTTGGGAAGAAGTATCCAATTGTGATCGGCTCGGAAAAACTTTTTGTTGAGGAAGAAACAGTCTCAGTGAATCCAGGAAATGTGGACGAAGTAGTTGGCACTGTAAGCAAGGGATCTACTAAGCTGGCAGAAAAAGCTATGCAAACAGCATTAACAGCATTTGAAACGTGGAAAAAGGTAGCTCCGGCTGAACGTGCAGCCTACTTGTTCAAGGCTGCTGCATTGATGAGAGAGCGTAAGCATGAATTTTCCGCCTACCTTGTTTTGGAGTCAGGGAAAAACTGGGTAGAAGCAGATGCTGATACGGCAGAAGCTATTGATTTTCTGGAGTTTTATGGAAGAGAAATGATTCGTTTGAGCGAGACGAGTATTCATCAGCCGCTTACGCAGATTGCTGGTGAAGAAAATAAGATTACGTATATTCCGCTAGGTGTCGGCATTGTTATTTCACCGTTTAATTTTCCATTGGCAATTATGGCTGGAACGACTGTTGCTGCTATCGTCTCAGGCAACACGGTTATTTTGAAGCCGGCTGATGCTACACCGGTTATTGCTGCTAAGTTTGTCGAGTTGATGGAAGAGGTAGGCTTGCCTTCTGGAGTATTAAATTATTTGCCTGGTGATGGTATTGAAGTTGGTGAGTATTTAGTTGAGCATCCGAAAACACGCTTTATCTCGTTTACAGGTTCAAGAGCAGTTGGCTGCAGAATTTATGAAAAAGCTTCAAAAGTTCAAGATGGTCAGCTTTGGTTAAAACGTGTGATTGCTGAAATGGGTGGAAAAGATGGTGTGGTTGTTGATGAAACAGCTGATTTAGATGCTGCTGCAGCGGCAATTGTTGCTTCTGCTTACGGATATCAAGGCCAAAAATGTTCTGCAGGCTCCCGTGCAGTTATCGTAGAGTCTGTCTATGACGAAGTGGTCAGCAAGGTAGTACAATTGACAAAAAATCTTTCAATCGGCTTGCCGGCAGAGAATCATCCGGTAGGACCTGTTATCGATCAAAAATCATTTGACAAAATAATGGGCTATATTGAAATTGGCAAACAGGAAGGAAAATTGCTTGCTGGAGGAAAGAGAGCGGATGGAAACGGGTTCTATGTGGAACCGACAATCTTTTCAGATGTTGATCCACAGGCACGTATCATGCAGGAGGAGATATTTGGACCTGTGCTTGCGATTGCAAAAGCTTCCGATTGGCAGGAAGCGATTGACATTTATAACAATACGGAATACGGACTGACAGGTGCATTTCATTCGCAAGATGACAGCAGAATAGATTATGCCCTTGAAAATATGCATTGTGGAAATCTTTATGTAAATAAAAAATGTACAGGTGCACTTGTAGGTGCCCATCCATTCGGCGGATTCAATATGTCTGGGACTGATTCAAAAGCTGGCGGCTATGATTATTTGCTATTATTTACGCAAGCGAAGTTGACATCTAGAAAAAAATAATATAAAAATAATAGACTAGGAGATGTACTTTTTCATTGTGCATCTCCTGTTTAAGCGAAAAACATATAAAAATACATATTCGCTTAAATATTTATTGATTTTTGCTTATAAAAGAATGAATATTCGAAAATTTGGCAAAGGATCAAAATGGGGATAAAAGGACTTCTTAGATTAGAGAATGGAGGATGGGGACTTGAATACACAAATTTTAATTTCGATTGCTATTTATATGGCTGGAATGCTTGTTATTGGCTACTTCGCCTATAAACGTACATCCAATCTAGAAGATTATATGATTGGCGGAAGGTCGCTTGGTCCTGCTGTTACAGCATTGAGTGCAGGAGCAGCTGACATGAGCGGCTGGCTGCTTATGGGGCTTCCGGGAGCAATGTACACCCAAGGGATAAGTGCCTCATGGATTGCAATCGGCTTGACGATAGGAGCTTATTTAAACTGGCTATATGTAGCTCCGCGCCTTCGGGCATACACAGAAGTGGCCAATAACTCTATGACTATTCCAGCATTTTTGGAAAATAGATTTAAAGATAAGTCCAATATATTGCGTCTGACATCAGGGTTAGTCATCATTATCTTTTTTACGTTTTATGTTTCATCAGGAATGGTGTCAGGCGGGGTTTTATTTGAAACTACATTCGGCTTGCATTATCAAACAGGACTTTGGATTGTAGCTGCAGTCGTCATTGCCTACACATTGTTTGGCGGATTTTTGGCAGTAAGCTGGACAGATTTTGTGCAAGGATTGATTATGGTTGTTGCATTAATACTTGTACCAATCGTGACCATTATGGAGGTTGGAGGTCTAGGATCCGGCTTTGACACAATAAAAGAAATTGATCCAAAGCTGTTTGATATTTTCAAAGGGACGACTGTTCTGGGCATTATATCGTTGGTTGCTTGGGGACTTGGTTATTTTGGTCAGCCGCATATTATTGTACGGTTCATGGCGATTTCTTCGGTGAAAGAAATTAAAAAGGCAAGACGTATTGGAATGGGCTGGATGATCTTTTCTGTCGGCGGCGCCATGTTTACAGGTTTTTTAGGTCTTGCCTATTTCTCTCAGCAAGGATTAGAAATAAAGGATGCGGAAACAATTTTTATTAAATTGAGTGAAATACTGTTTCATCCGCTCATTACCGGCTTCCTCCTTGCTGCAATACTGGCAGCTGTTATGAGTACGATTTCTTCACAGCTGCTCGTAACAGCAAGCTCCCTGACAGAAGATGTTTACAAAACATTCTTCAGACGCAAGGCAAGTGAAAAGGAGCTGTTGTTAATCAGCAGACTTGCCGTGCTTATAGTATCTATTGTTTCTGTACTTCTTGCTTTTAATAAAAACGGGACGATTCTCTCCCTTGTAGGATATGCGTGGGTAGGCTTTGGTGCATCCTTTGGCCCGGTCATTCTGCTGAGTCTTTCCTGGAAAAGAATGAACAGATGGGGAGCCCTCGCTGGAATTGTCGGCGGAGCGGTGACAGTTATCATCTGGGCAAGCATAGACGTTCTGAAAGAGAATCTTTATGAAATAATCCCAGGGTTTATTGTCGGTCTGCTAAGCATCTGGATTGTCAGCCTGCTTACAGAAGCACCGAACGCTAAACAAGTGGAGAATTTCAACGAATATAAGCAATCTGTATAACAGTCCGTGACTAAAGAAAAAGCTGATTTTGTAAACACACAACAATCAGCTTTTTCTTTTCTATGTATTTTCTTTATATCTAGCAGTAGAAAGTTAAGCCTTTGGTATGGTAAAGTTAGTAAAAAAGCTTGAAAGGGTAATAGTATGTTCGAACATGCACAAATACAGCTTGACCGCTCTTTTGCGGTTGCAGATAAACAGACGCCGATAGCTGAGATAAAATCGAAACTTCTTGAGTATAATTTTGTCGTTGTGACAGGCGGAACATACTTTATAATCGGCAATTATGAGTACGAAATAATCGCGTTGGCTCCACCGACTGCTCCAATAGGTGAGTGGCTCAAGCGGCTTGAATGGATTCCGTCCTTCGCAGCATTTGCAGAAAGGCTCCCGTATAAAGCTGATTGGCGCCGTCCTGCACTGTGGCTGGAGGATGGGATTCCCGCTGGGATTATAACGGAGAGTACTTGGGTAAATATGCTTGAAGCAGAGCGCCGGCAAACTACTGCTTATTTTCATACATTGGCTGAAACGATCAACGATTCGGTAACTGCTGTTGATGAGGAAGGAATTGTTGTTGGCTGGAATACAACAGCAGAGGAAACCTATAAAATAAAAAAAGAGCATATTATCGGAGCAAAACTCGCTAGTCATTTTAGTGATGAATCACTTGTACTAAAGCGCATTCTAAACGAAGGCTATCCAGTGAGAGGGCAGTATCACAGACCTAATGCGGATACTCATGTGCTGATAAATGCAACACCAGTCATTTTGGATAATAAGATTATAGGCGGGATTGCCTCAGAGCATGATATTACAAAAATGATCAGGCTTAACGAAGAGCTGGACTCTGCGTCGACATTGCTTGTTCAGAAAATAAATCCGTTTTTATCCTTCGACAGCGGAAGTCCGAAGTTTCAGGAATCGCTGAAAGTAGCGCAAAAAATGGCTCATGCAGACATCCCTGTTTTAATTACCGGCGAGGCCGGCTCAGGCAAAGAAATGCTTGCCCAAGCGATTCATTACGGCGGTTCAAAGGCTACTGGTCCATTTGTTAATATCAATTGTTCCGTTATTCCGCCAGGGCTGTTAGAAATTGAGCTTTTTGGCATTGAAAAAGCATCGTTTACCGATGAAAAGCAAAATGTTATCACAGGAAAAATCGAACAGGCTGCAAATGGCACTATCTTTATTGAAAATATTGACAAGATGCCGTTGGCCCTGCAAGAAAAACTGCTCCTGTACTTAGTGGAGAATGCCTTTTACCGAGTGGGAGGGCAGGAAGTGATTTCCTCTTCCACAAGAATAATCGCCTCAGCGTCAAGGTCTGTGGAAAGTCTTCTCAAAGATGGAGAACTGAATGAGAAGTTATTTTATAAACTGTCAGTCATTCATATTTATATTCCCCCGTTAAGAACGAGACGTGAGGATATTGCAGCACTTGTTGAAAGATTTTTAGAGGAATTCAGTGTCAAATATACTAAGCATGTTCCTGTTGTTGATGACGAAGCAATGGCTTTGTTTGTAAACTATGAATGGCCAGGAAATGTGCGGGAACTGCGAAATACAATTGAACGAATTATCATTTTGCATGATACGAAAAGAATTACGCTAGCTCACTTGCCTGATAATCTTATCGAGAACAACGAAGTGGATAATTCCTTCCTATCTTCTCATGCAAAGATGGATGAAGCGCAAGAAATAGAAGAAGCACTCAAGAAAACATATGGCAACAAAAGTGCAGCGGCAAATCTGTTAGGAATTTCCCGGGGAACGCTTTATAATAAAATAAAAGAATACGGATTAAGCTGATAAAAAACACGAAGCAAAGAAGAACAAATAGTCCTTCTTTGCTCCGTGTTTTTTTATGTCTCTAGCTGGAAGAAACGCCGCAGCAAATACGCAAGCCATTTTCCGTTATGGATATGGCGAATGTTTTCAATAAGCCCATTAATAACAGCAGGGCTCATTGTCTGGTTGTTAGCCTGCTCGATCAACAAATGAAGAGACTCCTTCACATATTCCCCATTACAAGCTTCAGTATTCGAGATTAGAAGCTTAACGATTGTTTCCTTATCTAATGAAGCGTCTTGCGGTAACTCTATCAGATAAGATAATTCCTCCGTTATAAAAGGTATTGTTTCATGAATGGCAAGCAGGTTTGTTTTCTCTGCTAAAGATTTTGACAAAAGGCAGACATCTAAAGGGAGCTTTGTAAATACAAATAGTTCAGAGTAAGTTTTTAAAAAGCCTTTGATGCAATACAGCAAATCATATTTCACCTGGTCAGCAGATTTTCCGAAAACTTTTTCTATCAAGAGCAGAATCGTGCTGTTTATCAGCTTATCATAGTGATGTAATTTCTTAATAAGATCTGGGCTGACAGAAAAATTATGCTCGTTCATAAATATCTTTCCACGATCAGAATCTTTTTTAAAAGTGGAAAAAACCGAGTGATAAAAGTTATACAGGAAATTGTCATCTACAGGCGTATGTTTGACTTGGTAGTCAAGATTAGAAACTAACTGCTTCATGGCGTCGTCAATCAGTTCGAGAATCAACTCATCCTTTGATTTAAATGATAGATAGAATGCCCCTTTGGAAATCCCGCAGCTTTCTGTTATTTGCTGAACGGAGGTTGTGGCGATTCCTTGCTTGGCGAACAATTCTAATGCAGTGTCCATAATTAATTGTTTTTTAACCATACTCTATTTTAGCTCCTAGCTATAAATAATTTGACAAATGACTGGCTAGTCAGTATTATATGTAATTAGTTCGACAAAGTCAATAAAGGGTAGGTGCAAAAGTGAAAGGGATAGTTAATTTCGTACTGAAGAATAAACTGGCGGTTTGGTTATTGACCATTATTATCACAGCTTCAGGTATTTATTCTGGTACACAAATGAAAACGGAGACGATTCCGGATATTTCGATACCGTACTTAATGGTAACGGGTGTATATCCAGGAGCAACTCCTGAACAAGTAATGAATGATGTATCGATGCCGATTGAACAAGCAGTGGAAGGACTAGAGGATGTTAAGGCCGTCTATTCTAATTCCAGCTCAAGTGTGTCAAGCATACAAGTAGAATATGAGTATGGCATTGACATGGATGAGAAAAAGAGACAGCTTGAATCTGCATTAGATAATGTAACACTTCCAGAAGATGTGGATGCACCGACTGTGTCTGCAATCAGCATGAATATGATGCCGGTTGTTGCATTGTCCATAAGCAGCACAGAAGAGGATATTGTTGATTTGACATCAACAGTGGAGGATGTAATCCTTCCTGATATTGAAAAGCTTGATGGTGTTGCTTCAGCAACTATTTCCGGCCAGCATGTAGAAGAAGTTGACTTCGCCTATAATAAAGAGAAATTGGCTGAGCTGAACCTGACAGAAGATGACGTAAAACAAGTTATTCAAGCAAGCGATATGGCTACATCTTTAGGTCTTTATGAATTTGAAGAAGGTGAAGAGGCTGTATCTGTTGACGGGAAGCTTACATCAATAGATGAATTGAAAGATATGATGATTCCGGTAACACCGACTGCTGAGAACCCTTCACCATTTGTGAAGCTTAGCGATATTGCTACAATTGAGGCTGTCGGCAAGGAAGAATCAATTTCCCGTACAAATGGGGAAAACGCGATTGCTATCCAAATCGTAAAAGGCCAGCAAGCTAATACAGTTGATGTAGTAAACGCTGTTAAGGATCTTGCTGAAGATGAAAAAGATAAAATTGACGGTTTAGTCATTGACGTAACACTTGACCAAGGACAGCCAATTGAAGATTCTGTCCATACTATGATTGAAAAAGCAGTATTCGGCGGATTGATCGCAGTTCTAATCATCCTGCTGTTCTTGCGTGACATTAAATCTACCATTATATCGATTGTTTCCATTCCGGTATCCATTTTCATGGCATTTTTGCTTCTGCATTGGATGGATATCACACTGAACATTATGACGCTAGGAGCCATTACAGTAGCTATTGGTCGTGTAATTGATGACTCCATTGTTGTAGTTGAAAATATTTACAGACGTTTGCATTCTAAAGAAGAGAAGCTTTCAGGGCGTGCGTTAGTGCGTGAAGCAACAATTGAGATGTTCAAGCCGATTCTTTCGTCTACATTAGTAACTGTTGCCGTGTTCGCGCCACTTATTTTCGTGGGCGGTATGGTTGGTGAACTGTTTGTGCCGTTTGCATTGACGATGACATTCGCTCTTGGTGCATCATTGATTGTTGCCGTTACAATCGTACCAGCTCTTTCACACTTCTTATTTAAAAAGAAATTATACAGTGAGAAGACAGAAAGCGGACATAAAGAAGTTGGAAAGCTCGCTTTATGGTATAAAGGATTATTAGAAAAAGCATTAAACCATAAAATCATTACGTCTGCCATTGCAGTAATACTTCTTGCAGGAAGCTTGGCACTTACGCCATTGATCGGATTCAGCTTCATGGGCAGCGAAGAAGAAAAAGTCATGTACTTGACGTATACACCAGAAGCTGGTGAAACAGAGAAGCAAACAGCAGATAACATTCAAGTTGTTGAAGATGAAATGCTGAAGCGTGATGATATTGATACAGTTCAAACATCTATTACCGACAGCAGCAATGCAGACATGACCGCTGCGATGATGGGCGGCGGCGCTGGCGGCGGACTTATGTACCTGATCTTTGATCCAGACATGAAAAACTTCTCTGAAGTAAAAGAAGATATTGAAACATATATTGCTGATATTGGCCAGACAGGAGAATGGAAGAGCCAAAACTTCACTTCTATGTCAGGGTCTACAAATGAAATCAGCTATACGTTCTATAGTGAGGATTTAACTAAGCTTAATGAGTCAGTAAAAGAAGCTGAAGATATTATGAAGGATAATGACGGTCTTAAAGATGTATCTTCAAGTGCAGAAGCAGCATATGTAGAACATACATTAAAGGTTGATCAGGAAAACCTTCTGCAGTACGGATTGACTACAGGTCAAATCGTTATGGCATTAAGCAATCAAGGTTCAGATGAAGTTCTGACAACTGTTGAGAAAGACGGAAAAGAGCTTGATGTTATTGTAAAACAAGAAGAGAAAGCTACTCCGAAATCACTTGATGAATTGTTGGATACAGAGATAGCAACAGCAACTGGAACGACAATGAAGCTTGAAGATCTTGTGGAAATTGAAGAAGGAACAACACTCAATACACTTGATCGAAGCAAGGGTGAGTATTATGCGACAGTTACTGGAACTATTACAACAGATGATATTTCTAAAGTGACAGCTGAAGTAGATGAAAAAATCAATGATATTGACTTGCCTAGCGGCGTAACGATGGGCGTAGCTGGTGTGTCTGCTGACATGACAGAAACGTTCACACAGCTTGGAGTTGCGATGATTGCTGCAATTGCGATTGTATACTTCATCCTTGTTGTTACCTTCGGTGAAGGTGCTGCACCATTCTCCATTCTATTCTCGTTGCCATTCGCAGTGATTGGCTCGTTCGTAGGATTGTTAATTGCAGGTGAAACAATCTCCGTTTCCGTAATGATGGGTATGCTCATGTTGATAGGTATAGTTGTAACAAACGCGATCGTATTAGTAGACCGAATCATCCATATGGAAAGAGAAGGTATGAACTTGCGTGATGCGATTCTGGAGGCAGGCGCAACCCGACTTCGTCCTATCCTGATGACGGCAATTGCCACAATCGGTGCATTGATTCCACTTGCAATCGGTAACGGCGGAAGCGGAATTATCTCTAAAGGCCTTGGAATTACCGTAATAGGCGGTTTAACAAGTTCGACATTGTTAACACTTCTTATCGTTCCAATCGTCTACGAAATTCTGTCTAAAATGTTTAAGAAAAACCGCAAAAAAGTCGAAGAAAATTAATCGACAGAGGGCAGCCGTGATTGGCTGCCCTTTCTTTATTTAATAGGATGAAAATAGGTGCGGAGTGGTGAGTGTCATACGGGATTTGTAGATAAGTCCGAGGGCTCACACGAGATAGGGCGGAGTATTTTGGCACTAGCTGTGTGAAGGTGAAACCATGCAGCGGAATTCAACAGTCTATTCTAAGCTAGACGCTCTTTTTTTTGCTAAAATTCGTGCTATTAAGACAAAAAGCAACAACAGAAAGGGAATCAATGGTACTTATCCTTTTCGTTATGAAAAAATAGAGTAAACAGCTAAAATAACTCTTGATTTTAATGATTTAATTAATTAAGTTGTTTCGAAAACCACAAAATTAACAAAAGTATAAATAATTAAACCTTAGTTTACGGAGTATAAAATATTAGTTAATGTTTTTGTTAATTAAGATATAAAAATATATTGTTAAATTTATATAATAGTTATTGACAGCGTTTTCAGCTTATTGTATAAATAACATGTAAGGTATTTTCTTATAAAAAGGAGGCTCTGATCAAAGTTTAATAGAGCAATTAATTTATCGATTACGTTTTTATATAGTTAATATCAAATACATAAGCAGAAAGAGAAAGGCAATATAGTGATGTGCTAAGAATGATGATTTTCAAGCATTCTCCTTAAAACAGCACAAAACATTTACTGTGCCTTATCGGTACTGTTTGAAAAGTTGCACGTTTATTGCTATATGAACAAATCGATAAAATGCGGCATAAAACTTGTTTTGGTTATAGGGAGAATACAATATATATTTTTCCTGCTGTTTTCTTATCTGTTGCACCAAATGGTTAAGAGGGAGTGGGTTGACGAAAGTGTCAGGATAATCCACTGGATCTTCTGGATTTAAATTTTTACTAAGAGTATATACATGGCAGTACAAAAAATAATTGGGGGAGTACTGATTATGAAGAAACTGAATTTAATGCTGGCTATTTTGTTGGTTGCAAGTATGTTTCTAGGTGCATGTTCAAGCAAAAGCAGCGGAAATAGTGATGAAAAAGAAATTACTTTTATGTTTAGAGGCGGCGAAGATGAAAAAGCGGCTTATACTGCAGCCATCAAAAAATTTGAAGAGCAGCATGAAGGTGTTAAAGTAAAAATCATCAATACAGATGCTGACCAATACTCTACTAAACTATCTGCAGCTGTATCTGGCGGCAATGTGCCTGATGTGTTCTATCTTGATTCAGGAAGCATTGCAAACTATGTAGATAATGGAATTATCAGAGACATTACCGAGGATGTAGAAAAAGCAGATTTCGATTTGAACAGCTTATGGCAGTTTGGAGTAGACATTTACCGCTATGATGGAGATACAGCAGGTAAAGGAGCACTTTACGGATTACCGAAGGATGTTGGACCTTTTGCTTTAGGATATAACAAAGATATGTTCGAAAAAGCAGGCATTCCAATTCCAGACAAAGATAAAGCGTATACATGGGATGAATTCCTGAAAGTCAGCCAGGAATTGACACAAGATACAGATGGTGACGGAGAAGTAGATCAATGGGCGAGCGGATTTAACGCAACATGGTCATTACAGTCATTTGCATACAGCAATGGCGCTTCTTTCCTAAATGAAGCAGGAGATAAAGTAACAGTGGATACTCCTGAATTTGCAAAATCTCTGCAATTCTTCTCAGATTTGTCAAACAAATATAATACAACGCCAAATTCATCTCAAGCAGAAACACTGGATACTTACCAAAGATGGATGAATGGCGAGCTAGCTTTCTTCCCAGTAGGTCCTTGGGATATGAGCACATACGCTAAGCTTGACTTTGAATATGACTTAATGCCATGGCCGTCAGGTGATGCTGGCAAGTCTGTTGCTTATGTTGGTTCATTAGGACTTGTAGTTTCTGAGATGACTCAATATCCGGAATTGGCTACAGAGTTAGCTATCTACTTATCAGCTGATGAAGAAGCACAGCAAACATTGCTTGATGCACAAGTTCAAATTCCAAACCTTGTCGATATGGCGGAAGAATGGGCTGCTGATACAGAGTCAGTTCCAAACAACAAACAAGAGTTCCTTGATATTGTCCAAGATTATGGTGTGCCTTATCCAACATTTGCGACATACAATTCCCAATGGTTAGATGAGTTCTGGACAAATATTACACCAGTTGTTCAAGGCAAAAAGACGGCAGAAGAATACTTGAAAGAAATTCAGCCGAAAATGCAAAAGCTTCTAGATGAAGCAAACGAACAAGCGAAAATGTCAAAATAATAGATTAATAGGCATCTGTGGCAAGTCGCAGATGCCTATTGCTAAAAGGGGTGAAAAGCATGTCTGGCATTAATCCGGTTGTCGGTACTAAAGATGTAAAGCCGACAAAACCAAAAAAGCAAAAATCCAGCGCACTATATAAGCAGGAACATCGAGTTGCCTTTTTATTCGTACTCGCTCCTGTTATAGGTTTCCTATTATTCTCTGTATATCCGTTTGCCTACTCCATATACGCTTCTTTTACCGATTGGAATGGGTTAAACCGCATGAATTTCGTCGGCTTAGATAACTTTGTTAAACTGTTCCAAGATCCGTACTTTTACCAAACGCTCTATAATACGGTCTTTTATATGATTGGTATTCCAATTGGCCTTGGTTTGGCATTGCTGTTGGCTATTGCGCTAAACAGGGGCTTGCGCGGCACTACATTTTTCAGAACGGTTTACTACATACCAGTTATATCTTCCCTTGCAGCCATTTCCATCATGTGGGCATGGGCATATAATGGGGATTTCGGTTTAGTTAACCAAGTGTTGGAGATTTTCGGAATTCAAGGGCCGAACTGGCTTGAGAATAAGTCAACAGTTAAGCCGGCCATTATTTTAATGGCAGTATGGAAAGGTCTAGGATATTCTATGCTGTTGTATTTGGCTGCTATTCAAAGTGTTTCTAAGTCATTTTATGAAGCAGCAGACTTGGATGGAGCTAACTCATTCCAGAAGTTCTTGAACATAACCTGGCCGATGGTTAAGCCAGTTACATTCTTCTTAGTTATCACAAACATTATCGGCGGTTTCCAAATCTTCACGGAAATCAATATTATGACACCGACTGGCGGCCCTGAATACAGTGCTGCATCCATCGTTTGGTATGTATGGCAAAAAGCCTTTAAGTATTATCAAATGGGTTACGGTTCTGCCATGTCATTGATCTTGTTTATCTTCATTTTCATCGTGACAGTCATTCAATTCTACTTAAATAGAAAATCAGATTATAGCTTGGACTAGGAGGTGTGTTAGTGAATGAAAAAGCAAAAGAGAATTACAGACATAATCGTTTATGTAATCCTGTCGCTTGGTTCAATCTTGATGATTGGTCCTCTGCTTTGGATGATTTCTACTTCGTTAAAGGATAAAACAGGTGTATTTGCCTTACCGCCGCAATGGATACCAGATCCTTTCCAGTTTGATGCCTACACGAAGCTGTTTCAGCTGGACACTTTAGGATATGGGATAAAAAATACCATTATTGTTTCATTGTCTGTAACAATAGTTGGAACCATTACATCAAGTATGGCTGCGTTTGCCTTTGCAAAGCTGAGAATGCCATTTAAGGATTGGATATTTCTAATTTTGTTGGCATCTATCATGATTCCATATCCAATTATCATGATTCCACAGTTCGTTATGTTCTCAAAAATCGGTTGGGTTGATACACTCCTTCCGCTTATCGTGCCAGGATTGTTCGGTAATATCACGATGATTTTCTTCCTGCGGCAATATTTGGCCAATGTGCCATACTCGCTTATTGAAGCCGCGAAGGTGGATGGAGCCGGATACTTGCAAATATTCTTTAAGTTGATATTCCCGGTCATTCGCCCTGCGGTCGCAGCACAGTTTATTCTTTGGTTTATGGGTGTTTGGAATGACTATTTGGCGCCATTAATTTATTTGAACAGCCCAGAGAAGCAGACATTACAGGTTGTTATCGCGAATTTAAAAGCAACCTATGCGATACAGACAGATTATCCGTTAATCATGGCTGGCTCCGTTGTTTCCTTGCTGCCTGTGCTGATTGTATTCCTGATATTCCAAAAGCAAATTATCGAGTCAGTTGCTTTATCTGGTGTAAAAGGATAAAGGTTAAGGGGGCTTATTAGTTGAAGGAGAATACAAAAAGATGGTTGGAGACTATTCAATCCTATCAATGGGGTACACTTGGGGCACATGACCCTACAATCGTAAAGGAAGATGGCATTTACTATATGTTTGCAACAGACACCTTCTTTGAGGAAAAGCCTACACAAGGGGTGCCGATTAGGAAATCTAATGATCTTGTCCACTGGGAGTTTGCAGGTACTGCATTGGCAGGAATTCCGACAGAGGCGAATGCTTGGTCGAATGCCCGCGGCCTGTGGGCGCCGGAGGTTATTCGTTATAAAGACAAATATTATATGTATTATTCTGCTTCAACATTTGGCAGCACAGTGTCATGCATTGGTCTTGCAACTGCTGAGCATCTTTTGGGGCCATGGAGCGATCAAGGAATTGTTATTAAAACAAATCCAGACTTAGCCAAACATAATGCGATTGACGCTAATATTGTTGTGGATAAGGATAGAAGGTACTGGATGTGTTATGGCTCTTTCTTTGGCGGCATTTATATGACCGAGCTTAATATGGAGACAGGACGTCTAAAAAATGAACAAGATTATGGCACGCTGCTCGCAAAGCGTCCTAAATCTGTTGATACAGCAATTGAAGGTGCTTTCATCTATTATCATGAAGAATTGGATTATTATTACTTGTTTACTTCCTATGATAGTTTGAATGACAGCTATAATGTGAGGGTGGCAAGGTCAAGGGAAATAACAGGACCTTATTTAGATATAAATGGGAACAGTATGTTAGAAACAGAAACCCGGCCGGACTCTATTGGTGTAAAGCTTGTTGGCAGCTATCAATTCAAGGAGGATATCAGCTGGATTGGTCCTGGCCATAACTCTATTTTTACAGAGGGCAAGAAGGATTACATGGTTCACCATGTACGGATTGAAGAACGTTCTCCGTATCACTTTGCTTTCATTCGGGAGATATTTTGGCTGAACAATGGCTGGCCTGTTGTTTCTCCTGAGCATTATGAAAAAATGGATGCGCATTCGTTGTCAGATAAAGATTTGCTTGGAAAATGGGAGATTATCGCTTTTGATGATACAACTACGATTAAGGAAAGCGAGTTTTTTAACATAAACGAAAGCAACCTGGCAGAGTTCGAGCCATTGGGAGAACAGCAATATCTTCATAAAAAAAGTGGTACTATATTCATTGTTTTTACATGCAAAAACTGGAAAGAAGATAAAGAAGGAATTGGGTTCTCCGGATTAACTCCAAACGGAAACACAATTTTTGGAAAGAGGGTTTAGTATATGGCGTGGTCAAATAAAATCATGATTTATCTGGATAAAGCGGTAAATATCATTTACTTGAATCTGCTTTGGGTTGCTGGCGTGTTGCTTGGACTTGGCTTTTTTGGGGTGTTTCCTGCCACATATGCCTTATTTCATCTGCAAAAAGATGAGGCATATAAAGCGGATTATCCGTCCTATCTGCAAATTGCCAAAAGCTTTTTCACTGCATATAAGAAAGGCTTTATGAAAATGAATGGCTTAGCCCTCATTTATGGAGCGATTCTTTATGTGCTGTGGATTGATATGCAGCTTGTCAAACAAATGGCTATTGGATTGGCAGTGCTCTATTATCCGCTTCTCTTTATCATGATTTATGTTTTGGCTGCCATCGTTTATACATTCCCTGTTGCCATACATACGGAAGGGACATTTAAGCAAAAAGCGAAATTGGTGCTGGCTTTGCCGCTGCTTATGCCATTCCAAAGTATTTTCAGTCTGCTGTTTTTCTTAGTACTGCTGGCAGCAGCTTATAAATTCAGCATTATTCTCCCACTATGCTTCGTTAGCATCTATATCATCTGCATTGAAAGGTTCATATCAGGTGAATTAGTGAAAAAAGGAGCTATTAAAGGAGAAATAATCAAAGAGAACATTTAAAGGGAGATAATGACGATGATTGAGACAACATCTAAATATAATAATCCAATAGTTTTACAGCGTGCAGATCCTTGGGTTTATAAGCATACAGACGGTTATTATTATTTCACAGGCTCTGTTCCTGGTTATCAAGAAATTGAAGTGAGAAGAGCAAAAAGTTTGAATGATCTTGAAAACAGTGAGAAGGCGACTGTTTGGAGAGCACATGAAGAAGGGCCGCAAAGTCAGTTAATCTGGGCACCAGAGATTCACTTCGTGCAAGGCAAATGGTATGTTTATTTTGCGGCAGCACCAAGCAGCCATCCGAAAAACCATATTTTCCAGCATCGCATGTTTGCAATTGAATGTGGTGATGAAAATCCTCTTACAGGTAAATGGGAGGAAAAAGGGCAAGTGAAAACACAACAGGAAAGCTTCTGTCTTGACGCTACCGTGTTTGAACATAATGAAAAACTGTACTATGTTTGGGCACAGAAGGAGCCTGCTATCCCTGGAAACTCTAATCTGTATATTTCTGAAATGGAGAACCCATGGACATTAAAAGGCAAACAGCTTTTGCTGACAATCCCTGAATTTGGCTGGGAAAAAATCGGTTTTCTAGTGAATGAAGGTCCAGCAGTAATAATCCGCAACAATAAAATTTTTATCACTTATTCTGCAAGTGCAACAGATGGAAACTATTGCATGGGTATGCTTTGGGCAGATGCAGATGCAGACCTTTTAGATGGCTACTCGTGGACTAAATCGAAAGAACCTGTTTTCAAAAGTGCGCCAGAAAACGGTCAATTTGGTCCAGGCCATAACAGCTTTACTGTAAGTGAAGACGGTCAAGAAGATATCCTCATTTATCATGCCCGTCCATATACAGAAATGGATGGAGATCCGCTTGATAATCCAGATCGTCATGCCAGAGCACAAGTGTTTACTTGGGATGAGAACGGTTTCCCTGTATTCGGAAAACCGATAGCTAATAATAACTAAAGGTAAGCAAAAAGACAACTAGAAGACCTAGTTGTCTTTTGCCTAGTATCTTGTGTAAATCGATTACAAGAAATTGCATAAAAATAGTACCAGCTCCACCTGCGCTAGGTACCGATGATGACCACGAATGTCATCCAACCTAAAAACAGTATAAATGAAAACGTTTACAATGTCAAACGAAATAACCATATGTCAATGGAAAAATAATCAATGGATAAAAAAGCCATAATCTTTGTCCAAATGCCCATAACGGTTATATACTTATATATAATTCTTTAGAAAGAAGGTGCACATACTTTGGAATATGTTAAATTAGGCAATACTGGCATGGATGTATCTCGACTTTGTCTCGGCTGTATGAGCTTTGGAGTCCCAGAAAGAGGCAGTCACACTTGGGTATTAGATGAGGAGGGGAGCCGTCCGATTATTCAGAAGGCCCTCGAGCTTGGCATTAACTTCTTCGATACAGCAAATGTGTATTCAGATGGAACAAGTGAAGAAATTGTGGGAAGAGCATTAAAAGATTTTGCAAACCGTGATGAAGTTGTCCTTGCTACGAAGGTTCATGGCCGAATGCATCAAGGTCCTAACGGTGCAGGACTCTCCCGCAAGGCAATTATGAGTGAAATCGACAATAGTCTAAGAAGGCTAGGAACAGATTATGTGGACCTTTATCAAATACACCGTTGGGATTATGACACTCCTATTGAGGAAACGATGGAAGCCCTTCATGATGTTGTTAAGGCAGGAAAGGCACGTTATATCGGTGCATCCTCCATGTATGCTTGGCAATTCTTAAAGGCACAGCATGTTGCCGAAAAAAACGGCTGGACAAAATTCATCACCATGCAAAATCATCTTAATCTATTGTACAGGGAAGAAGAACGGGAGATGCTTCCGTTATGCAAAGAAGAAAAAATCGGCGTCATACCGTGGAGTCCTTTAGCAAGAGGCAAATTAACTCGCAACTGGGAAGAGACAACAGCCCGTTCTGAAACGGATGAGTTTGGCAAGTCACTTTATGCTCAAACAGCGGCTGCTGACAAAATAGTTGTTGAACGGGTAGCACAGATTGCAGAAATACATGGAGTATCACGTGCCCAAATCGCACTTGCTTGGGTATTGCAAAAAGAGACAGTCGCATCTCCAATTATTGGATCAACAAAAATGTCTCATTTAGAGGATGCAGTTGCAGCGCTCGCAGTAACATTATCACAGGAAGAAATTGCCCAGCTTGAAGAACCATATATTCCTCATCCTGTATTAGGATTTAAATAAAATATGAAAGAAACCATTCTTGTTGATGGTTTCTTTTTTTAGTGTAAGGGAAATGAAATACTGATAATAAGAACATACTAACACTACCTATACGAGAAAAGCTTACTTAGCAAAAGGTTTAACTTACTAGATAAAGGGTATAAGGCTAAGGTTGATTTTCTTTTCAAAAGGCATAAAGGGAAAAGTTGGGAGTAATTTATTTTTATGAAAAAAGTTTCAATAGTATTTTATATTTCGACAGCATTATTGCTGCTGCTTGTTCTCGTTGGGATTGCAGCACCATCTCTGCTTGAGAATTTAACAAACTCGGTACAAAGCTTTATTACAACTAGTTTTGGCTGGTATTATTTAATTGTTGTATCGTTTTTCCTAGTTGTCTGCCTCTATTTATTAGTTAGTCCAGCAGGACGCATCAAGCTTGGAAAACAGGATGATAAGCCTGAGTTTTCGAGAATATCTTGGCTTGCCATGCTGTTTAGTGCAGGCATGGGGATTGGACTAGTGTTTTATGGGACAGCAGAACCGATAAGCCATTATGCGATAAGTTCACCAACTGGAGAGATAGGGACAGATCAAGGCATGAAGGACGCAATGAGATATACCTTTTTCCATTGGGGCATTCATGCATGGGCGATTTACGGGCTTGTTGCCCTTTGTTTAGCATACTTTACTTTTCGCAAAGGGAATGTTTCATTAATTAGTGCCACTATAAAGCCTATTATTGGTAAAAGGTCAGACGGGATTGCAGGTAAAGCTGTTGACACGATTGCTGTTATTGCCACCGTACTTGGAGTTGCTACAACACTTGGTTTTGGAGCGGTTCAAATCAATGGAGGACTTTCCTTTGTATATGGTGTACCTTCAAGTATAATGACACAATTCATTATTATATGTATTGTAACAGCCTTGTTTATTTATTCAGCATTGAGCGGTCTTGGAAAAGGAATCAAAATCTTAAGCAATGCCAATATGATTTTAGCTGGTATTTTGTTTTTGCTGTTATTTCTCGTTGGGCCAACCTTGTTTACATTAAATCTATTTACAGATACTTTAGGATCGTATCTACAAAATCTCGTGAATATGAGCTTCCGTATTGCTCCTTTGAACCAGGAGAATAGAACATGGATTAACAGTTGGACGATTTTTTATTGGGCGTGGTGGATTGCATGGTCGCCATTTGTTGGTGTCTTTATCGCAAGAATCTCGAAAGGAAGAACAATCAGAGAGTTTGTTGCATATGTATTGTTCATTCCAGCAGTAATTGGTTTTCTTTGGTTCTCGGTATTCGGAGGGACTGCGATGCTGTTGGAGCATGATACACCTGGATTAATTTCTGGGCTGGCAACAGAAGAATCATTATTTGGTGTGTTAGAGAATTATCCATTAAGCAGAACCCTTTCTATCTTGGCGATTGTATTAATTGCTGTGTTTTTCATCACATCTGCTGATTCTGGAACCTTTGTTCTTGCGATGATGACTACTAATGGCTCTCTTAACCCGAGTAATCGTCTAAAGGTAATTTGGGGAGTTTTATTAGCAGCAATGGCACTTGTGCTCCTTTATTCTGGTGGCCTGCAAGCATTGCAAAATACGATGATTATAGCAGCATTGCCATTCTCGATTATAATAGCGTTAATGGCAATAAGTTTATTGAAGTCAGTCAATCAGGAAGTTAAGGAGTTCAGGCTCGCTAATTTAAAAAGTAAAAGCAATCCTAAAGGATAGGATTGCTTTTTTTTCATAAAAAGTTGTGCTTCTTGTTCAGACAAGCTACACTTTAGAAAGATTATGAAAAGCAAGGAGATACTATGAACAATTATAAAATGATCATTCAATATGATGGCGGCAGGTACAGAGGATGGCAGCGCCTCGGCAACGGAGACAGCTCCATCCAAGGGAAAATCGAAAACGTTCTGACTGAGATGGCTGGTGAAGAGGTGCAAATAATTGGCTGCAGCAGAACAGATGCTGGCGTCCATGCAATGGAGCAAATTGCGAATTTTAAAATAAAAACTTCGATGAGTGAGTTACAAATAAAGGCGTATATAAACAAATATTTGCCGAACGATATAAGTGTTCTTCATCTAGAAACAGTTCCTGACCGTTTTCATGCCCGCTATAATGCGAAGGATAAAACATATTTATATAAAATTTGGAACGAGGAGCATACGAACCCTTTCATGCGCAAATACAGCATGCATGTCGACCAAAAGCTCGATATCTCGAAAATGAAAGAAGCGGCCAGCCATTTTTTAGGAAGTCATGATTTCACTGCTTATTCTAATGCGAAAAGCAAAAAAAAATCAATGGTCCGCGAAATATACGCTATATCGATAGAAAAAGAAAACGGGTTTCTCCATATAAGAGTAAGAGGCGATGGCTTTTTATACAATATGGTAAGGAAAATCGTCGGCACATTAATTGAGGTCGGTTTAAATACAATAAAGCCTGATCAAATTCCTGCTATCATTGAATCAAAAGAAAGAGTCCAAACAGGCCTAATGGCAGAAGCAGCCGGCTTATATTTAGAAAAAGTTGAATTTTAATGTTCGAAAGGAAGCTATGATTATTAGCTTCCTTTTTTTGCCTTGATAAGCATAATGATTGCTTTTTACGTAGGATTGGAGTAAGGTTATGTTCGTTAATTATACCAATTGGTATAAAAAGTGAACTTATTTTATCTTATTTATATAGATTTTTATTTTATTAGGTGATTAGGGGGGAAACAAACAATGGGGATTGTAGTTGTGGAAATATGTGATGGCAGCTTAATCACTGCTGTCCCACTTGAGGAAATCCTCGAATCAGAATATCCAGAAGTAGCAGTGATTGAGAATACCTGTCTTTCTTTCTGTGGCATGTGTGCAAAGAGACCTTACGCTATCGTTAACGGTAAAAGAATTTTTGCGAAAACTGCTGAAGAATGCGTAGCATTAATTAAAAACCAGATTGAAGCAGAGTTAGCATTATATGCTTAACATCAGAAGTACTGACATATAGTGAAAAAGGGGTGGGAGAAATGGAAAAAGAGTTAGTAGATCAACAAAAAGAGGTTTTTCAAAGGGATGTTAAGGAACATTGGTATGTTCAATATGAGGAAGCAGAATTCCCAGCCATTCAGAAAGGGTGGGTGCTGCCTGTAGAAAGATGGAAGGATTTTGACCCATTTATTTTAATGGCAGAGGATTGGTTTAAAAGGGGAACATTCTCAGACCATCCCCATCGCGGCTTCCAAACCATCACATATGTTGTAGACGGAAGATTAGAGCATATTGATAATGGCGGAGGACGAGATATTCTTGAACCTGGGGATGTGCAATATATGAATGCTGGCTGGGCGGCTAGACATGCAGAAGAAGGGGTGGGCGATGATATTGCTCATACATTGCAGTTATGGCTGAATCTGCCGAAGAATCTAAAGCACAGTGAGACATTTTATCAAAATGTATATAGTGAGGATGCGCCTACTGTTGATTTCAATGGCGGAAAAATAAAGGTGTTTTCAGGAGATATCGCAGGCGTTCAAGGTCCCCTACATTCTCTTGTTCCTATTACATTGTCAGAAATAACTTTAGAAGAGGGAGCAAGCTATGTTCATCACATGCCAGAAAACCATAATGCTTTTTTATATGTGTTGTCAGGTGATATGGATTTTGGTATTAATCGTGTGAATTTACAAAAGCATGGTACAGCTACATTGACTTATGCTGAACATGGAACAGCAGACAAGCTGAGTGAACTTACCGTTAAAGCAAATCAACGAAGATCAAAGGTGCTTATTTATTCAGGAGCACCAATAAACGAAGAAATTGTACCATACGGTCCATTTGTTATGAATACGATGGAGGAGATAAAACAGGCCTTCCGCGATTTCCATCACGGGGAGTTCGGACCGCCGGCTAAATGAGCGAAAGGAGCATAGCTAGTGCTATGCTCCTTTATATTTACTAAAAAAGGAGACAACCTCTGTATGTCACAGAGGTTGTCTTTTTTAAAACTTAACAAGAAATCTGCAGTGGCTGTCGCCATCTGTTCTGCAGCAAGACCTGCTGATATTTTCTGTTTTGAGGACATCTTTAAACATTTCTGTTTCACATTTGCAGGCAATTTTAAATTCCTTCGCAACCTCAAGAATAGGGCAATTATATTCAATCAGCTCATATGTGTTTTCCTCGAGCTGGTTTAACTCTGCCATATAGCCTTTTTCATTTTGGATTTTTGTGATTTCCTTCATCTTTTGAAGTGGTTCCTTACTGTCCATTCTGACAGCATATTCGTGAATAAGCCGAGCCTCTCTTTTCTCAAATAAGCGCTGAACGGAGCCATCGCCATACAGTTCCTCGATATCCCGCAAAAAACCAATGCTGATTCCTTCATAATTTTTCGGGAAATGCATTTCAGCCTTTTCTGTTAGAGAGTATAGCTGCATCGGTCTTCCCATGGATTGCTTGAATTCCTTCGTTTGAATCATACCATCCTTTTCCATGATAGTAAGATGCTTGCGAACAGCCATATGGGTAATTTCAAGGCGCTTAGTTAAGTCACTAACAGTGAGTGAGCCTTCTTTTTTTAGAAGATGAAGTATTTTGTCTTTCGTATTTTTTTGTTTTGTGTCCATCTATATAACCTCCATTAACCAGTTGGAGTAATCCTTCCTTGTGAACGACAAGCAAAGCAGCCGATTTTATTAATTATACCATAAAGTATAAAATGTTAACATTTTTATGATTAACAGCATAGAATGGGCAGATAAGGTGAAAAAAGTGGAAAAAATCAATTGCAATTTTGTGGTTGATAGGTTATTCTTTAACTATACTTTTTATACTAATAAGTATAAATACTACATATTTAGGGGGATTACAAAATGTCAAAATATGAACTGCCAGCATTAAACTATGATTTTTCTGCATTAGAGCCTCAAATCGACAAAAGTACAATGGAGATCCATCACGGCAAGCATCACCAAACATATGTGAATAACTTAAATGCTGCTTTAGAAGGAAAAGCTGATTTACAAGAAAAATCTCTAGAAGAATTGTTAAGTAATTTAGATTCAGTGCCAGAGGAAATTAGAACTGCTGTAAGAAATAACGGAGGCGGCCATCTTAACCATACTTTGTTCTGGGAAGTAATCGCACCAGCAAAAGAAGGAAATGCGCCTTTAGGGGAATTGGCTGAAGCAATTACAGAAGCGTTTGGAAGCTTCGATGAGTTCAAAAAAGCGTTCGCTCAAAGTGCGACTACTCGCTTTGGTTCAGGCTGGGCATGGCTTGTTGTTAATGAAGAAGGAAAGCTTGCAGTTACTAGCACTCCAAACCAAGATAACCCAATTATGGAAGGCAACAATGCAATCCTAGGCTTGGATGTTTGGGAGCATGCTTACTACTTGAACTATCAAAACAGAAGACCTGATTATATTTCCAGCTTCTTTGAAATTATTAATTGGGATGCTGTTGCAGAAAAATACGCAAGCTTTAAAAAATAAGCTTGAATTGTGAGATGTCCTTTTTAGTGAGGGCATCTTTTTTCAAAAATAAAAGGGAGGCAATCAAGATGAAGCTTGTCGGTATCTCCGGTTCTCTTGTCGGAACCAAAACAGCAAAAGCAGTCTATGAAGTGCTAGCAGCAGCAAAATCTGCTGACCCAAGCATAGAAACAGAGCTGATAGACCTTAAGGAATTTGAGGTTGAATTTGTAAAGGGAACTCCGCTTAGCTATTACAATGACGACACGATAAAAGTAGTGAAGACTGTATTGTCTGCAGATGCTTTAGTTATTGGCAGCCCTATTTATCAGGCATCTATACCAGGTGCTTTAAAGAATCTGTTTGATCATTTGCCTGTTGATGCGTTTAAAGGAAAGGTAACAGGTATTGTTATGACTGGCGGTACGGATAAGCATTTCTTAGTGGCAGAACATCAGCTAAAACCCATTCTCAGCTACTTAAAGGGACTTATCCCAACAACGAATGTGTTTGTTCATAATGATGATTTCAATCAGGATAATGAATTGGCTAGTAGCGAAGTGTCAGCTAGAATAAAGAGCTTAGCGAGTGAGCTGATTGCACTGCAAAAAGGCTATGCCGGGAAATAAAAAAGAGATGTAGGGGGAATACTCCCAAACATCTCTTTTTTTGAACTTATTTAAAAAGCACGCTGACAGGCTTTTGCTCGTAAACCCGAGAAATAGCGTCGCTTAATAACGGAGCGATTGTCAGCTGTGTGATTTTGCTGATTTTTTTCTCTTCTGACAGCGGAATGCTGTTTGTAACAATCAATTCTTTCAGATGTGACTCTGTAATGTTTTCGATTGCCCGCTCTGACAGCACAGGATGTGTGCAGCATGCGTAGACTTCCTTTGCACCATTATCAAGGAGTGCTTTTGTAGCGGTTGTGATTCTATATGCTGTGTCGATAATGTCATCGACGATAATCGCTGTTTTTCCTTCAATGTTTCCAACGATATTAACTTCACGAGATTCTCCAAAATCCCTAGGGCCCCGTTTATCAATGATAGCAATTGGAGCTTTCAGGCGGTCTGCCAATTCCCGTGCTCTAGTCGTGCTTCCATGATCTGGTGCAACAACAACGACATCATTAGCAAACTCTTTTGTTAGTAAGTATTGCGCTAATATCGGCATTGCGACAAGCTGGTCAACTGGAATATTAAAGAAGCCTTGTGTTTGCGGTGCATGGAGGTCCATTGTAATGACGCGGTCAGCTCCCGATTTCTGGATGAGGTTTGCAATCAGCTTCGCAGTGATTGGTTCCCTCGGCTGAGCTTTTCTGTCTTGGCGTGCATACGCATAATATGGCATAACAACATTGATGCATTTGACAGAAGCCCGTTTAAGGGCGTCAATCATAATAAGCAGCTCCATAATACTTTGGTTTACAGGGTCGCTTGTCGGTTGAATAACAAATACATCACAGCCGCGCACGCTTTCTTCTATATTGATTTGAATTTCTCCATCACTGAATTTTTTAACAGAACATTTTCCAAGCTCTGTTCCCAAATTTTCGACAATTTCTTGTGCTAGCTCTGGATTGGCGTTTAAGGAGAATACTTTTAACTTAGATCCTTTATATGTATTTGGCAACTCGGTTTCCTCCTATAACAGTTCATTATTAGTAGTATGTGCAGCGTTTTCAAAAAAAACTGCCTCTATAAAGTATTGTAGGGTACTGGATGTGTCAATGCAACCAGTTATGTGAATATTTCCTCCTAATAGTCTTCTTTGACTAAAACTGTCAGCATCAACTAAGATAATAGGAGGTTATGGCGTATTTTGGCAAGGGATGTGTATAAATTGAAAATATTATTAGTGGAAGATGATAGAACAATCGCAGTTGGCCTTGAATACAGTTTAAATCAAGACAATTACGAAACAATTGTTTGTCATACTGCAGAAACGGCCAAACAAACAATGCAAGATGGTCTGGACCAAATAGATTTATGTATCTTTGATTTGTCATTGCCAGATGGCAGCGGCTATGAACTATGTGAATTCGTAAAACAGCGCTGTGACAAGCCTGTTATTTTTTTAACAGCATTAGATGATGAAGTGAATGTAGTTATGGGACTGGATATGGGAGCAGATGATTACATAACAAAGCCTTTTCGCGTTCGTGAATTACTTTCTAGAATTAAATCGGTGTTACGCAGATATAACAAGCATGCACAAACAAAGCCTGTTATTGATATTAATCCTATTTCTATTAATACATTGGAAGGCAAGGTATACAAAAGTGGGGAAGAAGTATTAGTGACTGCGTTAGAATACCGGTTACTCCTAATATTGGCTAATCATGCCGGCCAAGTGCTGACAAGATCTCAGCTGCTTGAAAGGATTTGGGATGTAGCCGGGGACTTTGTCAATGACAACACATTGACGGTCTATATTAAAAGACTGAGAGAAAAGCTAGAGGATGATCCACAAAAGCCGGAACTTATTAAAACAGTTCGCGGCTTAGGATACAAGGTTGGTGATTAAATGCTTCGCAACCGAGAATTGCTTATTAACTTACTGATCCTTTCTGCCATAGCTCTGATGTCTACTTTATTTTTCTATTTGTTCATTTCTCGAGCTGCCGCGATTTATGTATTTGCAGTTAGTCTGCTTTTCATAAGTGTCCAGGTTGTGTTTACCTATTGGCGCTACCGGGAAATCGCCCGTCTAAGTAGCTATTTGCGTAGAATAACGAATGGAGACTACCAGTTTGACATAAGAGATAATCATGAAGGAGAGCTGAGCATTTTAAAAAGTGAGATATATAAAGTCACATTAATGCTCTCCCAGCAAGGCTCTTCCTTAAAAAAAGATAAGTCAACATTGACAGATGCCATTTCGGATATTTCCCATCAATTAAAGACACCATTAACCTCGATGATGGTTATGGCAGATTTATTAAGCAGTAAAAACTTAGACGAGGAAAAACGAAATGAGTTTACAAGAAATATTCGTATTCAGCTTGAGCGGATTGACTGGCTCGTATCCTCTTTATTAAAGCTGTCCAAAATAGATGCCGGTTCTATTTCCTTTAAGCAAGAAAAGGTATCTGTTGTACAAATGCTTGAGAAAGCTGCTGAAGCTGTTCTGATTCCTATGGATATTAAGCAGCAGACATTAAAGCTTTCAGGCAAAAAGGATGTGAGCTTTCAGGGAGATTTAAATTGGACGGCAGAAGCACTTCTAAATATCTTGAAAAACGGGGTTGAACATACGGCAGAAGGCGGGGAAATTGCTATTTCCTTTATGGAGAATGCTCTGTTTACTGAAATATCCATTTATGATAATGGGAAGGGCATACCAAAAAAGGATCTTCCCTACATATTTAAGCGTTTTTATAGAGGAGCTAATGCCGGCGAAGATAGTGTTGGGATTGGTCTTGCCATGTCATACAGTATCATTTCCGCGCAAAACGGAGATATAGAGGTATCAAGTAAAGAAGGCAAGGGCACAACATTTACTATTAAATTTTATAAGCAATCCACAAAAAGCGTTAAGTGACTAAATTGTCACTTTCTTAGTCACCGCTATGTCATTTTAGGCAGATAAACTAGCAATAAATCAACATATGAAAGGGGTACTGAATATGGAAATCTTAAAAATAGAAAATCTGTCTAAAGTGTACGGAAAAGGAGATACGGAGGTGAAGGCACTTGATGATGTGTCTTTTACTGTAAAAAAGGGAGAATTCGTTGTAATAATTGGCCCATCTGGTTCAGGTAAATCAACATTGCTTCATCTCCTTGGCGGCGTAGACAGACCAACAAGCGGAAGAGTATTAGTTGATGGAACCGATATATATGGATTAAACGAAACGAACTTGGCGATTTTCAGAAGAAGGCAAATTGGTCTTATCTATCAATTCTATAATCTGATTCCGATTTTGACTGTTGAAGAAAACATTACATTGCCCTTATTGCTGGATGAGCATCAAGTGGACGACAATAAATTGGAGGATATCATCCGGGTTCTTGGCCTTAAGGACCGCCTCAAGCACCTGCCAAACCAGTTATCAGGAGGTCAGCAGCAGCGTGTTTCCATCGGTCGTGCTCTTATCAGTAATCCAGCTATTGTACTGGCAGATGAGCCTACAGGAAATCTGGACAGCACAAACAGCAAGGAAATAATGGAATTATTGAAGATGTTCAATAAAACGTTTAATCAAACCTTGATTGTCATTACTCACGATGAAAGGATTGCCTTGCAGGCAGACAGAGTCATTGCGATTGAAGATGGAAAGGTCGCCAAGGATGAGGTGATTCGTCCGTGAATATTATTCAAAAGCTTACAATAAGACATTTAAAGGAGAATAAGCGGCGTACGATTGTTACTCTTATTGGTGTCATTATTTCCACGGCAATGATAATGGCGGTCGCAACACTTGGTGTTTCCTTTCTCGACTTGATTATCCGCCAGTCCATTTCTCAGGACGGGGAATGGCATTTGAAATATGAGGATGTTAATCAGACCCAAATAACGGAAATAGAAAAGGATGACACTACGAACAAGCTTTTCCTTTCAAAGGATTTAGGATACTCGGAAATAAAAAACCCCACAAACGCATACAAGCCATATATTTTTTATAAGGCATTTAATGAAGCCGGTTTTAAAGCTTTTCATATAAAACTTAGTGAAGGGCGCCTTCCTGAAAATCCTAATGAAATTATCCTTTCAAAGAGTATGACAGATAAGGCGGAATTATCCTATAAAATTGGAGACAAACTTACAGCAGACATTGGCCAAAGAGCTGAAATCGGGAATGAGCAAGGCGCCAAGGAGTTGACACAGCAGTTTAGCATTCTTATGGATGAGCAGGGAAAGCGGACGGAAGGTGTAATAAATACTACTGAAAAATCCTTTACGGTTGTTGGCATCATGGAAGACCCGACCTGGGCGTATACATGGGAGCCAGGCTATACTGCGATAAGTTATATCGATTTTACTTCACTTGCCAAAAATGATAAAGCAAATGCAGTTATCGTTTTAAATAAAGTAACAAGCTCTCTTTTCGATGATGCAGAGGCACTTGCGAAAAGGTTAAATATAGACAAAATCACCTATAATGAAGAATTGCTGCGCTACTATGGTATAACAGATAATGACAGCTTACGAACAACATTTTTTGGTACAGCTGCCGTCATCATTGCTGTTATTATTATTGGTTCTGTTGCATTAATCTATAATGCATTCGCAATCAGCGTGTCAGAGCGGGCAAGGCACTTAGGGATGCTTTCAAGTGTGGGAGCAACAAAAAAACAAAAAAGAAATGCTGTGTTTTTTGAAGGTGCAGTGATAGGAGCAATCAGTATCCCAATTGGGATTCTGGCGGGAATTGCTGGTATAGGTGCAACATTCCTATTCCTAAATTCGTTCATTGAAGGGGCTTTAAACGTTACAGTGAAATTGAAGCTGGTCGTTACACCTTATTCTATATTAGCAGCTGTAGCACTGTCTGCGTTTACTATTTTTATATCAGTCTATTTGCCTGCTCGCAGGGCCTCTAAGATTTCTGCTATTGATGCGATTCGCCAAACACAGGATGTGAAGCTAACAGGTAAAGCAGTGAAAACATCCAGGCTCATTAGAAGGTTGTTTGGAATAGAAGGAGAAATAGGCCTGAAGAATTTAAAGCGGCATAAACGCAGATATCATGCCACTGTCTTTTCATTAATAATCAGTATTGTACTGTTTTTGTCTGTGTCGTTTTTTACATCAAATATAAAAAAATCAGTTCAGATGTCACAGGAAAATGTTAATTTTGACATTCAAGTATTTAGTTCGCTACAAAAGGAACCGAGTGATTATCTGCCCTTAACGAAGCTTGCGTATGTCACAGACAGTACAATTACAAGAGAGCTGTATGCTTTAAGCACGAGGATTGATGAATCCAAAATTGCAGCTGAACTGAAGGAAATGGTAAAAGAGGACAAGAGTCTTCTTACAGACGGAAAGTTAGCTTATGCCGTCCATCTTGTCAGTCTTGATGATAAAAGCTTCCAAAGTTATGCAAAGGAAGCTGGTGTTTCCTTAGAAAAGCTTCAAGCAGAAGATTCCTATACGGGAATTCTAGTAAATCAAATTACTTATCAAAACCCTGATACTGGAAAGTTTGTAGAAACGAAAACGGTTCATGCAAAAGAAGGAGAAAATCTGGAGTTGTACTATAACGACGGGGAGGAAGAATCAAAAGTTAGTGAGGTACAGATTGCTGGTATGACGAATAAGCTCCCCCGTGGTATTCATACAACAGGAGTAGGCGGCATTGATATTATCGTCTCAGACAAGACGTTAACCGATCTCTCAAAGAACGAGCAGATGAAGGATTTTATCGAGACATCACTTTATTTGAACAGCTCTGATCCACTTGCAACACAGAAAGAACTAGAGGACATTATACAAGCAGATATGTATGTTTATAATGTTTTCCAAAACAAGGAGAAGAACGAACAGTTGCTGTTGTTTATATCTGTTTTCACGTACGGTTTTATCATCCTCATCTCGCTTATTTCAGTAGCGAATATCTTTAATACTATCAGCACAAGCATAAATTTAAGAAAACGGGAATTTGCCATGCTTCGGTCTGTCGGAATGACACCGAAAGGCTTTAACAAAATGCTGCAATATGAAAGCATGTTTTATGGGATGAAAGCATTGCTTTACGGTCTGCCAATCAGTATTGGTGTTATGGTGCTTTTATATATGTCTATCAGACAGACATTCGAGTACGGCTTTGCTTTGCCATGGTTGAGTATTCTCTATTCAATTGTTGCTATTTTTGTCATTGTAGCTTCTGCCATGATGTACTCTACTAGTAAGGTTAAAAAGGAAAACATCATTGATGGATTAAAGCAAGAAAATATCTAAAAAAGCGCCGGATTTGTTTTGTCAAATCCGGCGCCTTCGTTATTCTTTTGTTAAGTGTTCATTGCGGGGGAAGGAACGTTTATCAAGAATAACTTCATCCGCCGCATCCCTGTTTGTAGTTCCTTCGCCGCGCCTTTCTAAAATCGGTGTATCTGGTGTATCTTGAAATACGGGATTTCTACGTTCATAGTCTTCATTAGGTCCAAGGGAAATATTCATCCCCTGTTCTTTCCCATTTAATGGGGGCATTTCTGGATAGTCGGTAGAGATATTAGCATTAAACTCTTTTGCCTCTTTTTCAACTGCCAGCAAGAATTTTCCTTGTTCCAGTTCAGTGGAAAATTGATCAAGCTCTGCTGCCGGAATATCCAAGTTTGCTGCTTTCGTATTTTCATTTGTGCCGAAACCAAGGTCTTCCATTGTAAAATAGCTTTTCAATTTCTCAAAAAAACCAGCGGATTCATTTGTATCACCAGATGCAATGCTTGCGTCAGTATTAGCTTCCAAATAATCAGTATCTGTTCTGTTCGTCACGACAGAAAAATCCTCTGCAACATATCCTTTATTCGTCAGTCTTTCAATTGCGTTAATGGTCTCTTCTGGAGTCTCGTAAACAGCTACAATACTTTTTGCCATTTTTATTCCCTCCTTGAAAAATCGAATAAACATCTATGTTCATCCTTTTCCCCTCATACAAAGATATAAACGGAAAGATGATTTTACCAATTAAGGAATGAAAAGGTTATGTTATTAGAAACGTGATTTTTACAGTCTCTTTAAGCGATCACAGGAAAAAACCAGAACAATTCGAAAGAGTTCTGGTTTTTATCATTTAACGTTCGCAAGCAATCAAATCTTTATCTCTGTCGCTTTTTTTGTTGGCATCATAAAGAGCTTTAGAAACGTATGGCTTGTATTTTGTTTTCCCGCCTTTATTTTTCACATTGGCAGCACGGGCCACTCCGCCCTTGTATTTTTTGTTGAGCTCTGTGCAGTTTTTATAGGTAACTACTTTTGTGGCAGCTTCTGCCTCGTTAACCGTACTAAGTGTGAAGGTAAAAAGCAGACCTGCTGCTATAGCAGCTTTCATGATTGACTTCATAAAGATTCTCCTTTGAATGTTACATTAGAATTAGCGTATTTATTGGGAAAAATAGTTATTATTTTCTAATATACTTCCAATCCCTATATGATAGTATCTTAATCCTCTTATACTAGCAATAAAAATATGATATTATGTATAAAATTAATTTCTAAGAAATTAGTCAAGGGAGGATCGAGTGCTTAAGGACTTAAGGGGACCGCGGGAAATGGAGCCTGACGTTGGCATGCTTTTTGCCTTGGTTATGGTATAAAAAGAATTCTAGATAAGACATAAAGGGAGGAACTTTTCATGACACTCCAGCAATTGAAATATGTGGTGGAAATTGTACTGTGCGGTTCAATAAATGAAGCGGCAAGACGTTTATACATGTCACAGCCGAGTTTGTCAAAGGCAGTTAAGGAGCTGGAAAAGGAGCTCGGTTTTGAGATTTTTCTGCGGACCTCAAAAGGAATAACCTTATCAAAAAACGGGGCTGAGTTTCTCGGTTATGCCCGTCAAGTAGTGGAGCAGTCGGAGCTGTTAGAGCGCAGATATTTTAACAGCGCACCTTCTCAGCAGCTGTTCTCTGTTTCCACACAGCATTATGCATTTGCTGTCAATGCATTTGTCGAAATGATTAAAAAACATGGTGCAGATGAATATCAATTTACGTTGAGAGAAACGCGGACATATGAAATTATTGAGGATGTTAAAAACTTCCGCAGTGAAATTGGCATTCTGTATGTAAGCTCCTTTAATGAAAAGGTCATGCTGCAAATGCTAGAACAGGAAGGGCTTGATTTCCATTCTCTTTTTGAGGCAGGGCCCCATATTTTTGTGAGTGCCCAAAATCCTCTTGCGAAAAAGTCATCTGTAACGCTCGGGGATTTAGAAGCATTTCCTCGTCTGTCCTTTGAACAGGGAGAGTTCAATTCCTTTTATTATGCGGAGGAAATATTCAGCACGATTCCAAGAAAGAAATCGATACAGGTGAGTGACAGAGCGACATTGTTTAACTTGCTGATTGGCTTAAACGGATATACGATTTCTACTGGTATATTAAGCTCTGATTTAAATGGATCTGATATTGTATCGGTTCCCCTTGCTGAGGAGGAAACAATTTCTGTCGGATGGATTGTTCATAAAAAAACGAGACTTAGCCGGATTGCTAATCTTTATTTAGAGGAGCTTAAAACATTCGTAGATTTTTATGCGAATAAGTGATATAGCTTTTAGTTATAACGGACGATTACTTTTATCAGTTACTCTATACCCTTTTAATTATGCTAATATACAGACAATAATGAGGACAAAGGGAAAAGAGGGAAAGTACATGCAAACGATTGATAAATCAACACAGAAAAAAGCACCATTTCGTGCAGATCAAGTAGGAAGCTTACTTAGATCGGAGGCAATCAAGCAGGCTCGTCTCCAAAGAGCTGCTGATGAAATTACAGCTGAGCAATTAAGAGAAATAGAAGATACAGAGATTGCAAGAATTGTGGAAAAGCAAAAGGAAGTTGGCTTGCAAGCTGTAACAGACGGTGAATTCCGCAGAGCATGGTGGCATTTCGATTTCCTTGAGGACCTTCAAGGCGTGACAGGCTATCAAGCAGGATCAGGCATTCAATTTAAACAGAAACAAACAAAATCACGTTCTATTAAAGTTACTAGCAAGCTTGGGTTTGACAAACATCCATTTTTGGAGGATTTTAAATTCTTGCAGCAAGCAGCAGGTGATCATACAGCAAAAATGACAATCCCAAGTCCAAGCATGCTGCATTTCCGCGGTGAGGTGGACAGTGCTGTCTATCCGGACCAGGATGAGTTTTTTGCAGATCTTGCGCAAACTTATAAAAAAGGACTGCAAGCATTTTATGATGCCGGCTGCCGTTACATACAGCTTGATGATACATCATGGGCTTATCTATGCTCAGAAGAACAGAAGGAACAGCTTCGCGCAAAAGGATTGGATCCTGACTATTTAAGCAGAAAATATTTAGAAACATTAAATGCAGCAGTTTCTGACCGTCCAGATGATTTTAAAGTGACTATGCATATTTGCCGCGGGAATTTCCGTTCCACATGGATTTCTTCTGGAGGCTATGAGCCGGTTGCAGAAAAATTGTTCGGCCATCTGAATATCGATGGATTCTTCCTTGAATACGACAATGACCGTTCTGGAGGATTTGAACCGCTTCGCTATGTGAACAGACCTGACTTAAACATTGTATTAGGATTGATTACATCTAAATTTGGCGAACTAGAAAGCAAGGATGTCATTAAGCGCCGAATTGAGGAAGCGTCTCAATATGTTGACTTAAATCAATTAGCTTTAAGCCCGCAGTGCGGCTTTGCTTCAACAGAGGAAGGCAACCTGCTTACAGAAGAGCAGCAATGGGACAAGCTGCGCCATGTTGTGGAAATTTCTAAAGACGTGTGGAAGTAATAGTTAATACAAAAAAACTGGTTGAAATTAATTCAGCCAGTTTTTTATTGTTTTACAATAGGATAAAGCAGTAGTCTATAATGGAAGAAAAGGAAGGAGCTAAATGCTTCATGATAAAAGCTGTTTTGTTTGATTTAGACGGAACTTTATTGAATAGAGACGAATCAGTCCTTCGCTTTGCTGACCGGCAATATGAAAGATTGAAAAAGTGGACAGGACATATACCGAAAGATACGTATATTAATAGATTCATCGTATTGGATGCGAAAGGGTATGTGTGGAAAGATAAAGTATACAGGCAGCTTGTTGAAGAATTTTGCCTGACTGGCATTACCTCACAGGAACTGCTGCAAGACTATTTAGATGAGTTTTCCTACAGCTGTGTTCCTTTTCCTAATGTAAAAGAAATGCTGGAAGAGCTGGCAGCAGCAGGGTATAGACTTGGAATAATTACAAACGGATTTGGTAAGTTCCAAATGGGAAATATAGAGGCATTACGTATAAGAGGCTATTTTGATGCTATATTGATATCAGAATGGGAAGGTGTAAGAAAACCTGATCCTGCCATTTTTTTGCGTGCACTGCAAAGAATGGATACAGTTCCTAATCAAAGTATATTCGTCGGTGATCATCCGCAAAATGATATTGCTGCAGCTAGTCATGTTGGCATGGTGAGTGTATGGAAAGAAAATGCGCAGTGGAGCGGGGGAATTGCTGATTATACAGTGACGGATTTAGGTGAGATCCCAAACTTACTTCATGATTTAAAAAATAATTCCTAGAATAGTTGTTGGGAGGCAATTATATGAATGAAAGGTTTATTATCGACTATCAATCGCCAATCGGCCTTATCGAAATAACAGGTACAAAGGCTGGAGTATATTCTGTTTTGTTTACAGAAAGAGACAGCTTGCAATATCCGCTGACAGAGGACATACCGAAACCATTAACAGACTGCTATGAGCAGCTTGATCAGTATTTTAATGGCGAGCTTGAAACATTTAGTTTTCCCTACATTATAGAGGGAACTAATTTTCAAAAAAATGTGTGGACAGCATTAATGGACATTTCCTACGGAAATACGGGTTCCTATAAAGAAATTGCCGTCAGTATCGGCAATGAAAAAGCAATCAGGGCTGTCGGCAGTGCAAATGGCAGAAATAAGCTATGTATTGTTATCCCTTGTCACCGGATTATCGGCAGCAACGGAAGTTTAACCGGATATGCAGGTGGGTTATGGAGGAAGGAATGGCTGCTTGACCATGAAAATAAAAAACATGTCCCGAAGCAATAAGCTCGGGACATGTTTTTTATATTTTAAACTGCTTAATGATTGTTTGCAGATCATCTGCTAAAAGAGCAAGTGCCTGGGACGAAGAAGTGATTTCTTCCATAGAAGCAAGCTGTTCCTGTGTAGCAGCAGAGATATTTTGGGTGATGGCAGCTGAATCTTTCGCGACATCACTTACATCAAATATCGATGCATGGACAGTTTCGGTTCCTTTTGCAAGCTTATTCAAGGCTTCTGATATATCTTCAATTTGGGATACAACACTATTTACGGCAGTTTCGATTTTTTGGAAAGAGGTGCCGGCAGAATGAACAACATTCAGTCCTGAATGAACCTCGTGAGATGCTCTTTCCATTGTTTCCAATGTATGCTCAGTATCCTTTTGAATTAATTGAATCAATTTTGAAATTTGTTCTGTTGAATTAGTTGATTCCTCTGCAAGCTTTCTGACTTCATCTGCGACAACAGCGAAGCCTTTGCCGTGCTCACCAGCTCTAGCCGCCTCAATGGCAGCGTTTAATGCCAACAGATTTGTTTGCGCTGAAATGCCAGTGATAACATTTGTGATTTCTCCAATTTCATTTGAACGTTCCTTCAAGCTTCTGACAGCTTCTGATAAGCTGTTAACATTTGCATAAATAGAATTCATTTGTGTGTTAACTTCTGCAATTGCTTCGTTTCCTTCAGTAGACACTTGAGATGCGTGCAGAACATCTTTTGTTATTTTTTCCGTGTTATCAGCAATTGTTTTCGTATAAGCTGTTATGTCACTGATAATATGTGCACTGTCTTCCACCTTATCTACTTGTTTGTCTGTTCCAGCGGAAAGCTCTTGTACAGTAAGAGTTATATGCTCGCTTGCTTTGCTGTTTTCCTCCGCGCTAGCACTTAATTCCTCTGAAGCGGCTGCAACCTGCTGAGAAGAATCATATACAGTGCTGAATACAGATTGCAGCTTTGATGTCATATGATTAAAGGACTCTGACAGCTGACCAATCTCATCACGTGATTGATAACTGCCTTTTACTGTGAAATCTCCGTTTTCAGCAAGAGAAAGAAGCTCTTTTACTTCCTTCACAGGATTGATAATCATTCGTCCAATCAGAATACTTAATCCGATTAGCAGCAGTAAGCCGACAATGATGACTGCAGCAACAAAAATCGTAACTGTTTTTAAGCTATCTTTGCTTTTGCTGTAAATATTTTCTGCATACTGTGTTTTTGTGTTTGCAAGTTCTTTAAGCGTATTATTAACCTTCGCTCTGTTTGGTTCTACTTCTTTTAAGTAAAGGTCATAGCCTTCTTCATTTTTGTTGGCAAGGGCCAATTCGACAACCTTATCTCTTGCGGCAGATAATGCAGTGATTTGTTCTTTAAACTGCTCGAGCAGTTTTTGTTCATCAGACATTAAGTTTCCGCTCTCAATTTCCGCAACAAGTGCATCAATTTCTTCCCAAGCAGAAGTAATTTCCTCGTGCAATTCTTTATTTTTGCTTTCGTCAGTCGTCAGCAGCAATTCTAATGTATATGCGCTGCTCGCCCTTGTATTTATCCTGATCTGCAGCATGTCTGTTACTGGCAGTAAATTCTCCTTGTACATAATCTCTGTGTCCTTTGCCATGACACGGATATAATTTAATCCTAAAAAGCCGACTGATCCGAGTGCAAGAGCACTTACTAAGATGATAATGAACAGCTTCTTTGTAATAGATAAGTTCTTAAGCAGTTTCAATGTATATTCTCCTTTTAAGTAAGATAAATTCCTGAAGCTAATACATATATCGACAGAGTTAAATTAAAATATAGAGGTGTAATTTTTCCTCTTTTTTCCTTAAGGCGATTGTCCATGCATGGAGTTCCTTCTTCTTGAATAAATACTTGTAAGGGGTGAAAAACTGGAGGAATTTGAAAAATAAAAAAGAAGTTTCGCTCTGTGAATAAACGGTTAATTACTAGAATCAGTATGAAAAAAAGATTCTGGAATAAAAAGGCTACATAATAGTGCAAAAAAATCAATTATGCTATAATAAGTGATTAATTGAATATTGAGAAATTTTTCGTTGTTTTTAGTAGAAAGGGAAGGAGAAGGCAAATGAAAAAAAGGGTGGTAATCTATACAGCGATAACGAAAGGCGATGACGAATTAAAGGAGCCGGCAATTAAATCTAATCAGTGTGACTATATATGCTTTACAGATGATCCAGCACTTATTTCATCTACATGGCAAATAAGGCCTCTTCCTCCAAGCGACTTGGATATTGAAAGGCAGTGCCGGCAGGTTAAAATCATGCCGCATTTCTTTTTGCCTGAATATGAATTCAGTATTTGGGTAGATGGGAGTATGGAGATAACTGGAGATATCGATGAGCTGATTGAGCAGTACTTTCTGCTAGGCGACAGACCGCTGTATACCTTTAAGCATCCACTAAGTGACTGCATTTATGAGGAAGCGAACGAGTGTATAAAGCAAGGGTGCGACAATGAAGAAATTATCAGGGATCAGCTGGCGAAATATAAAGAGGAGTATTACCCTAAACATAACGGCTTGATTGAAAGCAGTGTAATCCTTCGAAAAACACATTCTCCTGACGTGATGCAATTAATGGAGCAGTGGTGGAAGCTGGTGAAGAATTTCAGCAGAGCAGACCAGCTTAGCTTCAATTATGCAGCATGGGTATCAGGATTCTTTTATGGATATTTGCAAGGAGACAGCAGAGGAAACAGTAAATATTTCCGCCATGTTCACACAGCAGCTGTGCTGGAAATGGAGCTGCCTGAACTAGTTTAATAGGTAATTTTTAAGGGAGGCATGGATATGCCTCCCTTTTTGTTGCTTTAAGCGGGCAGCTTTTTCGATATGAGCTTGAATACATAGAAGTAAAGGAACACACTAACAAGTGCTGAGAGAAAGATTAAACCGAACACAAGGATAGGCATCATCCAGTCTGCAACAATTACAGCAAAGGGAGCTAAGAACCTGCCAATGGTAAATTGCAATTTAGAGGCTCCCATATATAAGCCGCGCGATTCTTGGGGTGCATATTCACTCACAAAATTATTCATCACAGGAGAGCGAATAATTTCTCCGAAGGTAAAGATAACGGTAAACAGCATTAAAAGCCAAATATTTGTTGTCAGCCCGACGGCGAACATTCCAATGCCTGCTAAAAAAGAGGAAAGCATAAAAATATCGCGGTCTTTCCAATCTTTAAGCCATTTGGCAGATGGAAGAACAAAGAGGACAAACATCAGCCCGTTTAAGCCGAGCATCCAGCCGAAGGCTTCTGTGCCAGACAGTGTAAAGGACCAGTCATTGACTGACAACACCGTTTGGAGGTGCACAAACTCTGTCACATAAATTGCTAAATAAAGATCAAGCTGCATAATAGCTATAATCGCAAAAACTCCTGCTGCAATATAAAGCACAAATACTTTGTCAGAGAGTAAGGTCCTGTATGCTTTCCACTGGTTAAGGAATGTATTCCAAATACCTCGAGAACCTTGATGACTATTTGCAGCTGCCGGCACAGTTTCTTTTATGGCATAAAAGATGGCAACACTGTAGATGGCCATAATGAGCATACAGGCCCATAGTAATTCTGTTCTGTACTGGAAAAAAAGGGTTGCCCCGATTGCAGGTCCTAATACAGCTCCAATATTGTTAGCTGTGATAAAGACAGCAAATACTTGACGCCTATTCTTCTGTGTAGTCAAATCCGCTACCATGGCATCACTTGCAGGACTATAAATTGCCCCGCCGATTCCGATGCCAATAAAACAAAGATAGTCTAGCCAGTGGGAGGAGGATAAGGCAAAAACAGCAAACATGAGCGCTTTTAAGCAGCACCCTGTAAGCATTACAGGCTTTCTCCCAAAACGGTTGGCTAAATCACCGCCAATCATGCTGAATGCAATTGCTGTAAGGGGAGGAACTGTCATAAGCAACCCTGCTAACTGACTGCCAAGTGCGCTGCTGAAGTAAACAGCGATAAAGGGAAAATACATCCAGTACAATAAGTTGAAAAGAGCTTCTCCAAAAAGCCGTATTTTTAAATTGGCATTCCATACAGTTATGTTCATTTCATTACCTTTTCCTTTTATTTAGTTTCCGGCCGGTATATTTATCCTAAAATAATAAAAAAATTAAATATAGACTTATATTTTGATTTATTTTATAATAATAGTATGAAAATTTAGAATCTTCATCTCTTCGTTTAAGTGCGATAAAAATCGAACATATGCTTCATTTAGCTGTACGGTACTTTCCAAATGAACATAAGAAACTAGCCATCTATGCTAGTTTCTTTTTTTTATGACATAAATTGAACTAATGTTTTATAAAAATAAATTAATTATTGAAATTAAGTTTCAATAATCCTATAATAAAATGGTAACCAAGAATGGAGGACTAACGTATGGATCAGAAGCTCAAGTTACTAACTACAGAATCTCGAAATGATCAAACAATGCATATAGACACAGCAAAGACGATAGATATCTTGAAGCTTATGAACGAAGAGGATCAAAAGGTTGCCCTCGCAGTACAGCAAGTGCTTCCAGATGTTGAAAAGGCTGTTCAATTTGCCTGTGAGTCTATTAAGAATGGCGGCCGCCTTATTTATATTGGGGCCGGCACAAGTGGTCGACTTGGTGTTTTGGATGCAGTCGAATGCCCGCCGACTTTCAGTACTGCCCCAGGGTTAGTTCAAGGGATAATAGCCGGAGGGGAAAAGGCATTTGTCACTGCTGTTGAAGGAGCAGAGGACAAAGAGGAGCTTGGAGCACAAGATTTAAAAGATATTAGCTTAACAGCCTATGATACAGTGATTGGAATTGCTGCGAGCGGACGTACTCCATATGTAACAGGTGCGCTCTTGTTTGCGCGAAGTGTTGGAGCGAAAGCAATCGCGCTCTCATGCAATAATCAGTCCGTTATCAGCGAGGCTGCTGACCACAGTATAGAAGTGGTCGTAGGGCCGGAAGTGCTCACTGGTTCGACAAGACTAAAAGCAGCAACCGCACAAAAGATGATATTGAATATGATTTCAACAGCTACAATGATTCAGCTTGGGAAAGCCTATGAAAACTTAATGGTAGATGTGCATGTGAGCAATTATAAATTAAAAGAAAGAGCAATTAACATCATCTGTAAAACTACAGGGGCAAGCTATGATCATGCTAAAGAGGCACTGGAAAACGCCCAAAACGAAGTGAAAACGGCAATTGTGATGCTAAAAACGAATAAAGAATACAAAGAAGCGAAGGAACTTCTCGGCACAGCGGGCGGTTATGTAAGAAAAGCGGTTAACTTAGCAGGTGGCAAGGAAGAATAGCACAACTACGCTACCGAGTGAATAATATTGAGACGGCAACAAGGCTGTCTTCTTATACGAGAAAATTAAAGCGGTTTCATTTTTAGTTGTTTCAAATGAGAATAAAGAGGGGGAACTAAAATGTCCGGGGAAAATCATGTTTTAGCGCAAAAAATCTTAGAACAGCTGGGCGGTCCTGCTAATATAGCAGCTTATACACACTGTATGACTCGCCTGCGTGTAACGCCTGTTAATTTTGCTGTTGTAGATAAAGAAGCAATAAAAAAAATCGCTGGTGTATTAGGGCTGGTTGAGGATGAGACACTGCAAATCATTATAGGACCTGGGAAAGTTAATAAGGTTACTGAAGCATTTGGAAAGCTTCTATCCTCATCAGGCGAAGTAAATCTAGAAGAGCTAGCAGCACAGAAAAAGTCAGAGTTAAAAGCGAAAAACGCTACTCCTGTCAAACTGTTCTTACGAAAAATCGCCAATATTTTCATTCCGCTAATCCCCGCCCTTGTAGCATCAGGATTAATTACAGGAATTACGAAAGCTGTTGTACAAGGCGGCTGGCTTGCGGCAGAGTCGCAATTTGCGCTGATATTAACAGTGATCGGAGGCGGCTTATTTACCTATCTAGGCATTTTAGTCGGCATAAATGCAGCGAAGGAATTTGGCGGTTCACCTGCATTAGGGGGAGTTGCCGGCATTTTAATCATTAATCCGTCTGTCGCTGGAATAACTCTTTTTGGAGAAGAACTGCTGCCTGGACGGGGCGGATTAATTGGTGTTTTGTTTGCAGCCATCTTCATTGCCATTGTCGAAAAACATGTCCGCCGCTTTGTGCCGCAGTCCCTTGATATTATCATAACTCCAACAGTAGCTTTATTAATAACAGGAATTATCACCTATCTCGTGTTCATGCCAATCGGGGGCATTATCTCAGATGGAATTACAAAAGGCTTGCTCGCTGTTTTGGATATGGGCGGAGTTGTAGCCGGCTTTGTGTTAGGAGCTGCATTTTTGCCGTTAGTTGTAACAGGCTTGCACCAAGGGTTAACTCCTGTTCATCTTGAACTAATAAATGCAATTGGGGATGATCCTCTGCTGCCGATTTTAGCAATGGGCGGAGCAGGCCAGGTAGGTGCAGCATTTGCCATCTATTTAAAAACGAAAAAAACACGCTTAAAACGAGCGATTGGCGGTTCCTTGCCGTCCGGTTTGCTCGGTATCGGGGAGCCGTTGATTTTCGGGGTGACACTTCCCCTTGGCAGGCCATTTTTGACAGCTTGCCTTGGAGCAGGAATAGGCGGCGCATTTCAAGCTTATTTTAAAGTTGCTACCATTGCTGTCGGCGTTTCCGGATTACCGCTTTCCTTTCTAGTTCATGCCGAACAGATTTTACTATACTTGGCCGGGTTAATCATTGCTTATGCAGCAGGGTTTGCTTTCACATTTTTATTTGGATACAAGGATGAAATGGCGAGTGAATTCGAATGATTGGGATTTCCTTTTATTTAAATGATCCTCTCGCTGAACAACGATTAATAGAAGCAAGTATGCAAGGAGTTAAAAAGGCATTCACCTCATTGCATCTTCCTGAGGAACAGGGGCATCTTGCTAGCAAGGTAAAAAAACTGCTTGCAACAGCCAAAGCTAATGGAGTCGAGGTTTATGCAGATGTGTCTCTGAAAACCCCCAGCCATTTAGGAATAGCAAATTTAGAACAATTGAGGGATCTTGGCATAGCAGGAATTCGACTTTACGACTTTGATTCGCATAGGATTATTAAGCTGTCAAAGCAATTCCACATTGCCCTTAATGCAAGTACAATTTCAAGGATAGAGCTTAAAAGTTTGCTTGCAAATGGACTAGAGAGTGAAAGGCTGATTGCTTGGCATAATTTTTATCCTCGCCGTGAAACTGGCTTAGATGAAAACTTCTTCAAGAAGCAAACCGCTTTATTTAAACAATATAATATTCCAGTATGTGCCTTCATACCAGGAGTAGGGGAAAAAAGAGGCCCCATCTTTGAAGGGCTTCCAACGCTGGAAAGCCATCGTGATATAGATCCCTTTATAGCAGCAGTTGAGCTGTTGAAGGTGGGAATAGATGATGTGTATATAGGAGATCCAGCATCAGGTAAGGAACTTTTAGCGAAGCTGATGAAATTTCATTCAGATCGCATCCTCCCACTTCGTATATATTCCTCCGTTCTCCAAGGGGGAATTTATCGCATCCGTCCCGATTTTGCCCGCGATGTGCTGCGCTTAATGGATACAAGGAATGATGAATCTGCAGCTCCTGAATATACAGGGGAGCGGCTTCGGGGAATGATTACAATGGACAATGACTTATATGGGCGCTACCGAGGGGAAGTTCAAATTGCCTTACGAAATCTTCCTGCAGATGAACGGGTTAATGTCATTGGTCAGGTTATCGAGGAGGATCTCGAGCTACTGTCACATATTCAACCAGGTCAACAGCTGGAGTGGAAAGTATTGGGGTCATACTAGAGCGAGTACAGAGCAACATGTAACAAAATAATAGTGAGCTTGTGCCCTGTTATATTTTTAACAGGGTTATTCTTATGTTTTAATAGAGTAATAATTGCTAATTTTATGATAAACTAAAGCAGTAAAGAAATAACTTACAGGAGTTTTCAATAAAAAAGAATGCAGCTTAGCTTGGACAGCAGCATTCTTCCTAATGATTGCTTCTGTTTTTTAGCAGCCATGCTTTTGCAGCAAGTCCAACTGCTAAACCGGGTATGACACAGAGAATCGGCATAAATATCGGTCCAATCAAGATGCCGAATAAGGTCCATCTCTGTGAATAAATCAGCCCGATGGTTACAAAAATCGTACATGATACGTAGGGAAGAAAGGCGTAAGGTGGAGTAGAACCTTCCTTATATGTATCTCTTACAGCATCCCACATGGCAAAAAAATACAGACATGGATAAAACATAAGCCATTGAAAGTGAATATATTCCGTTGCTTTATCAAAATGACCATTGAAGCTGGAAATGATCGCAAGATTAAAATTGGATTGGCGGTTAATGACCATTTCCATCAAAATAAAAAGCAGTGATTTTAAGATTTTGTGATTTAACAGCTGGCCAAAGCCAGGAAAAGCAATCGACCATAACAATCTTTCCAATGTTACTTTATTCAATTTAGGATCAGCCTGCTTCCTATTTGTATATTGGTAATTGGTATATAGAAAAAACAGTAACTTGTCATAATGCCGCTGTTTCTTATTATTACACATAGCATTTTAAATATTAATTTTTTTACAGAATTTGTATAATTTTATCGCGCGAATATTAGAGGTAGGTGCAGAAGTTTGAAGGAAATAACATATATGGACATACATAAAGAAGGAGAAGTAGTTCTTGATACTGCTAGGTTTCGCCATTATCATGATCCGAAGATGCTCAGTCGTTATGACAGTAATTTTATTGCATTTAAGGAAATGCCAAATAAGAAGGAATTCAGCGATACAGAAAAATATCTACAGGAATATCATGTTGCAAGAGGGCAAAAACATGTAAAGTTTGTGTTTCCGCCGAATGAAAAGCTAGATGATTCATTATTAACTAATCTTTCTAGTGAAGGCTATGACACTGGATTTACGGAGTTGTATAAAATAAATCCGCGAGATTTTCCAGGATATGAGATGCAAAAAGAAATAGAAATTGCTCATGTCGGAGCAAATCAGCTTGAGGATTTTTTAACATTAAACTATCAGCAAGACCTTGTCTTCGGGAGTGCGTTTGCGTCAATGAAGCAGGAAAATAATCGGAGTCACTTTAAGGATTCTGCTTTTGGGCAGGTTATCGCTTATTATAATGGAGTGCCTGCTGGCGGATTAGTAGCAATCCTGAAAGAACAAACAGTCGAGATTGATGGTTTGTTTGTGCTGCCGGAATTTCAACGAAAACAAATCGCGGCACATCTCCAGCAATTTGTGATGAAGTCCTTTCCCGAAAAGACGGTTATACTGCTTGCAGATGGTGAGGATACACCAAGGGAAATGTATAAAAAGCAAAATTATGAATATGTCAGTTTTCAGTATGAAACAGTGAAGGTATTTGAAGAGGATTAAATCTATTGCAAAGGGGATGAGCAGCGTGAAATCAGTTAAAGTTTTTCATTATGATGCATTCAGCACCATGCCGGACAAAGGCAATCCTGCTGGAGTGGTTTTCACAGGAGATTTATGCAGTAAGTCGGAAATGCAAGAGATTGCCTTTAAGGTTGGATTTAATGAAACAGCATTTATTGCCAGCTCTGACAAAGCAGACCTGAAGATAAATTACTTCACACCTGGCCATGAAATGGATTTATGCGGACATGGGACGATCGCCTGTTTATACGGCCTTTACGAACAGAGATTATTGCCTCCGAAAGAGGAGTTAACAATAGAAACCAAAGCTGGCATACTACCGATTAAACTAAAGGTAGATAATTCAGGAAGAATGTACATAACGATGAAGCAAGCACAGCCAAAGTTTATGGAATTTCGAGGTTCCCAGAAAGAGCTAGCCTTGGCAATTGGTTTAAAAGAAGATGATTTATCGGAAGAGCTGCCAATTATGTACGGCAGTACAGGAATATGGACACTGCTTATCCCTATCAGGAGCTTATCTGCGTTTAAGAAGATGAAGCCGGACAATCAATTGTTCCCGAAAATTTTGACAGAGAATCCAAAGGCATCCTTGCATCCTTTTTGCCTCGAAACAGAACAGGAAGGCGCTGATATGCATGCCCGCCATTTTTCTTCGCCATTTTCTAAAACAGTGGAAGATCCTGTCACAGGCACCGCCTCTGGAGTGATGGGTGCTTATTATGCTTCTTATATTAAAGAGCAGGCTAAAAAGCCATTGCATTTAATAATAGAGCAAGGTTTGGAAATGAACCGTGCAGGCACAGTGTTAGTAACGGTGTCAGAGGGAGATAACGGACTTGGCATAGAAGTTACAGGAACAGCAGTGTATGTGAATGAAATGGAAATAAATATTGGTCATTAAAAAAAATGGGCTGGAAAAAATAAAATAGATATTGCAACGTTTGGGAATATACGGTAATATGTTAAATAATTATTAAAGCGAAGATAAGGACATGAGTTGTTTAAAAAAGTTGACAGAGAGGGAAGTGCAAGCTGGAATCTTCCTAACAGATTTTAACATCTTACCACCTTTGAGCTGTGTTGGGGAAATATAGTATCCAATGCCGTCAATGCTGCGTTAAAGCACAATAAGCCGCAAAGTTTTTGCGGGAAATTGGGTGGAACCACGGGTATAAGCACGCTCGTCCCTTGCTAGAGGGATGTAGTGTGCTTATTTTTTTATATAAAAAAGTGATGAAAAGGACATGAATTATTTTTACGGTCTACAGAGAGGGAAGTGCAAGCTGGAAACTTCCTGGCTTAGGAAAATGATTTACCGCCTTGGAGCAGTGCCTTAGAAAAGGTACCGTTAGCTGCGTTAAAGCACAATAAGCCGCAAAATTTTTGCGGAAAATTGGGTGGAACCACGGGTATAAGCACGCTCGTCCCTTGTTAGAGGGATGAGTGTGCTTATTTTTTTATATAAAAAAGTGATGAAAAGGACATGAATTATTTTTACGGTCTACAGAGAGGGAAGTGCAAGCTGGAAACTTCCTGGCTTAGGAAAATGATTTACCGCCTTGGAGCAGTGCCTTAGAAAAGGTACCGTTAGCTGCGTTAAAGCACAATAAGCCGCAAAATTTTTGCGGAAAATTGGGTGGAACCACGGGTATAAAACGCACTCGTCCCTTGTTAGAGGGATGAGTGTGTTTTTTTTATACAAATTTTTAATAGGAGTTGATTGATTGATGAAGAATCAATGTATCAGAGTGAAATTTCCGGATGGGAAATGGAAGGAATATAAAAAAGGAGCTACAGCAGGGGAGATTGCAGAAAGTATTAGCTTAAGTTTGTGCAAAAAAGCAGCAGCGGCAAAAATAAATGGTCAGCTGCTAGATTTAGCTACTCGACTGGAGGAAGATGCCGAGCTTTCGATTATCACTGTTGATTCTATCGAAGGGCTAGGAGTTTTGCGCCATACTGCTGCACATATTATGGCACAGGCATTGAAAAGATTATATCCATCTGTCGAGTTAGCAACAGGTCCGGTCATTGAAAATGGTTTTTATTATGATGTGAAAAGCGAGGTACCGTTATCACTTGGTGACTTGTCAGCTATCGAAGCAGAAATGAGGAAAATCATCGACGAAGATTTGCCGATTGAGCGTATCGAAGTTTCCTTTGATGAGTCAGAAAAAATTTGGCGCGAAAGGAAGGAATCCTACAAGTTAGAATTATTGAGTGCAATACCAAGCGATGAAATCATTTCCATTTATAAGCAAGGAGAATTTATGGATCTATGCCGTGGTCCTCATCTTCCGCAAACAGGGATGTTGAAGTTTTTTGCGTTAACAAATGTTTCTGGAGCCTACTGGAAGGGAGATAGTCAGAATGAAGCCCTTCAGCGTGTATATGGAACAGCATTTGCTCATAAACAGGACTTAGCGGATTATATGCACTTTTTAAAAGAGGCAGCGAATCGGGATCATCGTAAATTAGGAAAGCAGCTAGGCTTATTTATGTTTTCTGAAGAAGCTCCAGGCATGCCGTTTTATTTGCCTAAAGGGCAGCGGATTCGCAATGAGCTGGAAAAATTCTCAAGAGAATTGCAGCAGGAATCGGACTATGAGGAAGTACGCACTCCTTTTATGATGAATCAAAGACTATGGGAACAATCAGGACACTGGGATCATTATAAAGATAATATGTATTTCTCTGATGTCGACAATCAATCCTTTGCACTGAAACCGATGAATTGTCCTGGTCATATGCTTGTTTACAAAAATAATTTATATTCATACAGAGATTTGCCAATCAGGCTAGCTGAGTTCGGCCAAGTTCATCGCCATGAATACAGTGGCGCCTTGAACGGGATGCTTCGAGTCCGTACATTTTGCCAAGATGATGCCCATATTTTTGTGCGGGAGGATCAAATTCAAACAGAAATCAAAGACATAATTGCGCTGATTGATAAAGTATACAGCACATTTGGATTTGATTATAGTGTGGAGCTGTCAACAAGACCGGAGGATTCTTTAGGAGATGACAGCCTTTGGGAAGCGTCAGAGCATGCCCTTGAACAAGTGCTGGATAATTTAAACATCAACTATGTGGTAAATGAAGGCGATGGAGCATTTTATGGACCGAAGATTGATTTTCATATTAAAGATGCATTAAACAGAAGTCATCAGTGTGCGACAATTCAGCTAGATTTTCAAATGCCGGAAAAGTTTGATCTTGTCTATATAAATGAGAACAATGAAAAGGTTCGGCCAGTTGTTATTCACAGGGCAGTTTATGGAAGTCTGGACCGATTCTTTGGCATTCTAATTGAACATTTCAAAGGAGCTTTTCCAGTTTGGCTTGCACCACTCCAAGTGAAAATCATTCCCGTTTCACATGTACATCTGGACTACTGTTTACAAGTTCAATCCGCCTTGAAGCAAGCTGGTATTTCTGTTGAATTAGATCAGCGGGAAGAGAAGCTAGGCTATAAAATCCGAGATGCCCAGCTGCAAAAGATTCCTTATATTCTTGTATTAGGTGACCAAGAAGCGCAAGCAGGAACTGTAAATGTCCGCAAGTTTGGCAGCAGGGACATAAAGGAGCAATCGCTCATGCAATTTATCGATGCTGTAGGCAAGCAAATAAAAGATAGAAGCTTATCATAATTTCATAAAAAAAGCCTGTCTTGCTAGTCTATACGACTAGTTTGACAAGGCTTTTTTTATATTTCAGGCAAAGAAGTATCTTTAAACACTTGGAACCGCAAACAGCTTCAAAAAGCCGTTCAGCTTATAGGCAGAATGATTTAATAAATAATCTAATCTCGTTCGCAGCCTGATAATTGTATAGATAATGGTTACAAGTATCGCCAAGAAAATCCCTCCTGAATATGGTTCTGCCATTTAATTATGGCTTTTTTAGTGTTTCAACATATAAAAATATTATTCGTACCAATAAATTAGAGAGCAAAGAAGAATTTTTATAATATTTCGACACAAAAGAGTGAGCTTGTATTAAAATGACTATACACAGGCATTAGAGAATGGAGGCGTATGGAAGGTGGAAGCACCGATTTTAGTATATAGAGGCACATATATTGAAAGCACACATGATATTCATATAGCTGTAGTCAATAGAGATGGAGAATTGATTTACTCCTATGGAGATCCGAACAGATTGACATTTCCACGGTCATCCATGAAACCGTTCCAGGCTATTCCCCTTATAGAAACTGGTGCAGCAGACCGCTTTGCTTATGATGGTTCTGCACTTGCACTAAGCTGTGCTTCACACAGCGGTGAGAGCTATCATCGCCACACTGTCCTTGATATTTTAGACAAGCTTGGTTTGAAGGAAGATGCCCTCCAATGTGGGACACATACACCTTGGGATATGGCGAGCTATAAAAAATTACTAACAGCAGGCAAAGATGTTACACCAGTTTACAGCAACTGCTCTGGCAAACATTCTGGCATGCTGGCAACAGCGGTCCATATGAACGAAGACATTGCATCCTACCGCGAGATTACCCACCCTGTTCAGCAGCGGATTCTTGAGGCAATCGAAGCAGTATGCTCCTATCCAAAAGAGCAAATCAGAATCAGTGTGGACGGATGCGGGGTGCCTGTCCATCAACTGCCTTTACTACATGCAGCACTTGGTTATGCGAGGCTTGCCAAACCTGATGCTTCAAACAAAAGAGAAGGCGCTCTTGAAAGAATAAGGGATGGGATGATAAATTATCCGGAAATGGTTGGCGGAACGAAACGGTTTGATACAGATTTAATGAAAGCATTTGGAAATCAGATTGTTTCAAAGGCAGGAGCAGAAGCGGTTCAATGTCTTGGTTTAACGATGGAGGGAATCGGCATTGCTGTTAAAGTGGAAGATGGAGGGACAAGAGCTGTCAGTGTTGCCACAATGGAAGTGCTCAGGCAGTTAGGGGTAGGTAATGAGCAAATTTTTAAACAGCTGTCTAAGTATATAGAAGCGCCTGTTTATAATGCAAGGAAGGAAAAAATCGGCGCAGTGAAAGCGAACTTTGTTCTTAAGAAAACGCAGGGGGAAATATAAATAAACAAGGAGACAGGATGCCCCTGTCTCCTTGTTTGTTATTATTTGCTTTGTGCTGGTGCTGCTGATCGAAGGAAGAAGGATACCCCAAGACCAATCAATAAAAACACACTAAGAATGATGAAAGACATTGTCAGCATTCCTGTTTTTAACAGCTGTACAGATACGATTGGACCAGCACTTGCTCCAAGAAACAGAATGAAAGCATTAAATGAGATAGCTGTTCCTCGCGCATTGCCTGCTTTTTGGCTGATTAAAGATATAATGACAGGTGAAACTACTGCAATTCCGGTCACAAACAAAACACTCATAATGACAACTGCAGGCAGAGAGGTGCAAAAACCTAACAAGAATAATCCAGCAGCGGAAAGGCCAAGGCCAGCTCTCATGACGTTCAATGCCCCAAACCGCTTGGAAATGGATCCGACAAAAAAAGCAATAAGCATCCCAATAATTCCAACTGCTCTTACATACAAAATCTGGTCACTAGATAAACCGAATTTCGGAGAGGATAAATAGCTGCCCAAAATAGTGTACATACCAACTAATGTAAATAACAGCATGAACGTAACCGAGAAGCAAAGCAGGAGCTGTGGCTGATAAAACAGCTTTTTTATCTGCTTAAACTTGCTCCAAATATGCTCGGTTGATTTTTCCTGCTCCTCTTTCGGCAGAGCTATAATGACAAGCACGGCAGAAAACAGATAAACAACACCTAAAATAAGAAAGATTGCATTCCACCCGAGCAGTTCATTAATAATGCCGCTAAAAAGCTGCCCGATGATGCCGGCCATCAATAATCCAGTACTGATAAAGCCAACGACTGTGACCCTTTTATTAGGTGGAAACATTTCGCCTGCATAAACAAGGGAAATGGGTGCAAATGCAGCAGCAACAAGTCCTTGTATTGCCCTTAAAACCACGAGCGCATGATAGGAATGGACAAAGCCAATCATAAATGTAATAACAGTTAATACACTGATGCTGACTACCATAAGAACCTTTCGTCCATATTTATCGGAGATAGGTCCATACAGTAAGCAGCCAAGAGCATAACATAAAGAAAACGAACTGCCTATCCAGGATGTCTGGTCTAAAGTAATGTGGAATTCCTCTGAGAAGACGGAGGTTAAGGGAATGGTAATGTACATACTTGTTAACAAGGTAAGTCCGCACCAAAATAGAATAAATGTTATAAAGGGATAATTCCTTTTTTGACTTGCCTCGTTAATAATTACGTGACTCAATTTCAGCGCTCCTTTTATTGTTAGTTCTCTCCTAAAGATGAGGAGATGATGAAATCCATCTGATTATATAGCCTTTCTAAAAGGTATGCAATGATAGGGATTTTATCCGAGTTCTCAAAGAATGAATGATTACCAGAGACTTAATAAAAGAAATAGGAATATTTTCTTATATATTTGCCAAATTACTTGTCGATATAGGGGGTAGAAAGATATAAAAAGTTAAGGACAGGAGACATCATGGGGAATTTAAAGAGAATAAAGAAGATGAAAATGACGATTCAAAAGAAGCTATTAATCACCTTTTTGCTGTTAGTCATTATACCTGTACTAACAATAGGAGCAGTCTCCTATTTCAGTGCAAACAAGGCGATTTCAGACCAAATCTCGTATGCATCAGAGGCGAGTGTAAACTTGTTAAACGAATATATAGACAGTACAGTAGAGCCAAAGGTGAAAGATGCTGAATTTTTTGCTGAAAACATTGCGGTAAATAAAAACAGCGTAAAAGAGAATTCAGATTTACGCAAACGGCTTGATGAATATGCATCCCTCCATCCCGAGACTGCCAGCATCTATGTAGGCACCGCGAATGGAGAGATGATTCAATACCCAGTTAAAAAGCTTCCGGACGGTTATGACCCAAGGGAAAGAGATTGGTATAAGAATGCAGACCCAACAACAGAAACAGTGATTTCTGATGCTTACTTATCAGCTTCCGGAGAAATGGTTGTTACCATCTCCAAAAAGCTTGCTGATGGATCTGGTATCCTTGGAATAAATTTAAAGGTTGATTCGATAAAAGAAGTTGCTCAAAAAGTGACAATCGGTAAAGAAGGCTATGGCTTTATCCTTGGGAGGGGAAAACAATATATTTATCACCCATCGAAAGAGTCCGGCTCTGAGGCAAAAGACAGCTTCATGTCTGCACTGTATGAAAGTGAATCAGGACATCAAAACTATGAGCTTGATGGTGAGCTGAAAAGCATGGCATTTACAACGAACAAATTAACTGGCTGGAAAATTGCCGGGACGATGTATAAAAGTGAAGTGGATAATGCATCAGCATCTATTGTAAAGTCATCGTTAATTATTCAGATTTTTGCTATCCTAGTTGGCATTGCTGTTGCAATTCTTGTTACACGTTCAATCATCCGCCCGCTTCAGAAGCTGAAGAATAGTGCACAGGTTATCAGCAAGGGAGACTTAACAGCGCCGATTGAAGTGTCTTCACATGACGAAATTGGCGAGCTTGGCACAGCATTTTCCGATATGAAGGAATCACTGCGGGGGCTGATTTCACAAGTAGATTCAAATACAGAGCAGGTGGCAGCAGCAGCTGAAGAGCTGTCAGCAGCTTCAGAAGAAACAAAAACAGCAACTGTTCATGTTGCCTCCTCTATTCAACAGATTGCAAGTGGTGCAGAGGTGCAGACTACTGGCATGGAAAAAACAGCAGCAGCTATTGAAAAGGTAGGACAAGGCATAAATACAATTTATAATAATGTGGAAATGGTCAATAAGGAAGCAAGATTGACAGCAGATCATGCAATAGAGGGCGGAGAGTCTGTCAAAAAAACAGTGGACCAAATGACCACTATTTATAACCATGTGAGCGAATCAGATCAAATGATAAAATCATTAAACGATCGCTCTAAGGAAATAAATGAAATAAGCAATGTAATCAGCGGAATCGCTGAACAGACAAACCTGCTTGCACTTAATGCCGCAATTGAAGCAGCAAGGGCTGGAGAGCAAGGCAAGGGATTTGCTGTCGTGGCTGAGGAAGTAAGAAAGCTTGCAGAACAGTCGCAAACATCTGCTAAACAGATTACTGGTTTGATTAAAGATATTCAGACAAGTACAGAACAGACTGTTGATAAAATGAAGCAGGCTGCTGAAAGTGTTGAAACAGGAATCGAGGTTTCACAAGAAGCAATCGTCAAGTTTAATGCCATTATTGAAGGAATCAAAAATATGGCACCAAAAATGGACGAAGTCTCTCATATCGTTAAAGGTGTTAATGGAGAAATACAGTCCGTCACTGCGACTTCATTTAACTTAGCAAATATCGCTAAAGAAAACACTTCTGCATCAGAAAGTGTTGCAGCAAGCACAGAACAGCAAATTGCTGTCCTTGAGGAAGTTACAGCTTCAGCTAAATCACTTGCAAACATGTCAGAGGAACTGCAAGAGCTGATCCGCAAGTTCACTGTGTAATTAGGCAAATAAATCCAATTGTTGGAACGGTTTTTCTTTCAGCTAAGAAAAGCTGCTGTACCAATGATAAGACCGCTTTTGTCACAAAACAGAAGCGGTCCTTTTTTTCTATCCTTATTGCCGGGATATAGAATATAATGGAGAAAGGAATGCATCGCCATAAGGAACCAAAAGGCTGTTGCACCAATCTTTAGAAAAGATGGAGAAGAAAACTTAAAATGTCAAATGAACTATTCCTTTTTTCCTTTATTGATATTTGCGGTGGGTTATTGAGCGCTTTGCTATGCATTTACGCCTTTTTTAATATACGCCATGCTCCTGGGGGCATCTTCTATATTTTAGGGACTTTTTGTTGCTCGCTGTTTACGTTCTTTTATGTTTTTGAACTGAACAGTCAATTACTAGAGCATGCAAAAATCTGGCTGCGACTAGAATATTTAGTTTTGCCCTTCATCCCTGTCTTTACATTATTTATGTGCATGGAGTATGTCGGAGTAAAGTGGAACCGGCATTTGTATTACTTTTTTTTCGGTCTGCCACTGCTGACAATACTTGTTCACTATACAAATGATTTTCACCATTTTTACTATAAATCGATGAGTATGGACACATCTGGACCTTTCCCTGTTTTGAGCTTAGAAGGAGGACCATGGTTCTATGTTCATTCCTTTTTCCTGTATGCCTGTGTGTTAGGGAGCATTGTCCTCTTGCTTGCGCAATTTAGAAAGGGCAGAGCAAGCCGCTTTAAGTGGCAGATAGCCACGATGACTGCAGGACTATTTGTGCCTGTGCTAGGGAGTGTTTTGTATTTAACTGGTTTAAGTCCAAATGGCATTGATTTAGGACCAATATCAATGAGCATCTCTTTTATTTTCCATGGTGCCGCCATTATATCCTTGCAGATGTTCAGCGTTGCACCAATTGCTAGAGAAAAGGTGTTTGACAGTATGGAGGAAGGGGTTTTAGTTTTAAACCATAACAACATAATTGTAGATTTTAATCCAATTATGCAGCAGATGGTGCCGAAAATCAGCCGTGCCATTGGCAAATCGATTAACGATATCCTCAAGGGTATTTGAAAAGCTTGAGCATCATCATGTTTGATGTGGACTATTTTAAAAAAGTAAATGATACTTTTGGTCATAAAGCAGGAGATACCATCCTAAAGCAAGTGGTTAAACTGGCTAAAAAGCATATGAGAAGATCTGATATTATTGGCCGGTATGGCGGTGAGGAATTTATCATCTGTCTGCCTGATGCTTTCATGCAGGAAGCAATTGTTATTGCCGAAGCAATTCGCAGAGAAATCGAAAGAACACACGTCGATGTAGATGGAAAAGAAATCAAGGTGACGACAAGCTTCGGTGTTGCAAGTGCTGCTGCTAACGACCAAAAAAACAGCAAGCTTATCGCCTCCCTTATGGATGAAGCCGATATGGCACTATATACAGCGAAAAATAACGGCAGAAACTGTGTTCGGTCATTTGAAGACCCGGTTGTCATTCACTAAAAAATGTATCCTGTTAACAGGATACATTTTTTTTATGCAGGGCTTTTCTGCCGATATATTTGGCTTGCCCACAACAAATACATTCCCCCGAAGAAAATATATAAAAGCCCATTGGCCGCACCTAATGCTCGCGGTTCAAATACTTCAAGCAGCAGACCTGTAACGAACATGGATAAACCTAAGCTTGTATTGCCGATTGTGGCAGATAAGGCAAAATAACTTCCTTGGTGCTTTTGCGGCATGGTTTTCATCACAACTGTATCAAGCAATGCATTTCCGACACCTCCAAAAACCGTCAATATCCCAAACAGGACGGCAATCATTGCAAACGAGTTCACCTGGCTTACAATCAACAGAATAATTCCCTCAATGATCATCGCGAGATAAGCAAACAATAAGAAGTTTCCCTTAATTAATCGAGTGAAAAAGGGGCTGATAATAAAGCCAACTCCCAAGACGCTGTATAGAATGCCTACTCCTAGATCTGCAGCAGGAAAGGTGTCTATCGCATAGATGCTTATAAGGACATTTTCTATCCCGTTAGCTAAAGGTACAAAAATATCAGCACTTAACAGCATGATAAATAAGGAGGAAGAGAAAATTACGGCTATAAGCTGATTACCTTTCTCCTTCGTTGCTGGCTGATGAGCTGTATGCCGAACAGCATCATCTATTTTTGCAATTCTGCTTATAAATGCTGCTGCAGTCAAGAAGGATAAGATATTGACAAAAAAGGCAGCTTTTTGGCCAAATAGCAGGGAGATGATTCCGCCGGAAAATGCGCCGATAACAAGGACGAAGCCCAACTGGACTTGTTCCCACCCGTTTACTGCTTTCATACTTTCCCCATTTATTAGTGCTGGAATGCTTGCCTTCCGCACAGGCGCATAGAGGGCTTCACCGCTGGCCAAAAGAAACGAGGCAACATAAATAATCCATATATCTTCTTTGCTGTTTACAAATAGAAAGGATATGGCAATGAAAGCCCGGACTATGTCTGTATAAAGCAAAACTTTTTTTCGAGACCATTTAGCAGCAACCATACTGCTAAGTGGCCCAAATAGTAAGAATGGCAGCATGCGCAAAGCCAGTGTTATGCCTACAGACATACCCGATGCAGACAATTGTAAAAGAAGCGACAGAGAAGCTACTTGACTGAATCTGTCTCCGATGCCATTGATAAGGCCAGAAAAAAACAACTTCTGATATTCCTTTTCTTGCGACAGAATAGACATGATTGATCACCTTCTAATTAGATTGATATCTAATTAGATGATAATCTAATTTAAGTAACTTGTATAGATATAATGATTAATAAATTTAATAGCAGCCATAAAGCCTTATCTTTCATCCGGAAATTTTTTACTGCATTCCCCTCCAAAAGCCTTGCTGTTCCTAGTAATTGTTGGGTTTTTGGTGATTCATTTCTAGTAGGGGAGGATAACAGCATCCGTATATTTTCGCGAAACATGTGTTCTTATATGAGTCGAAAGGCACTTTTTATGAATATACTAAATTGTTAAACTATTTGGTGTAAACTACTAATCCTACAGGAGGGATCATATTATGAGACCAGAAGTGAAGGTAATACCTTACAAAGTGGAGCAAGTGGTACAAATGGCGAATGAGGTGCCGACAGGAATTCAGCAAATTCAAGCACCTGCATTATGGAACAAATCAAAAGGAAAGGGTATTAAGGTTGCAATCCTTGATACAGGCTGTGATACGACACATCCTGATTTGCAGGAACGTATTATCGGCGGCTATAACTTTACAGACGATGATAATTCAAATCCAGATATTTATAGTGATTATAATGGACATGGCACACATGTAGCCGGAACAATTGGAGCAGTGGAAAACAACGATGGAGTGGCAGGTGCTGCACCACAAGTGTCTCTTTTAATCGTAAAGGTTCTTAATGGACAAGGTTCAGGGCAATATGATTGGATTACTAACGGAATTCATTATGCAATTGAACAAAATGTTGATATTATTTCCATGAGTTTAGGAGGACCGGATGATGTCCAAGCACTTCATGATGCTGTGAAAAGGGCGGTTGACAACCAAATTTTGGTCGTTTGTGCGGCTGGTAATGAAGGAGATGGACGTGAGACGACTGAAGAGCTGGCATACCCTGCAGCATATAATGAAGTAATTAGTGTTGGTTCTGTCGATTTTACAAGAAACTCCTCCGAATTCTCCAACTCTAACAGAGAAGTGGACCTTGCTGCACCTGGAGAAAATATTCTGTCCACATATCCAGGCGGCCAATATGCCAGACTTAGCGGTACATCTATGGCAGCACCTCATGTAAGCGGCGGACTTGCCCTAATTAAGGCAATTGCAACGGATGAATTTGACAGACCTCTGACAGAACCGGAGCTGTATGCACAGCTCATCAAACGGACTGTTCCACTAGGATTCTCTCCAAAACTGGAAGGGAATGGGCTTCTTTATTTAACAGCCCCAGAGAAGCTCGCAGAAGCAATCCAGTCAAGTGTGACGAAAATGCTGTCTGTCTGAGTATGATAGAAAACAAGACGCTTCCTTTACGGAAGCGTTTTTTTGTTGGCAGTCAGAAAGAAGTTTAAAGCAGCTGTTTAATAGTAATACATCTCTAAGTCCATTATAATAGCAACATAAAACGTAAAATGAGGGTTATTAATTGAAAACACAAGAATTTATATACACGATTTCTTATCACGAGGATGAGGCAGATGTTTGCCAGCTGGAGATGCGCTCGCTTTTTTCAGCAGAAAATATTACGAATTTCGTGGAAAGCACACTCGAAATTGATCCAAGCAGGAGCCCGTTTATCAAGGGAAGAATCGATATTAAAGCAGCAAACGAAAGCTTTGAAGAGCTGCTGACAGATGTTCAGAAAATCGGACTGGAGGAAGACTCCTATAAAGTTGTGTTTATTAAAGGAACTGGAAATATTCCCTTTACCGAGAGAAAAAGAATGGAAAGAGTCGCAGGCGCTTGTATTAAAGGTAATGTGAATCTGCATAACCCTGACAAAATATATGCCATTATGTTTGGCAATGGCCGCTGGATATTTGGCGATTATCAGGAAAGCACATCCGTTTGGCTTGCACATCAAGGCAAGCCGAATCAATATTCAACAGCGTTAAGCACAAGATTGGCAAGAGCTGTTGTCAATATTGCCGTACCACATCCTTCAGGAACTAAGGCAATTGATCCTTGCTGTGGTATCGGAACGGTGCTCATCGAAGCATTGTCAATGGGTATCGATATAGTTGGCAGTGATATAAATCCACTTGTTACAGGCAAGGCACGAGAAAATATTGCTCATTTCCAACTGAACGGAGAGGTTCTGTTACAGGATATCAAGGATGTGACAGGAAAGTATGATGCCGCTATTATTGATATGCCTTATAATCTTTGTTCTGTTCTTCCATATGAAGAGAAGCTGTCTATGCTTAAGAGTGCAAGACGATTTGCGAAAAAGGCTGTTATCGTATCAATTGAAGAAGTAGACGATGCAATTCTTCAAGCAGGATTTACAATTGTCGACCGCTGCATTGCTAAAAAAGGCAATTTTAAAAGGCATGTTCTAGTATGTAGCTGATGGTTATTTTTGGTGGTGCACAATGTTTGTTGCCTATATCTCTACAGTGTTAGAATAAAAAATATAATATATAAGTTACCCTAAACTTGAAGAAGGAGAAAGCCAAATGAATGTAAAGCTTACGAAAAACATCATAAAAGAAATGTGTGGCAATGTCTCCTTCAAGCGAGGGGATTCTTTTGTGAGAAATAAAAAAGTCACATTTCAACTCTTTCATTCACATACATGCAAAGCGATTGTACATGGAGCAGATGATTTTATGGTGAGTATAAAAGCAGATGCTGCAGGGAAATTGGAGGCAGAATGCTCTTGCCCCAAACTGGCGTCCTTTCAAAAGGACTGTCAGCATGTGGCCGCTGTTTTGCTTGCTGTTTATGAGCAGCAGCTGAAAAAAACTGCTCCGCAAGTGGTGCAGGGTGGTGAAATGCTCGCAATGGAGCTTTTGTCCATTTTTGATGGTGCGCCTGCAAGAAAGAGCGCTCATCAGCGCCATTTTGAGAATCGAGATATTCAGAAGGCTGAGTTTATTTGTCATGTAACGGAGTCTCACGGGAAAAGAAAAACCTTTGCAGTTGAAATGACCATAAATGGCACAGCCTTGCCGGATATTTATGCGTTTTTACAGGCATGGAAAGTAGGAACCCCTTATACAGATGGAGAAATTTCCTATAATCCAGCTACACAATGCTTTTTGAAGGAAGCCGATGATGTGTTAAGCGGGCTGTTTGCAATCGGTGAGGATGAAAAAGTCAATCAGACAGCAAGCGGTGCCGGAATTGCAGGAGAAGAAAGACAGCTGTTGTACTTATCGCCTTCTTCCTGGCCTACTGTTCGTCGCCTGCTTTCGAAGGCACCATATGTACAATTACAGCATAGAGGCGAGTTATTTTCTGATTTCCGCCTTTCCAACAACCAGCTGCCGTTAACATTCTCATTCGAGCATGAAAACTCAGGTTCCCATAAGCTTGCTATAGCAGGAATGAACCATATAGAATTACTGCCCTTATATGATTCGGTAGTAGCAAACGGAATAATATATGAATTAGACAGCCAGGATATGCAAAGGCTGTCCGAATTAAAAGGCATGCTGGAGCAGACTGGCACAAATCAAATTCCAATCCGCCCGAACCAGGCGGAATTTTTTCTTGAAAAGGTAGCGCCTAATTTAAGAAAACTCGGCAAGGTGAATATAAGCAGCCAATTTGTGCGGACGCCGCTTGAAGCAAAGCTGTATTTGGACCGTGTCAACAACCGGCTGTTAGCAAGCCTGGAGTTTCACTATGGGCCTGTAATGCTTAATCCTGTTGAAAACAGGGATATACCTGCAAAAGGCTTTTTTGTCAGGGAAGAAGAAAAGGAAAATGAGATCCTTAAAATCATGAAAAACAGCTCGTTTGCACAAACTGACAGCGGCTATATTCTTTATAATGAAGAGCTAGAGTATGAATTCTTATATAATACTCTCCCAGAGTTGAAGAAAATGGTGCAAATATATGCAACAACAGCAGTGCGCAACCGAATCTTTAAAGGCAACAGCTTCCCGAAATTCAGAGTGAAAATAAAAAAAGACCGCATTAATTGGCTGGAATTTAAGTTTGAAATGGATGGCGTACCAGAAAGAGAAATTAAAGAGCTGCTGTCTGCACTTGAAGAAAAACGAAAATACTACCGGTTGAGAAGCGGATCACTCTTGTCTTTACAGACTAGAGAATTCGAACAAATCCAGCATTTTTTAAAGTTTCCAGAGCTAGAGCTGAAGGAGGAAGTTGATATTTTTGAACTTCCCGTTACAGAAGGTTTGTCGTTATTTTCAGATGGAGAGCAGGGCATTATCGAGCTGGACAAATCGATGAAAGAGCTTATGCAAACAATCCGTCAGCCAGAAAAAACAGACATTGAAGTGCCTGCCAAGCTGCAGCAAGTCTTGAAAGAATATCAGAAAACAGGATTTAAATGGATGAAAACCCTTGCTAAATATGGGTTTGGAGGAATATTGGCAGATGATATGGGGCTTGGGAAAACATTGCAAAGCATCACATTTATCGCCTCAGAGCTTTCCAATATCAGAGAAAGAACACAGCCTGTATTGGTAGTTTGTCCATCATCCTTAACATATAATTGGCTTCAGGAAATAGGGAAGTTTGCTCCTGATATTCAAGCACTTGTGATTGACGGCGCTGCTGCTGACAGGAAGCAGCTGCTGAAAGAGCTTGCTGGCATTGATGTTGTGATCACTTCTTATCCGCTGCTGCGCAAGGATATTCATTTGTATGAAACAATCGCCTTTCATACGGCATTTTTTGATGAAGCACAAGCCTTTAAGAATGCAGGGACACAGACGGCAAAGACAGTGAAGCGAATTCGTGCAGACCAGCGCTTTGCCTTGACAGGAACTCCGGTGGAAAACTCACTTGAAGAGCTTTGGTCATTATATTATATTGTTTTTCCGCAGCTGTTCAGAACATTGAAAGAGTATGCGAATTTGTCGAAAAAACAAATCTCGCAGAGAATTAAGCCATTTTTGCTGCGCCGTCTTAAAGAGGATGTCTTAATGGAACTCCCTGGTAAGGAAGAATGGGAGGAAGCTGTTGATTTGCTGCCAGAACAGAAGAAGCTTTATGGTGCATATTTAGCAAAACTTCGCCATGATACACTTAAACATCTAGATAAAGCAACACTTCGAAAAAATCGCATACGAATTTTAGCAGGCTTGACGAGATTGAGACAAATCTGCTGCCATCCTGCCTTATTTGTCGACGGCTATAACGGTAAATCGTCCAAGCTGGAGCAGCTTATGCAAATCATAGAGGAGTCAAAGCAGGCAGGCAGGAGAGTACTGATTTTTTCTCAGTTTACTAAAATGCTCGAATTGATTGGAAGAGAACTCGCAATAGAAGGTCTGCCGTTCTTTTATCTGGACGGAAACACTCCCTCTGAAGAGCGAGTTGACTTGTGCCGCCGCTATAACGCTGGCGAAAGAGATTACTTTTTAATCAGCCTGAAGGCAGGTGGAACAGGCCTCAATTTAATGACAGCAGATACAGTCATCCTTTATGATACTTGGTGGAATCCTGCTGTTGAGGAGCAGGCTGCTGACCGCGCCCACCGGATTGGTCAGGAAAACGTCGTCCAAGTAATCAAGCTGTTAGCAAAAGGAACCATTGAAGAGAAAATACATGAGCTGCAGGAAAAGAAACGGCATTTAGTCGATGAAATAATCAATACAGACGAAGCGGTGCTCTCTTCCATTACGGAAGAGGAGTTGCGAAGCCTGCTTCTGTGAAAAAACGAAGGGAATGGTAGAAATGGCAAAACAAATCAAGCTGGATGATACTATAATCCAAGTAAAAAGCTATACAGAAGAGATCCAAAATGATCTGCATTCAATCAAAATTATATTTGATGTAGCAAGCGACGATTATCATGAAATTACTACCCTTCTTTATAAAGGAGCATTCCATGTTACAGTCGCAGAAAAAGATTTAGCATTTCACGCTGCTATCCAGCAATATTCCACCTCTATAACCAATCTATATGAAAAAGGAAATACAGGTGAATTTACGTTAACTCTACTCGAGACAAGGAACTAACTTAGAAAGAAGGCATCGCCATGAGATTAGGAATATTAGATCAATCGCCGATTTCCACTAATCAAGAGGCACAGGATGCTTTAGCTGCCTCTGTTAAATTGGCGCAAGCCGGAGAGGAATTTGGATATGTTCGATATTGGCTTGCTGAACACCATGATTTGCCAGGCCTTGCTTGTTCGGCACCAGAAGTGATGCTGAGCTATATCGGCGCTAACACAAGAACCATCCGCATCGGCGCTGGTGCGGTGCTGCTGCCTTATTATCGTCCGTATAAAGTAGCAGAAGTGTATAACATGCTGGCAACCTTAATGCCCAATCGCGTTGATTTAGGAATTGGACGGGCACCAGGAGGTTCTGCAGAAGCAAGCAATGCATTATCCCCAAACTTCCTCCAGCAGGTTTGGGCAATGCCTGACAGCATAAAGGAGCTGCTCTTATATTTGGATGATGAATATAGTACAAATAATGAGCATGCAACATTATCAGCAGCACCAGTTCCGAAAATCCCGCCTGTACCATGGCTGCTTGGCACAAGCAAAAAAAGCGCAATCTTAGCAGGCCAGCTCGGGCTTTCCTACACATTCGGCCATTTTATGAGCGATAAAGACGGCCCGGAAATTGTCCGGCAATATAAAGCTGCCTTCAAGGAACGAAAAGAGGGACAAAAAGCAGGAACGATTGTCGCCGTAGCAGCCTTTTGTGCAGAAACTACAGAAAAAGCGGAAGAAATCGCCTTAAGCTCCTTCATATGGTCACTGCAAAGAGCAAAAGGAGCAGGAGAAGGAGTCCCTTCAATTGAAGAAGCAAAAGCATACAAGCTAACCGATGAAGAAAGTCAAACACTTGCTTCCATGAAAAATAAAGCTGTTATTGGGAACCCGAAAGAGGTTAAAGAGCAACTTTTAAGCTTAAAAGAAGCGTACGGTGCAGATGAAATCATGATTGTCACAATCACATATAATCCAGTTGATAAGATCAATTCATACAGATTGATTGCAGAGGAATTGTTATCTTAAGAAAAGGAGGCGCGTTAGTTTCGCGTCTCTTTTCTTTTTTTGTCCAGCTAATTTTCTGGCTGAATTATGATACTCTCTATATCCTCCTGCTTGAAAAGATAGTATAATTCGGATTAAGAAAGGGCTTACAAAAGATTGAAGAAGCAGAAAGCTAAACTTAATAATAAATAGATTTGCCTAGTTTGTATATTGGATAAACTAAGTAGGTTAGTAAACTTGTAAAGGAGAGAGGAAATAATCAATTACGGCTTATAAGTGGAAGAAACTTCGCAAATAAGGGGGAAGTATATGCTTAGGTTGTTAAAAAACTGGAATACGATGCGAAATCAAATATTAATTGTTTTTCTATCTGTCATGTTTATTGTGTTATTAATTGTAAGTATCTTAATATTCAACCAAGTATCGTCTCTGTTAAAAAACAACGCAGAAAAACAAATCAAACAAGTGGCTGTGGAGGCTAATGGAAGACTTGAATCACTGTATGAGCAGATTAACATGGCTTCAAAGCTTGTTGTTACAAACGACAAAGTGCAAAAGCTGCTGACGAAGGAATATGACAAAAAGGAAGTGCCATTTTTAGAGCTGCAGCAATTGATGGGAACAGTTAACACCATTACAGCAAACTCTGATGGCATTTTTTCGTTCCAGCTTTTCACGAATGAAGAGCATCGTATCCTGCCTCTTGATGACGCAAATGCTCCCCTTAAATTAAGGGATATCTGGGTGGAGATGGCAAAGAGAGAAAAGGGAAGACTAGTTTGGATCGGTGAGGATCCGAATGACCCTAATTATTTTCTTGCAATCAGAAGAGTTAATTTAATGGACAGGAATTATGCAAATGGCGGATACATCCTCATCAGCATTTATAAAGAGTATTTTCAGTTCGTCAACAAGGATTTAACTAATAAAACAAACCAGTATTCCTTACTGCTTGATAAGTCTCTTGAGCCTATTATAACCGATTATGATAAGCCGCTTCCGTCCATCATACATAATGAAAAATCAACTGTACAAATAAATAGTCGGGATTATATGGCAACAAGAGAGGTATCGGAAATCACTGGCTGGACAGTCCTTATCTTAACACCTGTAACTGCCTTAACAAGCGGAATTTCTGTTCTCCGTTCAAGTATCTTAATCTCAGGGTTGATTGGTCTGCTCGTTTTTTTTATTTGCTCGTTATTTCTGTCTACCATTATTACAAGACCAATAAACAGGCTGACAGAAACGATGAGACATGCTAGTAGTGAATCTCTTGCGTTAAACCCAAAGTTGCCCTCTGTTAACGAAATAAATGAATTGAATAGTACCTATAACCAGCTTGTGAATGAGACAAACCATTTGATAAAAATGGTATATCAAAAGGAAATTATCAGAAGCCGCAGTGAATTGAAAGCTATTCAAGCACAGATTAACCCACATTTTCTCTTTAATACGTTGAATGCCCTTCATTGGTCGCTGGAGGACAAAATGGAGGATGAGCTTGCAGAGACTGTCGTTGCAATGTCCAATCTCTTTCGTTATACAATTACGAACAGTCCAGATGACGAATGGGTTTACTTGAAGGATGAACTAAATCATATCAACGATTATATGGAAATCATGAAAATGCGCTTCGGAGACGATTTAAAATGGCGCATAGAGATGGATACAGTATATGAACTGGTTAAAGTGCCTAAATTCTTGATACAGCCATTAGTAGAAAACTCTGTTATTCATGGTGCAGGAAACAAAATAGGAGTTTGCACCATTATCATAACTGTTACATTAGCAAGCAACAGACAAGGTTTGTTGGTTACTGTAGAAGATGACGGTATGGGAATCACCGAAGAGAATCTAGAGAAAATCAAGACAGGGATGGACATTGGAGGGATTACCTCCATTAACGGCAAAGGAATGGCGATTTCTAATGTCCATAAAAGGCTTAAGCTCTATTATCAGGAGGATGGACAGAAAGGAATGGAAATAAAGAGTAAGCGAAACAAAGGGACAGTTGTTTCCTTTGAAATTCCGATTGTAGGGGGAGACCAGGAATGTATACAAAAACTATCCTAATTGTTGATGATGAACCAATGGCAAGGCAGGGAATAAAGAGGACGCTTGATGCTTGGGCAACTGAAGAATGGCAAATACTTGCTGCATCAAATGGGATTGAAGCGATTGAGCTTGTCAAAAAACACAAGATTCATATATTAATAACAGATATTCGTATGCCCCAAATTACCGGCATTAAACTTTTGCAGGAAATAAAAGTACAGAACTTAACACCTGTAGCTATTGTCATCTCTGCCTATTCTGAATTTGAATACGCACAGGAAGCACTCCGTTTAGGTGTCATTAATTATTTGCTCAAGCCTGTCAGCAAAAAGAAATTGATTGATGCAGTGGAAGATGCCATCCAAAGAGAAACAAAGCAAACAAGAGCAGAGATAATGGAAAAAGTTATGGACGAAAAACTCCTCAAAATCAACATGAAAGAAAACACAGCAAAGGAACCAGTCAGAGAAGCTGTCCGCTATATTGACAAAAATTTAAAGACAGAGCTGAGCTTAAAGTTAGTTGCTGAGCATGTCCATTTAAATCCAAGCTATTTAAGTGTCCTTTTCAAGGAACAGATGAAGGTAACTTTCAGTGAATATATAACAAGACGCAGAATTGAACATGCTAAAGAAATACTGATTGCTACTAATCAACCAATCACAGATATTGCGGAGGAATGCGGCTATAAAACTTCTAAGTATTTCATTAAGATTTTTCGTGAGTTAGAAGGTGTCACACCAAGCATGTACAGACGGACAAATAGTGTAAGAGCTTTCTAAAAAAAGTAGTATTATTCCTAATGACAGTGACCTTTCAGGGCAATAAGTAAAGGTGGTAGACTAACTAGTGTAAAGAAACTAATAAAAAAGGGGGCAATACAGTGTTTAGACGCAAATCTATTTTCGTAATAATGTCCATTTTCATGATAGTTGTCTTAGCATTAGCAGGTTGTTCTTCGTCTACAAATGAAAGCGCTTCAAGCGATGGAAAAACCGTCATTAAATTTATGCATCTATGGCCAGAAGGATCTTCAAAGGCACAGTACACAATCGTCAATAGCATCATCAAGCAATATGAAAAGGATCATTCAGATATAAAAATCCAAACAGAAATTCTTGGAAATGAACAATACAAGGATAAAATCAAAGTTTTATCCGCGTCAAACGAACTTCCAGACGTTGGGGTAACATGGGCTGCTGGCTACTTAAAGCCTTTCGTGGAAGGAAATATGCTTGCACCATTAGATGAAAAGCGATTTTAAAGATTCGTTTGTTGCAGGGACGACAGAAGCATATGCAGTAGATGGAAAAACATATGGTTTGCCACTAGAGCTTAATATTACACCAGTCTACTATAACAAAGAAATCTTCGAGAAATACAATCTTGAAATCCCAGAAACATACGATCAGTTTTTAGAAGTAGTAAAGACTTTAGTAGATAAAGGGGTTACACCTATTACGCTTGGAAACAAGGACAGATGGACTGGATCGATGTGGTATATGTATCTTGCTGACCGTATTGGCGGGCCAGAGGCATTGGCTAATGCCATTAACCGGTCTGGAAGCTTTGAAGATCCAAGCTTGCTTAGTGCGGCTGAGGAAGTGAAGAAGCTAGTTGATATGGGAGCATTTGTGAAAGGCTTTAATGGTTTATCAAATGATGAGGCAAAAGGCTATTTCATGAATGAACAGGCAGCCATGTATTTGATGGCGACTTGGGAATTGCCGAACTACACAACAAGCCCTGATGTAACGGATGAGTTTAAGGAGAAGGTGGGCTACTTCAAGTTTCCGACATATGATGGCGGTAAAGGAGATATCAACAGCTATGTAGGCGGACCTGGAGTCGGGTTGTTTGTGTCAGAGAACTCAAAGGTGAAGGAAGAAGCAAAAGATTTTGTTTCCTATCTTGTCAAGGAGTGGGGCAAGCATTCAGTCACAGATGCTGGAGTGATTCCTGCTACTGTTGTTGACACTTCCAATACAGACCTTGACCAAATGTATATTGATATACTCAATGATTTAGGCACTGCTTCCAACTTGACTTTATATGCAGACGTACAAATGAGTTCAAGTGTTGCACAAGTCCACTTGGATATGATTCAATCCTTGTTTGGCGGTCAGGCAACTCCAAAAGAATTTGTGAAGAAACAGGAAGAAGCTTTAGCGGAAGAAGAGTAAGCAAGCGGGGGCAATTTCTTTTTGCCCCTAAACTAAAGTCAAAGGAAGGAGGAATAGGTAATGAAAACAGTCATGTCCAATAAAATCGCGATTTGCTTATACGTGCTGCCTGCCTTGCTCCTAATACTTGTGCTGATATATATTCCGATTGTCCTGACAGGTTATTACGGGCTGATGGATTGGGATGGCATCGGGGCAATGAAATTTATCGGGCTGGATAATTATTTACAGCTCATAAAGGATAAGATGTTCTGGACCAGTACGTATCATTCTGTCTTATTGGCTTTATTTTCAGCAATAAGCCTAATATTCTACTTAGTCATTTCTATTATCCTTGCCAGCAGGATTAAAGGAGCAAATCTGCTTCGGAAAATTTATCTAATTCCAATGCTGTTATCGTCTGTTGCGATTGCCCAGCTGTGGCTGAAAATATTTGATCCGACAAATGGGATGCTTAATAAATTGCTAGAGCTGCTCGGTGTAGAATATACACCAATATGGCTGGCAGATCCTAATCTTGTACTTATCGCTATCTTTGTTCCGATTATTTGGCAATATGCAGGCTTTTATATCATTATCTACTATGCCGCATTAAAAAACGTGCCGGAGGAAGTGATTGAAGCGGCAAGAATTGATGGTGCAACACCATTGCAGATAGCCTACAGAATAAAGCTGCCGCTCATTTCAGGTGTTATTAAAGTAACGATTGTCCTCGCCATTGTCGGCTCCCTAAAATATTTTGACCTTATTTATGTCATGACAGGAGGCGGACCAAACGGCTCCAGTGAAGTAATCGCATCCTATATGTACAAAGAGGCCTTTAAGACATATAACTTTGGCTATGGCAGTGCGATTGGCTTTGCCTTACTTATCTTATGCCTTGTTATGACATGGCTTATCCAAAAATTAACGGCATCAAAAGACGATGTCCAGTATTAAGAAGGGAGGAGTGAAGATATGAGTGAAATTACAGCACAAAAGAGAACGAAGACCATTCCTCACACTTCGCCTAAAACAAAAGGCTCGATAAGCTCGAAAGTAGGCTTTGGGTTTCTTTATCTGATTCTAGGTATTATTGCTGTATTTCAAATCTATCCGCTAGTTTGGCTGTTCTTTTTTTCCTTGAAAACAAACCAAGAAGTATTTGGTTTATCTCCATTTGCTCTGCCGAAGGACCCGCAATGGGGTAATTACGTAAAGGTCTGGACACAAGGAAATATCAGCCTGTATTTCTTTAACAGTGTTTGGATAACGGTTGTAGCAGTAATGTTAACTGTAATCTTAGCAAGCTTTGTCACCTTTGCGATCACAAGGATGTACTGGAAACTAAGCAAGCTTGTTCTCGGACTGTTTATGGTAGGCATTATGATTCCATTGCATTCCACACTTATTCCATTATTCAGCTTCTTTAACAACTTGCATCTAATTGATAATCCTATCTCCATCATTATTTCATATACGGCTTTTAATCTGCCATTAACAATTATGATTCTATTAGGCTTCTATCAAACACTTCCTAGAGAAATCGAAGAGGCAGCCGTAATGGATGGCTGCTCCATACACAGAATCTTTTTTCAAATCACCTTGCCAATGACCACCCCCGTCATGGCAACAATCATTATCATCAACATGATTTATAACTGGAATGAATTTGTATTCGTAAATACTTTTATCAGTTCAGATAAGTGGAAGACATTAACGGTTGGTGTCAATAATTTCGTCGGTCAATATTTGACAGATTGGGGAGCGATTGGGGCAACGTTAATGATCAGCATTATTCCGATATTAATTGCGTTCATCGCATTGAGCAATCGTATTGTTGAAGGATTGGCAGCAGGTTCTGTCAAAGGATAAAAAAGAAAAGGAGCTGTGATTTATGCCGGAAAATATGTTTTTTAATGCACATCACTCCCCAATTGGGGCATTCGCAAGCTTTACACTCGGATTTCCAGCAGCAGGCGGAGGGCTTGATTTGGAACTGGGCCGTTCACCAAAAAAGAATGTTTATATTGGTGCGGAAAGCTTAGATAAAGAGGGGATTTACGAGGCATTTCCGTTTTTTGATTATCAGGAAGATGACGAAAGCAAACGCTATGATATTGAAAATATGGACCCTGATCCAGACAAGCCAAATATTATTTTCCCGTTTTCAAAGGAGAAGGTAACAAGAGAATTTAAGCTTGGAACAGATACATGGAAAGCAGGGGACTTAACCTTCAAAGTTTATACACAAGTAGAATCTGTACCAGAACCGGGGAAGGGCAATGAGGAGGAAATGAAGAGGATTCTTCTTCCGGCAGTCCTCGCAGAATTGACGGTTGATAATACAAAAGGAACAAAAGCTAGGCGGGCGTTTTTTGGGTATGAGGGCAGTGACCCGTACAGCTCTATGAGGCGGCTCGATGATACGATGGACGGAATCGCTGGAATCGGCCAAGGCAGGCTGACTGCAATCGCCGCAAGTAATGCAGATATTAACTCCGCTATGCATTTCAGCATGGAAAATATCTTGACGACACCGCAAGAAGAAAACTGGACATTTGGATTAGGTCCGCTCGGTGCACTAGTCGCAGATGTTCCTGCAGGAGAATCGAGGACATACCGGTTTGCTGTCTGTTTCTATCGCGGTGGAATTGTTACTGCCGGCATGGATACATCTTATTACTATACGAAGTACTTTAAAAATATCGAGTCTGTCGCAGCCTACGCGTTGGAACATTTTGATGAGATTGCAAAAAGAGCAGAAGCTGCGGATGACCGCCTATTAGCTGCTAACCAGTTATCTGCAGACCAGCAGTTCATGCTGATTCACTCGATTCGCAGCTATTATGGTTCCACACAGCTCCTTATTTGTGACGGTGAGCCGTTCTGGGTTGTCAATGAAGGGGAATACAGAATGATGAACACCTTTGATTTAACTGTTGATCAAATATTTTTTGAGCTGAAAATGAATCCTTGGACAGTAAAAAATGAGTTAGATATGTTTGTGAAGCGCTTCAGCTACGAAGATAAAGTCCGGTTCCCTGGCAGTGATACGGAATACCCTGGCGGCATCAGCTTTACACATGATATGGGTGTTGCCAATACAATCTCCCGTCCGCATTACTCTTCATACGAACTGTATGGGCTTGACGGTTGTTTTTCCCATATGACACATGAACAACTTGTAAACTGGATTTTATGTGCTGCTGTTTACGTGTCACATACAGCCGATGAAGCTTGGCTAAAAGAGAATATGGAAATGGTGGAGCGCTGCTTTGAAAGCATGGTAAACAGAGACCACCCAATTCCAGAAAAGAGAAACGGCTTGATGGGACTGGATTCCTCCCGAGTAATGGGCGGGGCTGAAATAACCACATATGACAGCTTAGATGTCTCGTTGGGGCAAGCGCGAAATAATATTTATCTCGCAGGGAAAATTTGGGCATCTTATGTCGCCCTTGAAAAAATATTCAAGGAACAGGGAAAAGAAGACTTGGCAAAGCAAGCAGGCCTACAAGCAGAAAAATGCGCAAATACGATTGTGGAGAATGTGACAACAGAAGGCTATATCCCAGCAGTAATTGGAGAAGGCAATGATTCTAAAATAATTCCAGCAATTGAAGGGCTTATTTTCCCATACTTCACAAACTGCCAGGAAGCGCTTGAAGAGACAGGACGGTTCGGCCCCTATATTCAGGCATTGAAAAAACACCTAAAAACAGTAATGACAGAAGGAGTTTGTCTGTTTGAAGACGGCGGCTGGAAAATATCTTCAACAAGCAGCAACTCATGGCTCAGTAAAATTTATTTAAGTCAATTTATCGCTAGAGAAATCCTTGGCTGGCAATGGGATGAAAAGGGAGCGAAAGCAGATGCCGCTCATGTTAAGTGGCTGACACATCCCGTTCTTTCCGTATGGAGCTGGAGCGACCAGATTATTGCAGGGGAGATTGCGGGCAGTAAGTATTATCCGCGCGGTGTGACAAGCATTCTTTGGCTTGCAGAAAGCAAGTAAGAATAATAAGAGGTGGGAATATGTGGGCGAAATCGATGGGAAAGCTGTTCACTGTTTGTGAGTGGATCACTAGAGGTGCTTACCTTAATATCTTATGGATGGCATATACAGCTGCAGGTTTGTTTGTATTCGGGTTCATGCCTGCGACTACAGCTATGTTTGCGGTGATAAGGAAATGGCTGAGAAGAGAAAAGGACATTCCTGTCTGGAGGACATTCCATGATGTGTATAAACAAGAATTCATTAAAGTAAATATATTAGGAATTATCCTAATATTACTTGGCATGATTCTTTGCTTGGACTATTGGTTTCTCCAGTTTACAAATGGTGTAATAAAAGGGATGATGACAGGACTGTTACTTTTGCTGTCAGCTGTTTTTCTAACATTGCTAGCATACTTTTTCCCAGTTTATGTCCACTATGACTTGAAGCTTGGCGACTATCTTAAATATGCTCTAATCCTTGGAGCGTATCATCTGCATATTACATTATTCATGCTAATTCTTACAACAGTGACAGTTAGTCTTTTGTTATATATGCCTGGCGTTATTCCATTTTTCGGAGGTATTTCACTTGCCTGGATTTGGATGGCGGGAGCGAATTACAGCTTTATACAGATTGAGAAAAGAGGAAAGAAAAGACTGGCTGTTTAATGAAGCAGCCAGTTTTTTTAAAGGTAAATTAGAACAATGGAAAATTTCAGAAAATACTTAGTTTGTGCATTGCACTAACTAAGTAACGGTGCTATACTAAAACTACATTATTAATGAAACCGCATACATTTCTGTAATAGCAACGTTTATCAAACACATAATTAAAACTCCGCAGCATTTGCTCGCATCCTGACGGCTCTAAAACATCCTATGAACATTAATCACCAATCTACTTAAATAAAGCATTTCTCACTAAAATAACATTTATTAAACAGATCTTGCTGACGGCAAACTACCATACTAGTATTCCGTTTAGTTAGTTTGTGAACACTTTAGTTTATGAGTGTATTCATTTTTTGAGTGCACAGCTTTATTCCATCCTAAAAGATGAGGGGGATTTTAATGGAGACAGAAATAGTGAAACGAACAAAAAAGGCATCAGTTAAGACGAAAAAAAGCAAGATAAAGATATCCCTTATTGCGATTCGCAAGGATTGGCAGTTATATTCCCTGTTGATTTTGCCCATTATTTATCTATTGATTTTTAAGTACGGCCCAATGCTTGGAAATGTGATTGCCTTTAGAAGGTATATGCCAGGTGGAAAAGTTTACGGGGAAGAATGGGTTGGGCTTTACTACTTCAAGATGTTTATTAATGATCCAGTTTTTTGGAATGTTTTTAAAAACACATTCATTTTGGGTGGTTTAACCTTGCTGTTTTGCTTCCCAATGCCAATTCTGTTTGCATTGCTTCTAAATGAAATCAAATCAACTAAATTTAAAAGATTTGTACAGACTGCATCCTACTTGCCTCACTTCTTATCAATTGTCATTATCGCGGGAATGATCCTGCAATTGACAGCACTTAATGGTTCTATTAATTCTATTGTTGAGTTTTTTACAGGTGAAAAGGTGAATTTTATCCAAAGTGCAGAATGGTTTCGCACGATATATATTAGTTCAGAGATATGGCAAGGAATGGGATGGGGAGCGATTTTATATTTAGCTGCACTGACCACTATTGACCAGTCACTTTATGAAGCAGCGAAAATCGATGGAGCAAACAGGTGGAAGCAAACGCTCCATATCACAATACCTGGAATATTACCCACCATTGTTACTTTATTGATTTTAAATACTGGCAGCTTTCTAGCGATAGGCTTTGAAAAAATTCTCCTTCTTTATAACCCTTTGACATATGAGACATCAGATGTGATTTCTACCTACTTATATCGTGTCGGTCTTGAATCGAATAATTTCAGTTATGCGACAGCAATTGGGTTATTTGAATCAATAATTGGGTTGGTGCTTGTCTTGACTGCCAATTCGATTTCACGAAAATTAACAGAACGAAGCTTATGGTAGGAGGGAAAAAGCATGAAAGAATCCAAGCAATACAAGATATTCAAGGTATTTAATGTGTTTGTCCTGTTGATAATAATAATTGTCTTTTGTACCCTATATCCATTTATTAATGTTATTGCACAGTCATTCAGCAGTGAAGCTTACATTAATGCAGGTAAAGTCAGCTTGCTACCTAAGGGCTTTAATATGGAAACATATAAAAAAGTTGTTTCCGATAAAATTTTCTGGATCAACTATAAAAACACGGTAGTTTATACCGTTGTAGGCACATCCATTTCCATGTTTTTAACAACCATTTTTGCTTATGCCCTTTCGAAAAAAAGGCTTGTAGGCAGAAAGTTTCTCACTGTTTTTGCCGTCTTCACCATGTTTTTTAATGGGGGCTTGATTCCAAATTATGTCTTGATTAATAGTTTAGGTTTCAATAATACAATGTGGGCGATTGTAATACCTGGAGCAATCAGCATTTATAATATGCTGATTATGAAATCCTTTTTTGAAAACATGCCAGAGGAACTCGAGGAAGCTGCATCCATCGACGGGTTAAACACTTACGGAATTCTCCTGAAAATTATATTGCCTCTAAGCAAAGCTGTTATCGCAACAATGATTTTGTTTTATGCAGTTTCGTATTGGAATTCCTGGTTTTCCGCTTTCCTCTATTTAGATAAAAAAGAGCTGTTCCCAGTGACCATTTATTTGCGGAATATGATTGCAGGAGCAACGAGTAGTATGGCAACAGGGGCAACATCAGCAGATAATTTGACGCAGATTTCTGCAAATATTAAATCAGTTACAATGGTGCTCACCATTTTACCGATTCTTACTGTCTATCCTTTTGTACAAAAATATTTTGTTTCTGGCGTCATGCTGGGCTCTGTCAAGTAATGCTAAAGCGGTCTTTAGTGCAGTGAGCTTGTTGTATAAAGAATTCAATGCACTTTTTAATAAATAGATGGGGAGGAAAAAAAATGAAAAAAAGCTTAAAAAGATTAAGGCTGTTGTTTGCTTTATTATTGGTGTGTGTCATTGTTATTGCCGGCTGCTCGAAAGATAACCCTGCCAGTTCAGATGGAAAAGTATCTTCTAAAGGGGCGATGGAATCCTATCAGGCTGGAGAATTATTTAAAGCAACAGAAGAGTTTGATTTATCGATTCTTTATTCTGACCATCCAAACTACCCTTATAAAAAGGATTGGTTGTTTTGGGGAAAACTAAAGGAAATGACAAATGTTACATTAAAGCCTACAACTGTTCCGATGAGTGATTATCCGCAAAAAAGAAGCTTATTAATGAGTTCTGGTGATTCGCCGTTAATCATTCCGAAAACCTACCCTGGAGAAGAATCAGCTTTTGTTTCATCAGGAGCAATATTGCCTGTAAGCGATTATATTGATATGATGCCTAATTTTAAAGAAAAAGTGCAAAAATGGAAACTTGAAGATGAATTGGAAGGCTTGCGGCAGAATGATGGGAAATACTACTTATTACCAGGCTTGCATGAAGAGGTTTGGCCAGATTATACCCTTCTTATGAGAACAGACATATTGGAGGAAAATAATCTCGAGATTCCTACGACATGGGATGAATTATATGAAACGATGAAAAAGCTGAAGGAGATATATCCAGATGTTATCCCGTTTTCTGATCAATTCACTTTCAACAGTACATTAAATGTTGCTGCTGCAGGCTTTGGCACAAAAGCAGGATGGGGATTTGGCAATGGATTAAGCTATGATCAAAGTAAGGATGAGTTTGTTTATGCTGCAACGACAAATGAATATAAAGATATGCTTACCTATTTTCATAAATTAGTAGAAGAAGAGCTGCTGGATAAAGAAAGCTTTACACAAACGGATGACCAGGCCATTCAAAAATTTGTGACAGGAAAGTCATTTATCATCAACGGCAATTCACAGACAATTAATTTGCATAGGGTAGATATGGATAAAACAATTGGGAAAGGAAAATATAAAATCCAAAAAATCACTGTTCCCGGCGGACCGGCTGGCCAATTGATGGGAGGCTCCAGGCTTGAGAATGGTGTGATGATTTCTTCGAAAATAAAAGAAAGCGATTACTTTAAAGCGATCCTACAGTTTATAGATTGGCTGTACTACAGCGATGAAGGGCAGGAATTTGCAAAGTGGGGAGTGGAAGGCACGACATATACGAAAAGTGATGGGACACGCAAGCTTACGGAAGATGTTAATTATAACGGTTTAAATCCGACTTGCACAAAGGACTTGCGTGTTGATTACGGTTTCTCAGGCGGCGTGTTTGCATATGGAGGGACGACAGAACTTCTTCATTCTATGATGAGTGAGGAGGAGATAAAATTCCAAGAAAACATGGCTAATACAAAAAAGGTGATACCGGCAGAACCGCCAATTCCTTATACGACTGAGGACCGGGAAAAAGCGACACTATTGAGCACACCTTTAAAGGATTTCACTGATCAAAATACACTTAAATTTATAATAGGGTCACGCAGTTTGAGTGAATTTGACCAATTTGTAAAAGAATTGAAAACACAAGGGTTGGACCAGTATTTGGAACTTTCTAATAAAACGTATCAAGATTATAAAAAGAACAACTGATAACGATTGCTGCCTCACCAATATTATTGGAAGAGGCAGCTTTTAAAAAGGGGGGCAGAGAGTTGGAAGGGAAGAAGGAATTTGGCGAGGGTATACTGTTTACCTTTACGAACTATGTCTACTCACTGCTTTTAGCCAATTTTTTATTTGTTTCAGTCAATGCTGTTTTTATTTTTTTCTTTATGGCATTAGAGCCTTCATTTTCAAACATTCTTATCTATATGATTGCACTGATTCCAACAGGACCCGCCATATCAGGATTGCTGTATGTATTGGAAAAGTTGTTGAGAACAAAAGAGGCTATTACTGTTTCGGATTACTTCTATGGTTATAAAACAAATATTAAGAATACGTTACTTCTATGGTGCATGATACTCGCCGTTTTTAGTGTTTTATTAATAGACCTGCAATATCTAAATCAGACAGCTTTACTAATAGAGCAACTAATTTCCATTGTTCTTTATATCCTGTTTTTACTTGCTGTTTTAATAAGCATAAACATGCTTATTCTTAATGCAAAGTTTGAGTTCAGAAAAAAAGATATTTTCAAACTGTCCATTTTTTATAGTTTTACACATGTAAAAGCATCGCTTGGAAATATTTTTATTCTGCTGTTAATTGTTTTCGTCACAATGCTGACATCTGATTTTATCCTATTGTTTGTTGCAAGTATTATTGGCTTACTTCTTATCAAGAACGCCCGCCGATTGCTGACAGACGTGGAAGCTACGTTCATTAAACGAGATAAATAGACTTTAAAGAAAGGTAGGTATTAGTCATGCAAAAAGTTCTTTACGGAGGCGATTATAATCCGGAACAATGGTCTCAGGATGTATGGTCAGAAGATATGAAGCTGTTTGAAGAAGCTAATATTGATACATTGACTGTCGGTGTTTTTTCTTGGTCCATCATCCAGAAGGATGAAAATACGTTTGATTTTACTGTTTTTGACAAGGTGATGGAACTGCTTCAGAAAAAGGGCAAAAATATTTGTCTTGGAACGGGAACAGCAGCGCATCCACCGTGGCTGGCCAAAAAATATCCCGAAGTGACTCGAGTCGATTTTGAGGGAAGAAAGCATAAGTTTGGACAGCGGCATAATTCTTGCCCGAATAGTCCTATCTATCAAAAATATTCACGTTTAATGGCAAAGAAAATGGCGGAAAGATACGGCCATATGGATATTAGCGCCTGGCATATTAACAATGAATATGGTGGTACCTGCTACTGTGAAAATTGTGAAAAAGCATTTCGTGTTTGGCTGAAACAAAAATACGGAAGTCTTGAAAAATTGAATGAAGCTTGGAATACGATTTTTTGGTCTCATTATTTTTATGATTGGGATGAAATTGTTGCTCCTAATGCTTTAAGTGAACATTACGGCAGAGAAAATGTAACAGCTTTTCAAGGCATAACATTAGATTATATGCGCTTTAATTCTGACAGTCTCTTAAACAACTTTTTAGGTGAGAAAGCAGAATTAAAGGCAGTAACACCTTCCGTTCCTGTAACAACAAATTTTATGGGGATGTTTAGACCTCTAGATTATTTTAAGTGGGCAGACCATCTTGATTTCATTTCATGGGATAATTATCCGCCTGACATGCACTCAGAGGCAAGGATGGCTTTGACACATGACTTGATGAGGGGCTTGAAAAAAGGCAAGCCTTTTTGGCTGATGGAACAAACACCGACAACGACAGCATGCAGGGATATTAATCCTGTGAAAAGGCCTGGAGTAATGCGCTTATGGAGTTATCAGGCTATTGCCCATGGTTCTGATTCTGTTCTATTTTTCCAAATGAGACAATCAAAGGGAGCCTCTGAGAAATATCACGGTGCGGTTATTAACCATGCCAGTCGCAACGATACAAGGGCTTTTAAAGAAGTGAAGAAGTTGGGGGAAGAATTGTCTGCTGTTGGAAATCAGTTTATTTCAGCAGAAACAGCGGCAAAAGTAGCATTCGTATTCGATTGGGACAGCTGGTGGTCAGTGGAAATATCAGACGGTCCTACGCGTTACATGAACTACCAGCAAACAATGATTCATTATTATCAGGCCTTTTTTTCGCAGAATATTGCTATTGATATGATCAGCATAGATGGTGATCTTGAGAAATATGATGTTGTTGTAGCACCGTTACTGCACATGATTAAAGATGACTTTCATAAAAAAGCAGAGCAATTCACTGCCAATGGCGGATGCTTCATCACAACCTATTTAAGCGGGATTGTTGATGAAAATGATAATGCTATTTTGGATGATAATCCGGGATTACTGAAGAACTTGCTTGGAATCCGCATTGATGAGACAGATACATCGATGCCAAACGAAAGGAACTCCCTTGTTGTCAGCTATGGCGACTGGAAAGGTAATTATGACTGCAGCTTAATTTATGATGTTATTCAGACAGAGGGTGCGGAAACTATTGCCGAATATGGACAGGATTTTTATGCAGGCATGCCGGCTGTAACAAAAAATAAATTTGGAAAGGGAGAAGGCTGGTACATTGGCAGCCAACCAAATCGGCAGTTTCTTGAGAAGCTATTTGCATCAATACTAGAGTCCAGAGGAATCAGCTGTATGATTCAGGCTGATTCTGGTGTTGAAATAACAGAGCGCAAGAAGGATAACTATATCTTTTCCTTTGCTATGAACCATGGGGACGAAGAAAAAGAAATCATTATAGATGATGCCAGCTACTCACTTTTAGATAAAAAAATATACAAAAGCGGTGACAAAATAACGATTGATGCAAAGGACGTCATCATTTTAAGACGCGAGATATGACATTAAGCAGAAATCTGGATTCCTATAGTTGGCACCACAGCTAGGAAGATAGGAGGAAACCTATGCCGGTTAAAAAAGGCACTGGTTCAACAAGAGACTTTTCTTACCAGATATTAAAAACAAAAATACTCAATCTGGAATTAAAGCCAGGCACAAAAATCTCTGAAAAGGAGATAGCAGATGAACTCAGTGTAAGTAGAACACCTGTGAGAGAGGCTTTTATGATGCTTGCCCAAGAAGACCTTCTTGATGTCATACCTCAGATTGGCACAATTGTTTCAAAAATAAACTTGGAGTATGTAGAGGAAGGGCGATTTATAAGAGAAAAAATAGAAAAAGAGATTGTTGCACTTGCGTGTGAGCTATTTCCTGATGAGTACAAAAACAAGCTGGAAAAAAATATTGCCTTACAAGAGCTTTGCGCCAAACACAACAACCATCATGAACTGTTTGAATTGGATGAGGAATTTCACCAGTTAATCTTTAAGGGCTGCAGAAAGGAAAGAACATGGAGAATGCTGGAGTTACTAAATAGCCATTTTAATAGATTAAGGCTTTTAAGGCTCACAAGTAATTCTAATTGGGAAATTATTATTTATCAGCATAAGAAAGTCTTTCAGTTTATAACCGAGAGTAAGAAAAAAGAGGCAATGGAAATAATGGAGCAACATCTTCGCCTTGTTGTAATTGAACAAAATGACCTTAAAGTTAAGTATCCCGATTATTTCATATAAGTGAATTTATTGGCAGTGCTGATTATCAGCAGCATATAGAAACTTTAAAAGCTTGGAGGAAAAAAGTGTGAAAGTGACATTTAGGTGGTTTGGGGCAGAGGATGACAGTGTTTCTTTAGACCATATTAGGCAAATTCCCGGAGTGGAGGGGATAGCTGGAGCTTTATTTGACATTCCTGTCGGGGAAGTTTGGCCATTGGAAAAGCTGCTGGCATTAAAACAAGAAATCAACGGCAAAGGACTTCAGCTTGAAGTAATTGAAAGTGTGAATATTCATGAGGACATTAAACTTGGCCTTCCCTCGCGCGACAAGTATATAAGCAATTTTCAAGAGACAATCCGCAACTTAGCAGCAATTGGTGTAAAAGTGATTTGCTATAATTTTATGCCAGTTTTTGATTGGACACGAACAGATCTTGCTAAGGAGCTGGCTGATGGATCCAATGTACTTGCTTATGAAAAAAATAAACTTGCTGATATGGACCCCTTCTTCCTTGTCAAGAAAATAGCTGATGGTTCAAAGGGATTTTCACTTCCAGGCTGGGAACCAGAGCGTCTTGCCAAGCTTGAGGAACTGTTTCGCTCCTATAGTGCTATAACGGAAGAAGACCTGTTTGCACATTTGAAATATTTTCTGGAGAAAATTATTCCTGTTGCAGATGCCTGCGGGATTAAAATGGCCATTCATCCAGATGATCCGCCATGGCCAGTGTTTGGGCTGCCTAGAATTGTTGTCAATAAAGAGAATTTAGAGCGGATTGTCAAACTTGTCGATAATCCAGCAAATGGACTCACCATCTGTTCAGGGTCATTAGGGGCTAATCCAGCTAATAATATTCCCGAAATTATGGCTCATTTTTTGCAGATGGATCGTGTTCCATTTGTACACATCCGAAATGTGAAGATATTCGAAAATGGTGACTTTGAGGAGTCCTCCCATCGAAGTGCAGATGGTTCTCTTGATATTTGTGAAATTGTAGAGGTTCTTCATGACGGAGGATTCTCCGGTTATTTCCGTCCAGATCACGGTCGCATGATATGGGGGGAGCAGGCTCGTCCAGGTTATGGCTTATATGACAGGGCTTTAGGAATAATGTATATTCTGGGCATTTGGGACAGTCTTGAACAAAGAAAACAGAATATAAAAAGGAGTGCATTAAATGCTTCCAATATATGAGGGATTAACTGGTAAAGTAGCAGTTGTGACTGGAGGCGGAGGCGTTCTTTGCAGCTGTATGGCCAAAGAGTTGGCGAGACAGGGAATGAAGGTAGCGATACTTAATCGTACGTATGAAAAAGCGGCAGCTGTTGCAGATCACATCATAAAAAACGGTGGAGAGGCGATTGCGGTACAATGTGATGTTGTCCAAAAAGAGGATGTAATACAGGCAGAGAAAAAGGTGTTTTCGGCATTTGGAGCTTGCGATGTACTCATTAATGGGGCAGGAGGGAATCATGCCAACGGAATTACCTCTAAAGAGACATTACAGCTTGAGGACCTTCAGGATAAAACATTGACTAGCTTTTTCGATTTGACCTTGGAAGGTTTTTCATATGTTTTCGATCTTAACATTATCGGGACATTGATTCCAACGCAGGTTTTTTCGAAAAGAATGGTTGGCAATAAAGGCACTATCATCAATATTTCCTCGATGAGCGCACCAAGTCCAATGACAAAAGTGCCTGCATACAGTGCAGCAAAAGCAGGCATAGAGAACTTTACGAAATGGCTCGCCGTTCACATGGCCGAAAGTGGTGTCAGAGTGAATGCTATTGCTCCGGGATTTTTTTTGACAAAACAAAATGAAGCACTTTTAAAAAATGATGACGGCAGTTATACAGAAAGAACAAACAAAATCCTTGCCCATACACCGCAAAAAAGGCTTGGCAAACCGGAGGATTTATTAGGCACCTTGTTATGGCTTGCGGATGACTCATCAAGCGGGTTTGTAACAGGCATCAGTATCCCAGTTGACGGCGGATTTATGGCGTATTCAGGTGTTTAGGCTAAGATGTATGAAACTTGAGAGGAGAGCTAAGTATGGGTGCTTCGCAGACTATTGAAAAGGATTATGCAGAATATTGCTGCTGGCTTCAATATGAAAGAAATCCAAAAGTAAAGAGAGCTTTTTTTACGAATATTAATGTGTCCGAATACAGTAAAACAGATGTAACACAAACAGCGGTTGAAGAGCTGTACAGAGGCTTATCAGCCATTGTCGGCACCCCGCCAGCAATCAATCAAAGACAAACATCAGCCATTGTTTTAGCAACAATAAACAGCCCTGAGTTACCAGCGGAAATAGATGTAGCGCAGCTGAGCTCTCAATTGAATGAAGAAGGATTTTGCATACGGATGGACAATAAGGAGGAATGCTTATATTTAATCGGCAAAACAGATAAGGGTATTCTTTATGCCGTATTCCATCTATTGCGAATGCTTCAAACTGGTACAAATATAAACATGGAAACAATAGAGAATCCAACAAACGAATTTAGGATGATTAATCATTGGGATAATATGGATGGCTCAATCGAGAGGGGCTATGCAGGAAACTCTATTTTCTATAAAGATGATCAAATCCTAGCTGATTCAGAGAGAATAAAAGATTATGCCAGACTTTTAGCTTCTGTAGGCATTAATGCCATAGCTGTAAATAATGTCAATGTACATAAAACAGAGACAAAGCTAATAACAGATCAATATTTGCCGGAAGTGGCGAAACTAGCATCAGTTTTTAGGAAGTATGGAATTAAAACATTTTTGAGCATTAATTTTGCCAGTCCGATGGAGCTTGACGGCTTACCCACTGCAGATCCATTAAATCCGCAAGTGCAAAACTGGTGGAAGGAAAAAGCGCAAGAGATTTACAATGAAATAGCAGATTTTGGTGGCTTTCTCATTAAAGCGGACTCTGAGCACCGTCCAGGTCCATTTACTTATAACAGAAATCATGCAGATGGTGCTAACATGCTTGCAGAAGCTTTGCAGCCATTTGGCGGTATTGTAATTTGGCGCTGTTTTGTTTATAACTGCCTTCAGGATTGGCGGGACAGAAAGACAGACCGGGCTCGTGCGGCATATGATCATTTTAGGCCGCTAAACGGTATGTTTTTAGATAATGTAATACTGCAAATCAAAAATGGGCCAATGGATTTTCAAGTGAGAGAACCTGTTTCGCCACTGTTCGGAGCAATGCCTGACACGAATCAAATGTTAGAGTTTCAAATTACGCAGGAATATACAGGGCAGCAGAAGCATGTATGTTATCTTGTTCCCCAATGGAAGGAAGTACTGGATTTTGACACCTATGCGAAAGGGCAAGAATCTTTTGTCAAAAGATCTGTCGATGGCTCCCTTTATGGAAACAAGCATGGTGGAATAACAGCAGTAGCGAACATCGGCGATAATTGGAACTGGACGGGACATACCCTTGCACAGGCTAATTTGTATGGTTACGGCCGCCTTGCCTGGAACCCTGACTATTCGGAGGAGATGATTACAGAAGAATGGGTCGCTCAGACATTTGGAACGGATGAAGCAGTTATGCTGCAGGTATGCGATATGCTGCGTAAATCGTGGAGTATATACGAAGCATATACCTCACCCCTTGGAGTCGGCTGGATGGTAAATCCCGGCCATCATTATGGGCCGAATATTGACGGATATGAGTATTCGGTTTGGGGAACCTATCATTTTGCTGACTGCAATGGAATCGGTGTCAATCGTACAGCTAAAGACGGAACAGGCTACACGTCCCAGTACTTTAAGGAAAACTATAAACTATATGAATCTATGGAAACATGCCCTGATGAGCTGCTGCTTTTCTTTCACCATGTTCCCTATAAGCATGTGCTTCAATCTGGTGAAACGGTAATTCAGCATATTTATAACACCCATTTTGAGGGGGTTGAACAAGTAGAGAGGCTGATGCAAGACTGGCAAAAGCTAAAAGGGAAAATTAATGAAGAGAGATTTACAGGAGTTCTCCACCGATTAAGTGTTCAGCTTTCTGATGCCAAGGAATGGAGAGATATTGTCAACTCCTACTTTTTTCGCAAATCAGGGATTGGCGACAACAAGCATAGAACCATTTATTAGAAAAGTATTCGACTTAGGCTTGGAACATAGTTGCGTATTGGAAGTTCATGCAAATTCGTAGCAAGCATTCGGAAGAATGAGATTTCCTGATAAAGATTATTCCCAATTATCATAATAACGTCTGTGCGCACAGGAGACGGGTGTTACTATGATATGTTTTGGAATGGAATATGGATGTTTTGCCGCAAATAAGCTGTAAAAAAAAGCGTGAACCGTTTTTGGTTTACGCTTTTATCGTGTTTAGCTTTGAAGCTGTGCCTTCAGAAATGCTTCTGCTGAAAAAGCAGACGCTCCTAATGCAGACACTGGCAGAGACAAATCGGAGAAATCAATTCTGATATCTGTCTGGTTAAACGGGGAAGTATATGCTTTGATAACTTCCTTTACCTTTGGTTCAAGCCACTGTTTACAGGAAGCAAGCCGATTTCCGATAATGATTTGTTCAGGATTGAAGGCATGGATGATATTAATGATGCCGACAGCCAAGTTCTCACCAATTTCTTCTAATATATTTATTACTTGTTCGTCCTCTTTTTTTGCGAGCAGTAAAATATCATCTAAACAAATGTCACTTTCCTTTTTAAGATTCTTGCTGTTTGCTTTTGATAGTAAAGCCTGTTCTGAAGCGTAAAGCTCCCAGCAGCCTTTGTTGCCGCATGTACATTTGGCTCCGTTTCGATCAATCGTCATATGCCCGACTTCACCAGAATAGCCGTTAAATCCGCTGTAAAGCTCACCGTTAATGATAACTCCTGCACCAATACCAATGCCGGCGCTGATATAAATCAAGTTATCAGCATGCTGACCCGCACCAAACCGCTTTTCTCCGTAGGCACCAGTGTTCGCTTCGTTTTCAACAATTACAGGTACTTGAAAGATTTTCTCCAGTTCTGATTGAAAATGAATATCGTGCCAGCCTAAGTTTGGGGCAAGCAAAAGTGTTCCTTTCTTATCGACGATACCGGGTGCGCCTACTCCAATCCCAACAATACCATAAGGAGAGGCTGGGGCAGAGCTTATTAAGGCGGTGATAATTTCCACTAGTCGGCTCATTGTATCTTCATAGGAAATATTTTTGTATGCTACATTCTTTTGTACAATAATATTGCCGCTGAGATCTGTCAGGACGCCAAGTATATAATTGACACCGAAATCTAGACCAATTGTGTATCCTGCCCCGTGGTTGAAGTGGAGCATTACTGGTCTCCGGCCACCGCTTGATTCGCCTGGACCTGATTCATTAATAAATTTTTCCTCTAACAGCTCCGCTACAAGCGAGGAAACGGTTCCTTTATTAAGGCCAGAACGCTGTGCGATATCTGCACGAGACAGTGGAGTATGATTGATAATTTGTGAAAGTACGAGTGACTTATTTTCCTTTTTTACAAGCTGTTGGTTCCAAGTGATTGGCATAAACGTCATTTAGCCCCCTTTTTGTCAAAAATAATATTCCCATTTTATCATTAATAACGGAAAACATTAATAATATTGAATTAAGTTTATCTAATAAACAAACAAAGTGCAACAAACTTAATTTATTCAATAGACAAACTAAGTTTGTGCTGATATAATAGCTTCATAGCTAACAAGAAGATAGAGAGAGAAATGAATATAGGACTTTCTTTTTCTTTTATTTTGTAAGCGATATCAAAATCGATAATTTTAATGAGGAGGCAGTTAACAATGGCGTATTTTGAAAACATCAATCAAATCAGGTATGAAGGTCCAGCATCGAAAAATCCCTTTTCCTTTAAGTACTATAATCCAGAAGAGATAGTAAATGGCGTTTCCATGGAAGAGCAGCTCCGTTTTTCGGTAGCTTATTGGCATACATTCACAGCAGATGGAACGGACCCGTTTGGAAGCGGTACAGCCATCCGCCCTTGGAATCACTTAAAAGGTTTAGATTTGGCAAAAGCCCGTGTGGAAGCAGCTTTTGAATTATTTGAGAAACTGAACGCTCCGTTTTTCTGCTTTCATGATTCTGATATTGCACCAGAGGGAAATACATTAAAAGAAACATATGATAATCTTGACCCGATTGTAGCGATGATCAAGGAATATATGAAAACAAGCAAAACGAAATTACTTTGGAATACAGCTAATATGTTTACACATCCAAGATATGTGCACGGTGCAGCAACTTCCAATAACGCCGATGTGTTTGCGTATGCTGCAGCAAAGGTGAAAAAAGGCCTTGAAATTGGCAAGGAGCTTGGTGCAGAGAACTATGTGTTCTGGGGCGGCCGCGAAGGTTATGATACATTGCTGAACACTGATATGAAACTGGAGCAGGATAACTTAGCCCGTTTCTTCCATATGGCGATTGACTATGCACAGGAAATCGGTTTTGATGCTCCATTCTTAATCGAACCAAAACCAAAAGAACCGACAAAGCATCAGTATGATTTTGATGTGGCGACAGGATTGGCATTCCTGCAGAAATATGATCTTCAGGATCACTTTAAGTTTAATATTGAAGCAAACCATGCGACGCTTGCCGGTCACACTTTTGAGCATGAATTGAGAGTAGCGAGAATTAACGGCATGCTTGGATCTGTTGATGCTAACCAAGGTGATACATTGATTGGCTGGGATACAGACGAGTTCCCGACAGATTTATACAGCACAACTTTAGCCATGTATGAAATCTTGCTGAATGGCGGACTTGGCAAAGGCGGTTTAAACTTTGATGCGAAGGTGCGCAGAGGCTCTTTTGATGCGGAAGATCTTTTCCATGCACATATTGCAGGGATGGATTCCTTTGCAATCGGCCTTAAGGTTGCCAATAAGCTAATTGAGGATAGAGTTCTAGAAGACTTTATTTCTGACCGCTATGCAAGCTTTAAGGAAGGAATTGGCCTTGATATCGTCGAAGGAAGAACTAACCTCCATAAACTGGAGCAACATGCTCTTGCAATTGGTGAAGTGACAAATAAGTCTGGCCGCCAAGAACGCTTGAAGGCGATTGTGAATCAATATTTGTTGGAAACATTAGCGCAAGTACGCGTATAAAAGAGAGAATGTGCTGGGGATCATACCAGCACATTTTTTAACAGGTAAGGTAAATGACTAAATGAGGTGATCTGACATGAAGTATTGCTTTGGAGTAGATTTAGGTACAAGTGCTGTAAAGATTTTACTTGTTGATAAAAACGGAAATGTCGCTCATGAGGTATCAAAGTCGTATCCTTTGATCCATGAAAAATCAGGCTACAGTGAACAAGACCCTGAGGAGTGGGTGAACAAAACACTTGAGGGCTTCACTGAAATCATAGAAGTGTTCGAAGGGGAGAAAGAGGATATTGACGGGATAAGTTTCTCAGGTCAAATGCATGGCCTTGTCCTGCTCAATAAGGAAAATCAAGTATTGCGAAACGCGATACTTTGGAATGATACGAGAACAACAGAGCAGTGCCGGTTAATTGAGGAAAAGGCTGGTGAAAAATTGCTTTCTATCACAAAAAATCCGGCATTAGAAGGCTTTACTTTGCCGAAACTGTTATGGGTTAAGCAATATGAAGAAGATCTTTTCAAACAAGCCGCTGTTTTCATGCTGCCAAAGGATTATCTCAGGTACAGGCTCACTGGCAGCATACATACAGAATACTCCGATGCTGCAGGCACTCTTTTGTTAGATATAAGTAAAAAAGAATGGAGTGCAGAGCTTTGTGAATTGTTCGGCATTGATGCCAGTCTTTGTCCGCAGCTTGTTGAATCACATGCACTTGTTGGAACTGTCACAGCAGAAGTTGCGGAGAAAACAGGGCTGTCTCCTGAATGCAAAGTGTTCGCCGGCGGTGCGGATAATGCTTGTGGAGCAATCGGCGCAGGTATTCTGGCGAGTGGGAAAACACTTTGCAGCATCGGCACATCTGGTGTTGTGCTTTCCTATGAAGAAAAAGCAGAGAAGGATTTTCAAGGAAAGGTACATTACTTCAATCATGGAGAGGAAAATGCCTATTATACGATGGGAGTGACATTAGCAGCAGGTCACAGCTTGAGCTGGTTTAAAGATACTTTTGCCGAGCATGATGGTTTTGAGGAAATGCTGGCAGAAATAAATCTTGTTCCAATTGGGTCAAACGGACTGTTATTTACCCCATATTTAGCAGGTGAGAGAACACCATATGCAGATGCATTGATTCGGGGCAGTTTCATAGGAATAGATGCAACACATAAACGCCGAGATTTTGTTCGTGCTGTACTGGAGGGTATTACCTTTTCCTTAAATGAATCAATTGAGATTTTTCGAGAGCACGGTAAGACAATCGACACAATTATCTCAATTGGCGGCGGAGCCAAAAATGAAGCGTGGCTGCAGATGCAGGCAGATATCTTTAATGCAAAAGTCCTGAAGCTATCAAGTGAACAAGGGCCAGGGATGGGAGCGGCCATGCTTGCAGCAGTTGGAGCAGGGTGGTTTTCGTCATTAGAGGAGTGTGCGAACACGATGTTGCAGACTGTGAAGGAATATGAGCCTATTCAAGAGAATGTAAAAAGGTATGAAGAATTATACCGAATCTACAAGAAGGTCTATGGTCAAACCAAAATGCTGTCTGAAGAGTTAACACAGTTTCGAAAATAATGGAAACAAGGAGGCTCTAATATGAAGTATAGAGAGCTGGGGAAAACAGGTCTGAAGATAAGCGAGGTCAGTTTTGGAACATGGGCGATTGGCGGTTCATGGGGGAAAACGGATGATGAAGAGGCACTGAAATCGCTTGACAGGGCAATAGGGGAAGGGGTGAATTTCTTTGATACGGCCGATGTCTATGGGAATGGACACAGTGAGGAATTGCTGGCTAAGGTGTCTAAGGGGAAGGAAGAGGATATTCACATTGCGACAAAATTTTGCCGAGGCGGAGATATTCATGCAGCCGACACCTACACTTATGAAAATGTTCGAACCTTCTGCGAAAACAGCTTGAAGCGCTTGAACAGAGAAGCAATTGACTTATATCAGATTCATTGTCCGCCCCTTGAAATCCTTCAGGACGGTAAAGTTTTTGCAGTGCTGGACCGTTTGAAGCAGGAAGGGAAAATAAAGCATTATGGTGTCAGTGTTGAAACAGTGGAAGAGGGATTGCTGTGTCTTGAGCATGAAGGGGTAGATTCACTGCAGGTTATCTTTAATATCTTCCGTCAAAAGCCTCTAGAGAAATTGCTGCCAGAAGCAAAGCAGAAGGGAACGGGTATCTTAGTTCGCCTGCCGCTGGCAAGCGGCCTGTTAACAGGCAAATTTACGCAGGGGCACCGCTTTGAAAAAGATGATCATCGCGCATTTAATGAAAATGGGGAGTCCTTTAATATCGGAGAGACTTTTAGCGGACTCGGTTTTTCAAAGGGTGTTGAGCTCACGGAGCAGATTGCGTGGATTGGTGATAGACGTCAATCGATGGCATCTGCTGCCTTAAGATGGATACTTGATCATGAGGAAGTGTCCTGCATTATCCCAGGCTTCAAAAATGAAAACCAAATTCTTGCAAACTTAGCAGCGCTGGATGAAGCACCTTTTACACAGGAGGAAAAAACGCGGCTTAACCATTTTTATCAACAGAACGTAAAAAACAGCATCAGAGGACCGTATTGAAGGAAAAGGGGCACTGCCCCTTTTTTATTATTTTCCTAACTTTATAGATTATTCTAGTATGATATCTGCAATAATCTCACCAGCTGTAACGGGTGCAACCTTTGCCGGCAGTCCAAGGGCATGGATTGCAGATATTCCTTTTTCCTTTGCATAAGCAAAATCGGTTCCGCCAGGCCGAGAAGCGAGATCGATGATTAATGTTTGGTCTGACAGCTTATCAAGCAGCTGTTTTGTCAAAACATGAAAGGGAACAGTATTAATCAGAATATTTTGCTGGTCAAGCTCATCAGGTAAATGTTTAAATAAGACAGGTGTTAAGCCCATTTCCTGAACACGTGCTCTGTCAGCAGACTCTCTTACAGCAACACTGACAACAGCGCCGAGATTTGAAAAGAGACGGGCAACAGTCATTCCTACTCTTCCAAACCCAAGAACTAATACATGAGAGCCATGAATCGTGTAATCCGTTTCTTCAATGGCGATTTTTAAAGCTCCTTCGGCAGTCGGGATAGAGTTTAAGATAGCAACATCATCTCTTGCAAAAATAGCCACAATGTTTCGTCCGGTTGTTTTTTTTATGTATTCTAAAAAGGGAGTGATAATGCCAGAATAAATGCAGCAGTTTTCCTTTGTTTTGCGGAACATATCCTCCGTCAAATAAATGTCTTCACTGGAAAACTTGGATTCTGCTTTTCCATCATTGCCGATACCTGGGATAGGCAAAAGGATGCTGTCCAAACTGCTGAAGTCAACTTCTGAGATATGCTGTTTGCATACATTGGCATACTCAAGCTGTACATTTTCAAAACCTGTTAATATAATCTGTCCAGCTGATTTGGCAAGCTTTTCGATTACATGCAGCTGACGCTGATCACCGCCGATAATCAGAATTGTATGTTGGTTAATCATCTAATCCCTCCTGAAAATTAAATTAGCACACTACTAATAATAATAGCCAATTGTAAAAAATAGTCCTGTAGTTATGATAATATATATTTTCATAGAACAAAGTTTTTTCAAATTTTTGTTAGAAATTATAGAATTTATCATCTCCATGTGGGATTTTTTTTGTTATGATATAATTTTAGTGAAGTGTGAGAAAAGCACTATTTATTGTGATAAATTAACATTTAATATAAAAGGATGGAAACAGGAGCAATTTATAATGGAGAAAGCAGCTATTGATTTTAATTTAATGAAAGCTAAGTTCCGCGAAAATGGCTTGCAGCCTACCGCTATTACTGTTTTTTCGGAAAGATTAAATGAAGAGGAATTATTACAAAAGCATATGCAGTACCAGGAAATCTTGGATGTGGTCATCTATTTTCTCGATAAATTCCTCGATTCGTTAAAAGAGATGCCTATAATCGCTTCTGTCTGTGATGCAGAGGGGTATCTGTTAAAAAATCTTGGTCATGAGCAGAGCATGCGGGATGCTGAAGCTCTCGGAATTAAAGAAGGAGTTCGCTTTACAGAAGAGGATTGCGGCATTGATGCGATTTCCTTGACGTTAAAGCACAAAAAAAGTGTAGAAATCGTAGGAACTCAGCATTACCATGAATATCTCCATCGTAAAGCCTGCTATGCTGTGCCGATTATCGACTGGACAGAGGATAAGGTTCTTGGAACGATTTCCATTATGACTGATATCGAGCATGCAAGCCCTCTTATGCTGACCCTTTTGTCAACGGTCAACCAAACGATTGAACGGGAAATTGATTTAATCAGACAAAACCATGAGCTGAACATATTAAACAAAATAATTATGGATACAACAAGAAATGGAATATTGGTTGCCGCTCAAAGCGGAAAGCTGATTGCCTTCAATGCATATGCTGAACATATAACAGGCTGGAAAAAGGAGAACATTATTGGTGCAAGCCATTTAACCCTGGAGTATTTCGGTGAATATTTGCAGAATGTCTTGTTAACAAAAAGGCCGTATACAGATATAGAAATAACCTTTACACGGGAAAAAGATCAGGAAGCTCTAATTTTTTTGCTTGATTGTTTTCCTATTTTCTTGAATAACGGCACACTTGTTGGAGCTTTTGCCCAATTCAGAGATTATACCGAAAAGAAGAATACAGAAAAGCTGCTGCTAAATTCAGAAAAGCTGACAGCTGTCGGCCAAATGGCTGCAAGTGTTGCACATGAAATCCGCAACCCGCTGACAACTATTCAAGGTTTTATTCAATATTTGGAAAAAGACTTTCGGGAAAAGTCGCATTATGACCTTATCATGTCAGAGCTAAAGCGCATTAACTTTATTGTTAGTGAGTTTCTGATTTTGTCCAAGCCGCACGCTGTCCATTTCATTAATCAGGATTTGCAGAAAATTATGGATGAGACAGTTTCTCTCTTTCAGGCGAGTGCAAACATGAACAATATACTAATAGAAAAAAACTATGCTCAAGATAATATCTTTGTCCAATGTGATGAAAATCAATTAAAGCAAGTCTTCATGAACGTCTTCAAAAATAGTGTAGAAGCATTGCCTTATGGGGGAAATATTAAAATTCGCACAAATGTGACAGAGGATAAAGAAGCGATTATTCAAATAGAGGATAATGGGATTGGCATGACACCAGCACAAATAAAAAGACTCGGCCTTCCGTTTTATACGACAAAGGATACTGGCACTGGCTTAGGGTATATGGTGATCATTAAAATCATTGAACAGCATCAAGGCCATCTTCATATTGAGAGTTCTGTGAATAAAGGAACGACAATTGAAATCAGGCTCCCGCTTAGTTAATATAACAAACTATAATAAAGACCGCCGCAGATTGCGTATCTGCGGCGGTCTTTATTGTTAATATTTATATTGCTTAATTATTTCATGAAGTTCATCTGCCATGACAGACAGAGTGTGAGAAGCTGACGTAATCTCCTCCATTGCTGCAAGCTGCTCTTGTGTAGAGGCAGCAACTTCTTCTGATGAGGCTGCATTGCTTTTGGCAATATCTGAAACTTCATAGGCCGTTCCTTCCACTACTTGAACAACTGTAAGCATAGTCTTAATCGTGTCAGCTACAACGTCCATTTTCGGATTGATATCTTTCATACTGGAAAGAATATCGCTGAATTTTTGAATGGCATCCTCCGAAACAGACAACCCGCTTTGCACATTGTCAACAACGGTAGACATTTTTTGCACAGTATTTTCTGTGTCCTGCTGGATTGCCTTAATTAATTCGGAAATCTGGCTTGCTGAATTCTGAGACTGTTCAGCGAGTTTGCGAACTTCTTCTGCTACAACAGCAAAACCTTTCCCAGACTCACCAGCCCGAGCTGCTTCTATAGCAGCATTCAAAGCAAGGAGATTTGTTTGCTCTGATATTGCTGTGATAACACCAAGTATGGAGCCAATTTCTTTAGAACGGTCATACAAGGAACGTATTACTGTATTAGAATCTAATACAGAGGCATGAATTAGGTTCATTTGATCGACAGTCTGCTTAACAGAATGGCCGCCTTCTTCTGCTTTTTCTGTAGTTGCTCTCGTTAATTCCGAAACAGCTGCAGTACTTTCAGCAATAGATGCTGTACCAGCAGAGATTTTACCTACTGACATAATATTTTCATCCATTCCAGCTGTCTGCTTTTCTGCATTGCTTGCTACCTCTTGGATGGCATCTGCGACTTGTTCTGTTGCTTCACTTGTTTGGACTGCGCTTGCATTCAGCTCTTCTGCTGAGGCGGCAACATGTACTGCATTTTGTTCAACGTTTCTTAACAAACCGCGCAAGCTTGTCTGCATGTCAATGAAAGTCGAAGTAAGGTCGGCGATTTCATCATTTGATTTTACGTGAATTTCTTCTGTTAAATCACCGCTGCTGATTTTCTGTGCTGTTTGTTGGAGTGATTTCACTCGAATAACAATCGATCGTACAATCAGCATGACGATGGCTGCGCCAACAATCACTGCGGCAGCAATCACGAGGAAGGTCGTGTTTAGGATTGGGGCAGCAGCGTCCTCTGTTTCAGATGAAAACATTGTGCCTGCCACTTTCCAGCCTGTCAGCTTATTTGTTGTGAAATACATAACGCTTTTTTCGCTGTCAGCAGTATAATTTATAATACCGCTATCTGATTCGAACATCTTCTTATAATAGCTTTGCTCCGCTTTAGCACCAGCCTCCTCAAGCGGATTCACAATGAACAGTTGCTGTGTATCAAGCAGGATAGCATAACCATCCTCACCGATATTTACGCTTTTTGCTGTTTCCTCGAGTTTTTGAATGTTGATATCAATCGCGACAACACCGCTTGAGTCAGCAATCTTTTTCGTTACTGTTACAATCATTTCTCCAGTGCTTGCATCTTTATAAGGACTTGTAACAACAACATCATTATTGTTCATACCATCTTGATACCATGGTCTTTCACGCGGGTCAAAATCGCTTGGCAAATCCGTTTTAGGATATGAGATCATCTGACCATCCGTTGTGCCAATATAGATGGTTTGCACCTCCGGATGTAAGCCGATATATTGAGTAAACTTTTGCAATGCTTCAGAATTATCTCCGCCTTCATACATATCAGTATTCAGCAGATCAGCAAAAAAGCTTGCATCATGTATCTTTGGGGAAAGGGTATTGTCTATATTTGAATTAAGAAGCTTTACATTTTCTTCCGCACTTTTTAATAAACTGTTTTCCAGTTCATGTTTTGCGCTGTTATAGGAAAGGAATCCTACTAATACTGTTGGAAGTAAAAGAATAACAGCAAAAGCAGTGTATAGCTTAGATCTTAAATTCCATTTGAAGTTCATTTTTTTCATGATGCTTCTCCTTAAGTGAAATTTAGATTACTTGCAACTATTTAACGTTGTTAAGCAATCTTATTAAGATTTATTTCGGCACATCAACATTATAGTTAAGCACTGCTTCTGAAAAATTTTAATTAGTGCCAAAATTCCTAAAATGAAAATGCTTTATTTGTAAAAATTTTAATTTTGTGGATATAAAATAAATGATCTGATTTTAGGCTTGCATTTGGAAGGAAAAGGAGTTATATTATCATTAACAAGTAATTATGGAATTACAAATTACTGATTGATAAGAGGGTTTATAAGCATGAAATATAAAACAGAAAAAGAAGTTCTGGCAAACTATGATTCGGCAAAGTACCGAACTCCAGACGGCTATACTGCTGATATTGCCATTTTCACAATCGTCTCAGAAAGAAAAGAAGAAAAGGCACCTCCAATAATGACATTAAAACTGTTACTCATAAAGCGGGCAGACGCGGATAACGACGGAAACCCAAATATTGAGGGCGGAAAATGGGCTCTTCCTGGGGGCTTTGTTGATGCAATCAAAGGAGAAACAGCTTTAGAAGCTGCGAAAAGGGAATTAAAGGAAGAGACAAATGTTGATGGTTTGCATATTAAGCATTTTGGTGTGTATGACAATGTCACAAGAGATCCACGGGGCTGGATGATTTCCAATGCTTTTTACGCCATTGTTCCTGAGGAATATATTCAAAAGCGCGAGGCGAACGATGACGCAGCAGAAGTGGAGCTGTTTGATATGGAAGAGGTAACTCAGTTGAAATTAGCTTTTGATCACGAAAAAATTATTGCAGATGCCCATATGTTTATAAAACGTGACATGATTACCACAACTGCAGCAAAAAGCTTCTTGCCAAAGGAATTTACATTGTCTGAGCTGCAGCGCGTTTTGTTGACGGTAGGAGAAGACCCTAGAATCTCAAATGATTCCGTTTTTTTCACAAAGGCGCCAAAGCTTCCGTTCATTGAAAAAGCATTAGATGCAGACGGAACGCCGAAAAAAACGAAAAGGAATTCATTCAGACCATCACAGCTGTATGTTTTTAATGATTTTGAAATAGTGGAATCCATTTATCATTAATATCTGAAAAGAAGGAAAGAGAGCAGCTTTCCTCCTTCTCTTTAAGGTTAGTAATTTGTAAATTGTTAATTACAAATAACTTTAAAATTTTAAATCAGCAAATTTTTAGTTAAGGGAGGAATAATCTATGGTGAATAAGGCGTTAATAAATATTGACTATACATTCGATTTTGCTGCCGTGGACGGGCGATTATCTTGCGGGGAAAAGGGGCAATTAATAGAAAGAGAAGTTTCAGCCATTACGGAAAGATTTATACAAAACGGTGATTTTACAGTGTTTGCAATTGATGTTCATGAATTAAATGATCATTATCATCCAGAGCGAGCATTGTTCCCCCCACATAATATTAGGAACAGTGCGGGCAGAAATTTATTCGGCAGTTTACGGGAAGTTTATGAAAGAAATAAACAGTCTCCACATATTTATTATCTAGATAAAACAAGATATTCAGCATTTGCAGGGACAGATTTGGAGTTGAAATTAAGGGAACGAGGGATAACAGAACTTCATCTTGTTGGGTTATGCACAGATATATGTGTGCTTCATACGGCTGTGGATGCATATAACAAAGGCTTTAGCATAGCAGTTTATGAGGATGCAGTTGCCTCCTTCTCCCAACAAGGGCATGATTGGGCAATGGAACATTTTAAAGCGGCATTAGGAGCTACGATAATCAAGGGAAAAGGAGTGTGTTAAATAAATGAAATATTCAGATGACAGTTTAATGCTGCATACAGACTTATATCAAATCAACATGGTGGAAACATATTGGAAGGATAATATCCATGAACAAAAGGCAGTGTTTGAAATGTACTTCCGCAAGCTTCCTTTTGGTAATGGCTATGCAGTCTTTGCAGGGCTCGAGCGGGTTTTACAAGTTATTAAAAACTTTCATTTCTCTGATACAGACATTCAATATTTGCGAGAATACGGCTATGCAGAAGATTTTTTAAGCTATCTCAGCAAGCTAAGCTTTACTGGTGATATTTACTCGATGAAAGAGGGGGAAATTGTCTTTGGAAATGAACCGCTGCTGAGAGTGGAGGCCCCTTTGGCAGAAGCTCAGCTTTTAGAAACAATTCTCTTGAATATCGTAAACTATCAAACGTTGATTGCGACAAAGGCCTCCCGCATTAAGATGGTCATTGGAGAAGATACTGCAATGGAATTCGGCACAAGAAGAGCACATGAGCTTGATGCTGCTTTATGGGGTACTAGAGCAGCCTATATCGGCGGGTTTTCGGCAACAAGCAATGTCAGAGCAGGAAAACTTTTTGATATTCCAATTGCCGGAACTCATGCTCATGCACTTGTGCAAGCATACCGGGACGAATACAAAGCTTTCAAAAGCTATGCCAGCAGTCACAAGGATTGTGTCTTCTTAGTAGACACTTATGACACCTTGCGTTCAGGTGTGCCTAATGCGATTAAAGTAGCAAAGGAATTTGCAGGCCGCATAAACTTTAAGGGAATAAGATTAGACAGCGGTGATTTATCGTATTTATCAAAACAGGCCAGAAAGCTTCTTGATGATGCAGGGTTCAAGGATACACAAATCATTGCTTCAAACGATCTTGATGAAAAAACAATCATGAATGTTAAGGCGCAAGGAGCAAGAATCGATGTGTGGGGAATCGGGACAAAGCTTATTACCGCATACGATCAAGCCGCATTAGGCGGTGTTTACAAGCTTGTATGTATTGAGGAAGCGAATGGACAGATGACAGATACGATAAAAATATCAGCTAATCCTGAAAAAGTGACTACACCAGGGGAAAAAAGACTGTACCGAATCATTAATAATGGAAACGGCCATGCAGAAGGGGACTATATTGCTCTTGCTAAAGAAGAGGTGCACAAAGAAAGACTGAAAATGTTCCACCCAGTTCACACATATATAAGCAAATTTGTGACAGATTATACAGCTAAGGAACTTCATGTAGCTGTTGTCAAAGAAGGAGAAGTCTGCTATGAACTTCCGCCTCTCCAAGAAGTGCAAAGCTATGCGAAGAGCAGTCTGAAGCTATTTTGGGATGAGTACAAGCGGATGTTGAATCCAGAGGAATATCCTGTTGATCTCAGCCAGGAATGCTGGAACAATAAAATGACACTTATCAAAAAAGTGCAAGAGGAAGTCGAAAACAGTTTGTAAGGAAGGGAGAGCTTTACAATGGGGAAAATCGGAATATATGGGTCATCTTTTGATCCTGTCACGAATGTCCATTTGTGGACGGCGAGCACTGTCGCACATCGCTGTAAGCTTGATAAAGTTATTTTCCTGCCTTGCTCAAGCAAGCGTCGTGACAAACAGTTACATGTTGAAGATCAGCATCGCTGGAGGATGCTGGAGCTTGCAATTGATAACAATCCTAAATTTGTCGCAGATGATTATGAAATGAAACAAGAGGCGTGGAATATTTATACGTATAACACGTTGAATCACTTTAAAGAAGTATTTCCTGAAGATGATATTTACTTTATTATGGGTGCAGATTTGCTCGTTGATATCGGCAAAGGAAAGTGGACGAAGGGCGAGGAGCTAATTTCAGAAAATAAGTTCATTGTAATGGCAAGAAACGGCATTGATATGCTGCAGGCAATAAGTCACTCGCCTATTTTAAGAAATAATGATGATGGTACGACATTTCACCTTCTTGATAAAGGGCTGGCTATGGAAATCAGCTCTACCTACATTCGCGAGGAATTGGCAATGGGCGGAGAACCGCGCTATTTACTGCCAGACTCCTGCTACAGCTATATTAAAGAGAATAGGCTATACGAATAGGTAAAAGCAGCCGTATGAAACATCAGGACGAAGATGTTTCATACGGCTTCCATCCTATAAAAAGCTGTTATTAATTTCGCAGCCTGTAAATTCAATCAGACCAATATTGTTAGTCGTCTTAATGAGAAAGCCATTTTCTAACGTCTCATGTCGGATTGTTTCCTTCCATATACAAGCTGTGCTTGGTTCTCCCTCACTCAAGAGTTGACTGTGATCATAATAACGATGCGTAATATTCTTTTTGATAACTTGATTGCTTAAGAATAAAGATCCTTTGATTGCAAGATTGGCCAGTCCGCGAAATGATTCATTTTTAATCGGACTGCTTGTGTATTGGTGAATAGTTCTCTTGTCATGAGGAAAAAACTCGACCTCCGATTTTAAGGCGAAAGCCATATGTGCATCACCAGAAAGAATAACACACTCAGAAGGGTTCCACTTAGCTATTCTTGTATGAAATTCATGGAAACCGCGACTGTTGAATTTCCACCATTCTAAGTCCATTGCCTCCTGCAGTTTTGGGATATTTTTTGAAACAGGCAGGACAATCTTTTTTAAGAAAGTCTCAATCAGGTCGACGCCGTATAAAGGAGTTGCAGACAAAAGGATAAGAGGTTCCCCTTCTTGCCAGCCAGATTCATTAAGGCTTGATTCAAGCTGGTCCCATGCGTCCTTGTTAATCAGATTGGGGCCGTTTGTCCGGCTGGTAAGGAATGGTGTAATCATCCGTTGTTTTGTGTCAGGATAGAAGCGCTGTGTTCTAGTATCGAGGACAAGTGTAATTGGAGTAGACGGGATCGTATAATGCCAGTTGGCATAGGTCCACATTGCAGAAATCCAATTCTCATATGGAGTTGTTTTATAATTTAAGCCTTGAAGACGGGAATTAACAACAGCTAAAAAAGGGGCAGAAAAAGAATCAGGTGCATTGCCCCAGCCTTGGAAAGCCCAGTAGGCGGTCAGTCCATTTGCGACGGAATGACGGCCAAGAGGGGCAGACCAAACATTTTCCATCCAGTCAGCGGAAATGTTCCAGTCATCTGTTATATCATGATCATCAAAGATCATATAAACAGACATGTTGGCCAACACTCTGCGAATATGAGGGGTGGATGCTGCAAATTGTATCAGGCTTTTGGATTGTTCTTCATATTCTTTCCGTTTTGTGTGCAAAGCTTTGTCTGACTGTAATGATTTGTCGACAAAATACTTATTTTCAGCTAACAGATGATCCAAATTAGGGATTGCTGCTTTTTGTCCGGCTGCTTGCCAAAGAGCGGGACTCCAGCTCAAAAGGTACATCGCTGCATATTCCCCTAACGATAACAAATGATTTGCTGCTTTTCTGGAGGTAAAGCCGCACAGCTCTTTTGTCAGTTCCCCACGACCGTTCACTTGATACATTTTAGTGCTGTATTTTTGGTCAAGCTCCACAGCTAAATCTTGGAGAGGTTCCTTCTTGCCGATCAATATTTCTCCAAGACTTTGAATGAATGGCGTGATTGGGTCTGCGACATCATCAGCATAGATTTGATCTCCAAGAAGGAAGAGAGAGGATGGCCTTACTTGTAAATCAGACCAGAATTCTGTAAGCAGGCTGTCTCCTTTAATTAATGCATCATTGCCTGTGCCATGCAGCTTTTGGCAAGATCCGTACATAAAGGTGCTTTTATTTTCAGGAATAAAAAAAGAAGGCAATGGATAGTCACCGTATACAATGGAATACGGATTATGTGAATCAAGCATTTGGTAGTCACCAAGATGCCATTCTTTGCTTCCATCGCTAAAAAATACATTATAGCCAAGCAGCTGTCCTGTTGGAAAGCTTCCTTCTGTTGGTTCAGCCTTCATTAAATATATAAATAAGTTTTTTCCCATTTTGACAAGGGTTGTTTCACTATGAGAACTTATACGTTCTAGAAAGCAAGCATCATTAGACTGCTGAACAGCAAACACTTCGGTTCTTGCTTCCATTGGCTTGCTTAATGCAATCCAGCAGTACAGCTCTTTGCTTTCTGTTCTTCTTAAGATTGGTCCAGCGAGGATATCAGGTAAATGCAAGATAAATCACCGCCCCCTTTTTTGTTATAGGCTATTCACCTAGCACAAAAAGGTGATAACGAAAGGGTGACAATAAATGCCACCCGTTTTCTTTGCATTATTAATAGAAAGAAGTGCTAATAGAAGCACTGCTCGTTGCTGTAGTATTCGTGCTTGAACCTGGCTTCCAGTTAAAGGGAGGCAGTGAGCTTCCAGACAGCTGTATACTGTTTGGGAAGGCTTCAGAGATAGTTTCACTAGTAACACTTGATGAACTGTCAGCATTGCTCTGCTCTTCATTTAGTTCTTGCAGTATGCTCTCGAAAATGTTAGCAATCTGTTCATCCGAGGCCGATTCTAAATCGAAGCCTGCAAGCTGGCCAGACAGATCACTAGATAATGAATCTGTAATAATGGAAGCTTCCGCAGTATCCTCCGTGTTTAAGCTGCTGATTATATTGGAAAGGAATTGACTCATCTGGGCAACAGTGTATTCCTCGCTCATTTGTGAAATCACTGGTGGAGGCATTGTTCCTATAGACATCACCCTTTGAGGCTTAGCACTTTCCAAAGTGTCTGATACTTGTTCAAAAAGGGAGGAGATTTCGTCTTCTGTACTTTCTTCTGTGTCAAATTCTGATAAGAGACTGCTGATGGTTGTATATGCTGTTTGCAAGCTGTCTTGCAGGGTAGTATCTGTCAAGCTGCCGCTCTCTTCTGCCTTCGGTTGCATATTTTTTAGAAATGCTGTTTTTTGTTCAGTTGTTAATGCTGGTAAGTCCTTTGTGCTTGTGACGGGCACCTCGCTTCCTTGGCTGCTTGCTGTGAGCATATCTTGGAATGAAGCGATAGAGTCATCTTGAGCAGTGACTGTTTGCACTGCTGATTTTTGCAGCATTTGCAAATAAGCAGAAGCATTACTTACTGATATGGACATAAAAAAACTTCCCTTCTAATAAAAATTCGGAATCTAGTAGTATAGATAAATCCGTATTAATAGTAGAGAGGAAAGCTTAAGATATGCTTAAATTTCTTTTTGTTTAAACTGCAGCATTTTGCTGCATGCGAAGACGATATTCCTTTGGAGAGCAGAGATTATGACGTTTGAACAGCTTATAAAACTGGGCAATATTGCTTATGCCAACATCAAAACTGATTTCCATAATGCTTTTTTCACTTGTTAACAGCAGCAGCTCTGCTCTTTTAATTCGTTTAAGATTCACATAGTCTATAAAGGAAATTCCCATGCTTTTTTTGAAATACTTAATGAAATAGTGATAGCTTAAGTTTAAGATAGAGCAGGCTTCCTCGACAAAAAGCTTATCTTTTAGATGATCTTCAATATAATCTAGCACTGGCTTTAGCCGGGTGAAGCTTTCCGCATCGGCAAATTTCAGCAAATTTTGCTCGTCGTTTCTAATGAGCAGCAGCAAAAGCTTTTTTATGGCCGAATTGATGGCAATCTCATATCCTTTTTCCTTTTGCTGTGCCTCCATATAAATCTCCATAATCAGGCTGTATACCTGTTTTTTTACTTGTTCATTTTTTTCAAAAATATAATTTAAATGCTGCAGCGGTGTTGTGACCTCAGAAAAGCAATGCAAATAGGGCAGGATGCTCTGGTCAAAATGCTTCACTAAGTCTACTTGAAACACAATATAGCGCAGATTTCCTTTAGAAGGTTTACATGTCCGGTGGGGCTGGGATGCACCCATAATATAAGTGTCCCCACTTCCAATCACAGTGGATTGATATTGGTGCTGAATCGCTAAATTGCCTTCCATGATTGCGAGAAATTCGACTTCCTTATGAAAATGCCATGTCTCCTGCTCGATAAGCGCAGTATAATCCGGCTCATCATTAATTTCCCAAACCTTTAAAGATAATAACGGATTTTCATAATGAACCACTTCATTAACAGGTTCTTCATATGTATTTTTAACCATTCTCTAAGACCCCCGACAAAAGATATAAATGCATCATCCATTATGGAAGTGTATTTTTTTATTTTCGATAAATGACACAATTGAATAAAAAGAAGCCAATTTTGAGCATTTATTAAATCGCTTTCATTTTTTATAATGATACCATAAATCGGTATTGGAGTGTGGCTAACTTGATAACTATATGGAACGAAAATCGCCATGAAAAAATAAATCCTGTTGTAGCGGAAATTTACCCTGATGGTATACACGGCTGTATTGACAGCGTTCTAAAAAATGCAGGCTTTGATACAAAAACGGCAACCTTGGATGATCCGGAGCACGGCCTGACAGATGAGGTGCTGGAAAACACAGATGTTCTTGTCTGGTGGGGGCATATTGCGCATGGAGAAGTAAAGGACGAAATTGTAGAAAAAGTGCATAAGCGTGTTCTAGATGGAATGGGACTTATCGTCTTGCACTCCGGCCATTTTTCGAAAATATTCAAAAAGCTAATGGGAACAAGCTGTGATTTGAAGTGGAGAGAAGCGGATGATAAGGAAAGGCTGTGGGTAGTTGCTCCAAGTCATCCGATTGCTGAAGGAATCGGTGAATATATCGAGCTAGAAAAAGAGGAGATGTATGGCGAGCATTTTGATATCCCAGCACCAGATGAGCTGATTTTTACAAGCTGGTTTACAGGCGGAGAAGTGTTCAGAAGCGGCTGTACATACCAAAGAGGGAACGGAAAAATATTTTATTTCAGACCGGGACATGAAACGTATCCTACATATCATCAGAAAGACATTCAACAAGTCATCATTAATGCAGTGAACTGGGCGAAGCCGGTTGCCAGAACACGTCCTGTATACGGGAACAGTCAGCCTTTAGAAAAGTTATAGAAAAAAATCATAGGGGGAAAAAAACATGAGTACATTAAAAATTGGTGTAATTGGCTGCGGGAGCATCGCTCAGCACAGGCATCTGCCTGAATACAGCTGGAATAAGAATGTGGAGATAGTCGCTGTTTGTGATATTAATGAGGAGCGCGCTCTTGAGATTGGCAAAAAATATGGTGCAAAAGCATATACAGATTATACAGAGCTTCTTGCTGTTGCAGAAATCGATGCGGTAAGTGTATGTACACCAAACTATCTGCATGCACCAATTTCTGTTGCTGCATTGAATGCAGGCAAACATGTGCTGTGCGAAAAGCCGATGGCAACCTCATCTGAAGAAGCAGCCCAAATGATAGAAGCAGCCAAAAAGAGCGGAAAAAAATTAATGATCGGGCATAATCAGCGTTTTGTAAAATCACATCAAAAAGCTCGTGAACTAATTAAATCAGGTGAAATTGGCAAATTATACAGTTTCCGCACAGCATTCGGCCATGGTGGTCCGGAGCAATGGAGCGTGGACGGCAAGGGAAGCTGGTTCTTCCAGAAAGAAAAAGCATTCATTGGCGCAATGGGAGACTTAGGTGTTCATAAAACAGACCTTCTCCGCTATATTCTAGGGGAGGAATTCGTTGAGGTTGGAGCCTTTGTGGAAACAAATGCGAAGGATTTTGCCGATGTGGATGATAATGCTGTGTGCGTATTGAAGACAGAAAGCGGAGTAATCGGAACATTGGCGGCAAGCTGGGCTTACACGAGCAAAGAAGATAATTCGACGGTGATTTACGGTGAGAAGGCAATCTTAAGATTGGAAGATCATCCTCAATACTCTTTAATCGTGCAGTATGCTAATGGGGAAACAGTAAACTATGAGCTTGGTAAAATCCAATCAAATGATGAAGGCGGCCAAAATGCAACAGGTGTGATTGATCATTTTGTCGCTTCCATTCTAACGGACAGTGAACCTTTGATTACAGGAGAAGAAGGCAAAAAATCTCTGGAAGTTATATTAGGTGCGATTAAATCAAAAGAGACAAAGCAAATCGCAACAATAAATCAATAAAATATATAGATTAGAAGGAGAGAATGGCAATGAAACTAGGAGTCTTTACAGTCCTGTTTGCGGATAAATCGTTTGAAGAAATGCTTGATGCAGTAAAGGAAGCCGGCCTGCAGGCTGTTGAAATCGGCACAGGAGGCTATCCGGGCAATGCACACTGTGATTTGGACACATTGCTGGAGGATGAAACAAAGAGGCAGGAATATATAAAGAAAGTCGAAGACAGAGGATTAATGATAAGTGCGTTCAGTTGTCACGGCAACCCAATTTCTCCTGAGAAGGAGTTCGCTTTGAAATCTCATGAAACTTTGATGAAAACAATCAAGCTTGCCTCCCTTCTAAATGTGCCTGTTGTTAATTGCTTCTCTGGAACAGCTGGTGATCATGAAGGAGCGAAGTTTCCGAATTGGCCAGTCACTCCATGGCCAACTGAATACAGTGATGTGAAAACATGGCAATGGGAGGAAAAGCTGATTCCTTACTGGAAGGAAGTAGGACAGTACGCAAGTGATCACAATGTGAAAATTGGTCTTGAACTGCATGGCGGATTCTTAGTTCATACTCCATACACACTTTTGAAGCTGCGCGAAGAAACATGTGATGCAATCGGAGCCAACCTTGATCCAAGCCATTTATGGTGGCAGGGCATTGATCCTGTGGGAGCCATTAAAATATTGGCAAAAGCAAATGCAATCCATCATTTCCATGCTAAAGATACGTATATCGACCAGGATAATGCGAATATGTATGGATTGACAGATATGCAGCCATACGGAAATGTACAGTCAAGGGCGTGGACTTTCCGGTCTGTCGGCTGCGGCCATAGTGCTGCAGAATGGTCTGATATGATGAGTGCATTGCGCACATACGGCTATGACTATGTTGTCAGTATCGAGCATGAGGATCCACTTATGTCTATCCGTGAAGGGCTGGCAAGAGCTGTTTCAACACTTAAGTCAGTTGTTATCGAAGAAGCACCATCTCAAATGTGGTGGGCATAAATACCAATTTAGGAGGATTTAAGCATGACTTCATATAAAGTAGGGATCGTAGGGTGTGGCAATATTTTTCCGATGCATGCACAATCAATCGTAACAAGAGAAGATGCTGAGCTTGTTGCAGTTTGTGATGTAAAAAAAGACCGGGCAGATTCAAAAGCGGCCATTTATAATTGTGCCAGCTACACAGACTATGAAAAGATGTTTGAGCAAGAGTCTCTCGATGTTATCCATATTTGTCTGCCCCATCATTTGCATGCGCCTGTTGCCATTGCTGCAGCAAAAAGAAAGATTCATGTGCTGACAGAAAAGCCGATGTCTATCAGCTTAGAAGATGCAGAAGAGATGGTAGCAGCACATCAGGAAAATGGCACAACATTAGGCGTTATTTTCCAGAATCGTTATAATCCAGGCTCTCAGCTTATTAAGAGGATGCTTGTAAACGGTGAATTGGGTGCGATTAAATCAGGAAAATTATCAGTAACATGGGATCGCTCTGATGAATATTATCAAAAAAGTGATTGGAAAGGTACGTGGGAGAAAGAAGGCGGCGGCGTTATTATCGACCAGGCGATTCACACATTAGATTTGATGAGATGGTTCATTGACAGTGATATTAAATATGTCGATGCAACCATCAGCAACAGAGCTCATGAAATAATTGAAGTAGAGGATTCTGCTGAAGGAGTAATTTCCTTTCAAAACAATGTTGTAGCAGCTTTTCATGCCATCAATTACTACACATATGATGCACCTGTGGAAATAGAGCTGCATTGTGAACAAGGAATTGCTAAAATGGTTGCAGACCGTGCAACTGTTCGTTTGATGGATGGCAGAGAGTTTATCGCTGACAATAATCCGCAAGAAACATTCCATTATGATAATGGTGCAAAGGGCTATTGGGGTGTAAGTCATGTCAAGCAAATCAACAATTTCTATGAGTCTCTAAAATCAGGAGCAGCCCCTGATATTACGGGAACAGATGCATTAAAAACACAAAAAATGATTTGTGCTATCTATGAATCTGGCAAGAAAAGAGAAAGAGTTGTATTCCAACAAAATACATCGCAAAAAGAATTGGCTTAATAGACGAACCTTTGTGAAGACTCAAAGGTAGCTGAAACACTCTGCAATGACATTTGCCAAAAGCTATACTAAATTAATTGACTTGATTAAATGAAAGTCAAAAAACAAATTTAGCAGCCATTGTCCAAGCAGAACGTGAATAAATATGAAGAGGATTCCTGATTGGGGGTCCTCTTTCTTAGCTGTCAACAAAAAAAACATGTTTTTCAATTTTTGTAAATAGAAAAAAAGGGTTTGCAAATAGAATAAGAGAATGCTAGTATTGGTGCGAACAATGTGATGAAAGCGTTTGAACTATTAATATATACATGTAGAACACTTAAACTTTTGTGAGGGAAAGAGGTTGGTCAGCTTGAACAAAAAGGATCTATTGCTGTTCATTGGTGACAGCATTACAGAAGCAGGCAGATATGAAGATCCGGAACAGATTGGTTTCAGCTATGTCCGTTATATTAGAGATTATATGGCGATTAATCGGCCAGAGTCTCTCCCAACAATCATCAATAAAGGGATTGGCGGCAATAGAGTCCCTGATTTGGCGGAGCGCTGGGAAGCAGATGTACTGAATCTAAAGCCAGATTATGTATCGATATCAATTGGCATCAATGATGTATGGCGACAGCTGGATTCCCCGCATCAAGAGTCATTGTCGCCAGAACAATTTAAAGAAGTTTATGCTAATTTGATTGAGCAAGTTCGCGCCCGCACAAATGCCAAAGTCATTTTAATGGAGCCGACTGTAATCCAAGAGAATGTAGATGCCCAAGGAAACAGGCTGCTCATACCATATGTAAAAGCAGTACAGGAACTGGCTGAAAGCTATAATGCCGTACTTGTGCCAACACATACAGCATTTATTGCATATCTTCAAAAAGAGAATCACCAAGTGCTGACAACAGACGGTGTTCATATGAATACAGCTGGAAATATGCTGATGGCACAAACATGGCTTCAAGCCGTCTTAAACTAAATCGAAAAGGAGATAACGAAATGGTGTATACAGCGAATGAAAACCGTTATGAATCGATGAAATATAATCGAGCTGGAAACTCAGGTCTTTTGCTCCCAGCCATCTCTTTAGGGCTTTGGCATAATTTTGGCGGTGTGGATACATATGAAAATGGCCGGGCTATTTTAAGGAAAGCATTTGATTTGGGCATCACCCATTTCGACCTGGCAAATAATTACGGGCCGCCGCCTGGAACAGCGGAAGAGATGTTCGGAAAAATGTTAAAGGATGATTTTGCGCCATATCGGGATGAAATGGTTATTTCCACTAAGGCAGGCTATCATATGTGGCCAGGTCCATATGGTGACTGGGGCTCAAAAAAATATCTTGTTTCCAGTCTTGATCAAAGCTTGAAAAGACTGGGACTTGAGTATGTGGATATCTTTTACTCGCATCGTCCAGATCCAAATACGCCTTTAGAGGAGACGATGTCGGCTCTTGACCTCGTTGTTCGGCAAGGGAAAGCTATGTATGTTGGAATCTCTAACTATAGTGCAGAACAGACTGCAGAAGCAGTCAAAATTCTCAATCGCCTTGGCACTCCGCTGCTTATTCATCAGCCGAAATATTCTCTTTTGGACCGCTGGATAGAAACAGGGCTTCAAGACGTATTAGCAGAAAACGGTGTTGGTTCGATTGCCTTTTGTCCGCTGGCACAAGGTTTGCTGACAAGCAAATACGCAAACGGCATTCCGGAAAATTCAAGGGCTGCAAAACCACAAAGCTTCCTGAAGAAAGACCAGGTTACCGAGGAGTTGGTAGATCGCGTGATGAAATTGAATCAAATTGCATCAAACCGCGGTCAAAGCCTTGCTCAAATGTCATTAGCATGGGTTCTTCGCCATGGGAAAGTTACTTCTGCTCTCATCGGTGCAAGCCGAGTTAGCCAAGTTGAAGAAAATGTCGCAGCACTGAACAACTTAGATTTTTCGGAGAAAGAGCTTGCAGATATTGATTATATTTTAACTGCTTCCTTCTAGCAGTTACAAAATAACATTGCTGTCTAAATGGCAGCAATGTTTGTTTGCTAAAGACAGAATACAACTGTATTGATAGAAAAAAGGAGAGGAAATCATCATGATAAAAAAACTGTTGTTTGTGTGGAGAATCCCATCATTTCCAATTCTTTTTTTAGCGAATTTCATATTTGGCTTGTCTATGTCATTTTTTGCCCCATTCTCTTCCCTTTTTGGAATTGATGAGGTTGGAATGAGCAATATCGGATTTGGGGTATTTATGACAATTATGGCAATTGGCGGTGTCGTAATCAGCACCATCATTGCCAAAAAATCAGATGCACAATTAAGCAGAAAGAAAATTTTATTATTTACAAGCTTTACAGGCATGCTCGGCTATATAGGCTTTGCCTTTGTCCGGGATTATCTCTTTTTGGCAGTGATAGCCTTTGTTCTGCTTGGTTCGGCAGCTGCCTCTGTGCCGCAGCTGTGGGCCTATGCGCGGGAGGCGCTGTATCATTCTGATGTTCCGAAAGAACAGGTGCCGTTTGTAATGAATGTTTTCAGGATGTTCTTTGCCCTTTCCTGGACAGTAGGACCTGCAGCAGCAGCATGGCTGCTGGCAATAATAGACTTCAAAGGATTGTTTCTGTTAGTTGCAGCAAGCTATGGAATAGGAATGATTGTAATACTGCTTTTCTTGAAGGATATTCCGAAAATTGTTGGTGAAAAGAAGGCTGTCCCTACCGGGGTGAGCTCTTATGTCCGGAAGCCTCATATATTCGGAAACTTGGCTGCTGCTTTGCTTTTAGCAGCGGCAACATCAATTCATATGTTGAATGCTCCGCAATTTGTTACTAAAGTGCTTGGTGGCAGCGAGTTTGATGTTGGATTAATATTCAGTGTGCCGCCGATTTTTGAAGTACCGATGATGATTGCTGTCGGAATCTTGGCTACAAAGCTTGATAACAGTCTGCTCATAAGGATAGGCTTTGGCATTGCTGCCATTTATTTTACTCTATTCTTTTTTGTTGGCGAACCTTGGCAGATCTATCCACTGCAAATATTAAGTGCTGCACAAGTTTCCATTACTTCAGGAATTGCCATTTCTTATTTTCAGGATTTTATTCCTCAAGCACAAGGAACGGCAACAACACTGTATATGAATTCTACCCAAATCGGCAACACGGTTGGTTATTTACTGTTTGGCGTTTTAGCAGAAGCGATGAGCTATGGCAATGTCATTATTATTTATGCGATTTTCGCCATTGTTGCCTTACTATGTCTAATCCTTTTCGGAAAGGAAAAGCAAAAAGCACAAACAGCATCGTTTCGGATGGAATAAAGTTTTATGAAAAAGGCAGAGACATAAGTATGTGAATTTGTGTAAAAACCGATCTATTAATCATGTATTGATTAATAGATCGGTTTTTGTGTTTTAGTTTTAATACACTAATTAAAAATCTTATTGGAATGGAGCGGAGGACACTCAACTCCTGTGGGAAATAGAGGAAAGGATGAGACTACGCAGGCGAAGACGAGGAGGCTCATCTTCCTCCCCGCGGAAAGCGAGTGGCTGGAGCGCAATGAAACGAACTAATTTTAAAGCCGTAATTTAGTCACAAGCTTTATTTTTCAAATTGTAATCTTATTAATCGTGTTTAGACTGGTTATCTTTCGTTTTATCTCAACCTGTTTTTTTATAGCCAAATAAAAATTGCAGTAAACTCATAGTAAAAAAATAAATTTATGTATAAAATAAAAGAATCGTTTGAAAATATCCTCAAGCTAGGAGGAGTGTTGTTGGAGTCTCGAAAGGAAAAAGAGAAAAAGCAAGTAAAAAAACAGCATTTGCTGCTTGCCAATATCTTGCAGCAAATTTTGAATATTTCCTTGATTTTGCTTGCGTTAATGCTAAGTGTTTTATTATGCAAAGAAATCATTTACTTTGTCGGACATGCAATGGAGCTCCATCAGATAAGCAGCAATTATGAACTGCTTGAAAGAATATTGGTGTTCTTTTTGTACTTTGAGTTTATTGCCCTCATAGTGAAATATTTTCAAGAAAGCTATCACTTTCCATTAAGATACTTTCTTTATATCGGCATCACTGCAATGGTCAGACTTATCATTGTCTACCACGATAATCCATTGCACACACTGCTGTATACCTGTGCTATTCTTGTATTAGTTATCAGCTACTACATAATCTCGGCAGCATCATCAAGGAAACATTAGAAATAGTAAAGAGAAGCTTCAAAGGGGGAGGATGCAAATGAATAGTTCACTTCAGTCGATAGAATATGAAGTTGCACTTCTGGTTCGTTTAATTACGGCAAGCAATCCAAAGCTTGGGAGTCTTGATCGATCCGAATACTTAATATTAAGTGAATTACAGCAAAAAGGGCCGATTGGAATTAATGAAATAGCACACCAGCTGCTGTTAAATATCTCAACTGCCAGCAGACAGGTTAGTAATCTCGAAACGAAAGCTTATATTAAAAGATACCCTGATGCGAATAATGGACGGATAAGCCTGATTGAAATAACAGAAGAAGGACTTGAGGTTCTAAAACGAGTGCAAAAGGCACGCCGTACAGTGTATGGGGATATCTTAAAAGACTGGAAACAGGAAGAAATCGGCCAATTGGATAAATTAATTAGTCGCCTTAATGCTGATTTTAAGAAGTGGGGGCAAGATTGAAAGGGATTCTTACAAAGAGTCTCTTTTTTTCTGCCGTAAAAAAAGATTGATTATTTATTTATATATTGTATAATACAACTTGTTGTATACAATATATAAATAACCACAAAAAGGGGGAGGGAAAATGAGTCAGCAAGTTAATACATCTGCATCTGAATCAGAGAAGGTGGCAGTTCCTCCATATTTAATCATTTCCATCTTGACAATATTCGCCATCGGTTCACAGTATTTTTCCAATCTTTCTTATATATTAAACCAAGGTGTGATACAAAATGGTTTGCAGCTTGGAACAAGCAGCCTATTGCTGCCTTCGACCTTATCTAATCTTGGGTTTGCATTTGGTGTGCCTATAGGACCAGTGTTGACAAGGAAATTTGGTTTACGAAAGAACTATTTGCTGTTTACATTTATTTTTCTGATTGGCTCCATTATGGCAGTCCTTACAGAAGATTTATTGTTTCTTATCATCGGGAGGGTTGTCCAAGGAATCAGTGCAGGATTTTTGTTTTTAACGATCTTGCCTGCCAGTCTAAAGTCGTTTCCTAATAAAATCAGGAACACGTTTTTGCTGATGATCATCACAGGTCTGTTCGGTGCTAGCGCTTTAGGTGCTTTATTTGGAGCCGTATCCTTACAGGCCGGCGCTTGGCGCTGGCTGTTTGTGCTGAATGTTATAGCTTCTGTTCTGTGTTTATTGGTTGGCTTTTTCGGTTTGCCAAAGCTAGAGCAGAAAGAAGAGCATTTGCCACAGGACAAAACAGGCATATTCCTATGGACGGCTTTGCTAGCGGTGCTTGCCGTTCCATTATGTAATTTAGTGGACAAAGGCTTTTCATCAATCTATGTTTGGCCATTTTTACTAGCAGCTTTCATACTGATGTGCCTATTTATTGTTGTTGATAGAAAGGCCGAAACCCCATTAGTGCCATTTAGAACATTAAAGGCATCAAAGCCTATCTCAGGCACAATCATGGCCATCGCTTCTCATCTGGCATTAGTTTTTGCAATTGCTGGTATTAATGGGTTCTTACGCAATAATTTAGATTTGCCGTTTGTATACTTGTCCTATTTTTATTTCTGGTTTTTCGTCGGTATAGTTGTGACAGCTGTTCTAAAAACGGTTTTATATGACAAATTAGGAGCAGGTATCCTTGGTATTATTGGTTCAATTGCCGTTATTTACGTAAGCATTCAATGGAGAACGATTGATTCAGCAACCTCCTTGCATGAATTATATTTTCAAGTCGCCTGCCTAGGAGCGGGGGTAAGCATGGTATTAGTGGGTGGAGCATTAGGAACTGCTCTTGCAGGAGACATTCACCAAGCCTCCATGCGGTCTGTCACGTTACATTCTATGCGTAACTTTGCCGGTGCCATTGTTTCCCCGTTACTCGCATGGTTTTTAACAAAGCAAAACGCCGTCAATTATGAAATGCTTCGATGGAGCCTGCAAAGTGACAGTTCAGAGTTTAAATTGGAAATGGCAAATTGGACGCGACGTTTAATGGAGCAGGGGAATTCTGTTGCAGATGCAAAATCATTGGCATCTTATGAACTCGTTGTTCATGCCAAAAAATCTGCTATTTTAGGAGCCTACCATCAGCTTTTCACAATACTGCTAGTTTTAGGTGTAATTATGCTGCTTTCTTCCATCGGTAAAGTTGCCACAGGCAAGGGCAGATCACTTGTTCAAAAACCGTCAAAGGAAGCTGTAAATCACAAGGCGGAAAACATTAGAGTCTAATCAAGATTGGAGAGAAACAGATGAGCAAAGGGAAAATATTATTAATAAACTTCATCGGACTTGTTGTTATATTAGGTCTGATTGCTTTAGGAGCTTATTTTTATTATCAAAACAAAAATTATGTAAAAACAGATGATGCTGTCGTTTCAGCAGATATTACGGAGATTATGGCGCCAACTTCAGGGGTTCTAACGAGCTGGAACGGGGAAGCTGGAAAAGATATAAATAAAAAGGAATCAGTAGGAAAGGTAAGCAGTGGGAAGACTGCAAGTAACGTAAACAGTATGGAGGCTGGAACGATTATTAAAAATGAAGCAAAGGCAAATGAGCTTGTTCAAGCAGGGCAGGTGCTCGCTCAAACAGCAGATATGGATCATATGTATGTTTTAGCGAATATTAAGGAAACCGAATTAAAAGACATTGAGATTGGTGATAATGTTGATATAACCGTGGACGGTGATTCAGATGTAATGTTTGACGGAAAGATAGAAGATATCAGCTATGCGACAAACTCTGTCTTTTCTGCATTGCCTTCGCAAAATGCAACAGGGAATTATACGAAAGTGACACAAAAAGTCCAAGTGAAAATTTCCATTCAGAATCCGACAAAAAAAGTGCTGCTCGGTATGAATGCAGAGGTAAAGATATCTATTTAAGAAAAAGGGCAAATCCTAAGAAACTAGCTTAGGGTTTGTCCTTTTTCGTTTTCTTAATATAGTAAAATTAACTTGAGGATGCATGTAAAAGATTGGTATTATAGAAGAAGATTATAGAAAGAGAGAATGCTTCGTATGAGTATGCGTCTAAGAGATTGGGATCAGAATTTAAAGATCCGCCTTGCAGGGGAATCTGTTGTTAATATTACATTTTGGATGTTCTTCCCTTTTTTAGCTATATATTTTACTGATTCCTTCGGAAAATCAACAGCTGGCCTGCTGTTAATATTATCTCAAGTTGTTTCCTGTGCAGCCAATTTGCTCGGAGGCTATTATGCAGATAAATACGGCAGGAAAAGAATGATGGTGCTGTCAGCATTTGCCCAAGGAGCTGCATTCACCGTTTTTGCCTTCTCAAGCTCCCCTTGGCTTGACTCAGCACTGCTAGGGTTTGTGTGCTTTACTGTTGTAAGTATGTTCGGTGCAGTGTATTGGCCGGCAAGTCAGGCAATGATAGCGGATGTAGTGGAAGAGAAGGATCGCAGCGATGTATTTGCGATTTTTTATACGTCGACAAATATTGCAGTCGTGATTGGCCCTATTATTGGCGGTATTTTTTTCGCTGATTACCGATTTGCATTACTGCTGATGGCCGGCGTGCTGAATCTTGTTCTCGGCATTGTTCTTCATTATAAGATCACAGAGACTGCACCCGTTTCCAAAATGGAGGAGAGCGGGCAAGCAAGTAATTGGATTTCTGTGCTCGGCGATCAGCTTAAAGATTATAAGGTAATCATGAATGACCGCATTTTTTTGCTTTTCATCATCGCAGGCGTGCTTGTCGGACAAACCTTCATGCAATTAGATCTCCTGTTTCCAGTGTATATAAATGAAGTGGTGACAGACCAGCCTTTGCTTCAATTCGGTAATTGGTCTTATGTGGTGGAAAGCACACAGGCATTTGGTCTTGTGCTCGCAGAAAACGGCTTGTTAGTCGCTATCTTTACAATTACAGTTACAAGATGGATGAGTAAATACAAAGAACGGAATGTGTTTATCATATCTTCGTTTATTTATGCCGCTTCTGTGCTGTTATTTAGCCAAACTTCATGGATTTGGGGGCTGCTGCTGGCGATGCTTGTGTTTACGCTGGCAGAGTTGATGACAGCTGGCATACAGCAAGGGTTCATTTCCGAGCTTGCACCAGCTGATAAAAGGGGGAAGTATTATGCCGCTGCAAGTCTGCGCTACACCTTCTCGAAAATGATTGCACCATTGTCCATTCCGATGAGTGCATGGGTGGGCTATACGTGGACATTCTTCTTTATCAGCTTGTTAGCCATATTAAGTGGTGTAATTTATTACCGGCTATTTGTTAAATTCGAACAAAGAAAAATGGAAACAGCTCCTAAATGGTAATTTAGGAGCTGTTTTTTATGCTTCTTTTTGAGCAATGACAAGCTTAATATTGTTTTCACTTGCGAATGCCTGATATTCCTTTGGAGGCTCGGCACCTGTTATTAAGTAGTCAATATCATGTAGAGTGCAGTATGTCATTAATGCATATTTATCAAACTTATGATGGTCAACAAGCAAGTAAACCTCAGCACTTCTTTCGACAACATTCTTTTTAATTTCGCTTTCTAATGGGGAGGAGTTTGTGACACCATTACTGATGGAAATCCCTGTTGATGCCATAAAGGCCTTATTGATGTTATAGGATTTGATAACATCTGTGCTTTGGATGCTTGCAAAGGATTTCGTTTTTCTTTCTAGCACACCGCCAAATGTTATAATATGAAGATTTTCATATGGCAGTGCTTTAATGATGAAATCGAGATTATTTGTAATAATGGAAAGCTGTTTTGTTTTAAGGTACTCCAGCATTTCCAATGTGGTTGTGCCTGAATCAATAAAAATTATATCACCGTCTTGAACGAACTCGGCTGCGTTCTTACCAATCAGCATTTTCTCATCCTTATTGCGTATTTGCCGATCGTTAAAAGAAACGAGTGTCGCATGGTTAACGGCAACCCCGCCATAGACTTTTTTAAGCTCTCCTTCTTCAACAAGCTCCTGTATGTCTCTGCGAATCGTATTTTTAGAGACATTAAATACTTCTACCAGTTCATCTAAAGAAACAGTTTCATGTTCATGCACATAATCCTGAATTTCCTTGATTCGTTTATTCTTCAGCATTTTTCTAGCCACCTTTTATTATTCCGCTATCTTTTATTTAAGTCTGTCTATTATCAAAGCTGCCCTGAAGTTACTTGAATACATTATTAATCCTGCATCCGCAGTTAAAATATGAAAGTCTAGTAACAGAATTTTTTTATTAACTTAGCTAAATTATACCAAAAACTAACCAAGAGTTCACCATAAAAATTAGAAATTTTCTTGTTCGTCACGAGCAAATCTAGGGGGGGATTCAGTTTGGAAAAGGAGGTTGATATATTGATATAAAAAAACCAAGCTGATCATAATCACAGCTTGGCTTTTTGTATCTATTTATTAGTTTTCTGCAAGTTTAGCAGAAGTTTTTTGCTGCACTTTGTTTGGATTGCTTTGAATATCTTCAGCAGGTGTTGCTCGTTTCATAAAGAATGACAGGATTAAAGCAAGAACAACGACGCCGACAGAAATAAGGAATGCATCATTAATTCCTTCCATCATTGCTTTCATCGCAAGCTGCTCTTTAGCTGCCGCAAGTGTTGCCGCATCTGGCTGTACTGTGCTGTTAGCCATAGATTTCATTGCATCTTCTGCCAATTCATTTGCATGTGTTGTAGTGCGGTTGGACATAATGGTGATCATTAATGCAGACCCGATTGCGCCAGAAACTTGCTGCAATGTATTGTTCATTGCTGTGCCGTGCGGATTCAAACGTCCAGGCACTTGATTTAAGCCGTTTGTCATTACTGGCATCATAACCATTGACATCCCGAACATACGGAAAGAATAAATGATGATTAGAGTTGTATAAGATGTGTCCATTGTTAATTTGCTGAACATATATGTTGTAACAGCTGTGATAGCCAACCCGGTTACTGCTAAAATACGGGCACCATATTTATCAAAAAGTTTACCAGTAATTGGCGACATAATTCCCATAATGATTGCCCCAGGTAAAAGCAGCAGTCCTGAATCTAGTGGAGAGATACCTCTAACTGTTTGAATGTACATAGGCATTAACAGCATCGCAGAAAACATGGCAATATTAACTACAATAGAAATCGCTGCTGATAATGCAAATAACGGATATTTAAAAATCCTGAATTCAAGCATTGGATTTGGAATTTTAAGCTGTCTTACAATGAAGAGAACTAAACTTAGGAAACCGATAATCAATGTTCCATAAACATACGGGCTGTCCCAGCCTTTGTTGCCGGCAGTGCTGAATCCGTACAGCAGACCGCCAAAGCCTAATGTTGACAGAATGACAGAAAGGGTGTCGATAGAAATATCTACTTTATCCTTTTTATCTTTTAATTTCACAATGGCAAGTACCAATACAAGAATGGCAATTGGTGCGATTACACGGAATAAAACATGCCAATGGAAGTGCTCTACGATATAACCAGACAATGTCGGACCAATTGCTGGTGCGAAAATCATAACTAAGCCGAATACTCCCATTGCACTTCCGCGTTTTTCAACAGGGAAGCTTGTAAGCAGGAAGTTCATCAATACTGGCATCATAATCGCAGAACCAGAAGCTTGGACCATACGTGCTGCCAACAGAACCGGGAACGATCCTGAGAAGCCTGCCACAAGTGTACCAATGGTAAACAATGACATCGCTGTGATAAACAGGCGTCTAATGGAATATCTTTGAATTAAAAAAGCCGTTGTCGGAATCATAATTCCGTTAACGAGCATGTAGCCTGTAACGAGCCATTGCCCGACAGAAGCATCAATATCAAAGTCCTTATTAATAGAAGGCAATGCTATATTTAATAATGTTGAGTTTAAGATAGCAACAAAAGCCCCGGCCATCAGAATGGCGATAATGCCATATGGTGGCTTTTTCGTATTTTGTGTTGCTGTGTTGTTCATGAAATGTTTTCCTCCTTATGAACCTTTAGTTCATTTTTTATACAATTGTTCTAGGCTTAAATAATAATATACTGGCAGTATAAATTTTGCAATAAAAAATGTTTAGGTTTACTAAAAAATAAATTTTGTTGGATTATTTTTCCTGTTGGATAGCGAGAGCAAGGCTTAATGGTAACGTTTTCTTTGCTGATTTCTTGAAATTATTTACCGAATAGGTTAGTATGTTTTTTGAACTGTCAGTATAATTTCCCTAAGGTGATGAATATGAATAACCGGAAAAAGCATGTATTGAATAAAGCTCATGAGCTATTTATTGAAAAAGGATTCCAAGCCACATCCATTCAAGAAATTCTAGAAAGTAGCGGAATCTCGAAAGGAACCTTTTACAACTATTTTTCAAGTAAAAATGAACTGCTGATTTCTATTTTTAAGGATATATACACTGAACTTGGCGAGAAGCGCAAACAGCTTATGATTGGTCAAGATAAAGCTTCATTGGCAATTTTTATTCAGCAAATTGAATTGTTAATTAACACGAACAACCAGTATAAGATTATCTCTCTTTTTGAAGAAATTTTATTTACGAATGATCCGGAGCTCAAGCAATTTTTGAACAGGAGGAGAATTCAGGAATTAAACTGGCTGTATAAGCGGCTAATGGATATTTGCGGAATTGATAAAAAACCGTATCTGCTTGATTGTGCCGTCATGTTGACTGGCAACCTTCATAATATGATCTTTTTCTATTCGTTAGATCAACAGCGGCAAATAGATGTTCATAAAATTGTACAGTACAGTGTTAATAGAATAATTGCGATGACAGAGGATGTTGCGAAGACTGGCGAACGAGTGCTTGCTCCTGAATTGCTGTTAAAATGGCTGTCAGACAGCGCCGAAAGTGACAGGCATACAGATAGTAAAAATATTTCCTGTATGATTGAATCTTTAAAGCTAATGGTTAGAAACAGTGTGCAAAATGTGGAAGATCAGAAAAAATATGAGGAATTAATCGATTTTGTGGAGGAAGAGCTGGCAGAGCCGGAAAATCGCCGCAAGCATCTTGTCGATATGGCAATAGGTGAGTTAAAATCTTCAATCAGCGACAGTGAATGCCATAAAGCAGTTTGTTTACTAGAAGAAAAAGTGCTGACAATGGAATAAGCAATGGAGTGGCCTGAAATCCGCAAATCGAGATTTTAGGCTTTTTTTTATTAAGTTACTTGCTTTATTAATAAATATGCTGATTAGATTTTGCACGATTAGGGAAATTTAAACGATATAACAAGAAAGTGGGTTTGATTTAAAGTGGAGTTTTTTTTAGCAATTCTTCCTGCTCTGTTTTGGGGCAGCATCGTATTAATTAATGTGAAAATAGGGGGCGGGGCATACAGTCAGACATTAGGTACAACAATTGGTGCACTTCTTTTCTCTGCTGTAGTTTATTTGATTGCAAGACCGGAGCTGTCCCTTCTTATTCTTATTGTCGGTATATGTTCAGGTATCTTTTGGGCAATTGGGCAAAGCAATCAATTTAAATCAATTGAATATATTGGGGTTTCAAAGACAATGCCAATTTCAACTGGTTTGCAGATTGTATCAACAACCTTGTTTGGTGTCCTAGTATTTCGTGAGTGGACAACTGCTACTACCATTATTCTTGGCATTATTGCCATTCTTTGTATATTAGCAGGGATAATTTTAACTACATATGATCAGAAGAGAAGTGCAGATGAGTCTGCCAAACTGAAAAAGGGGACAGTTACCTTACTGATTTCTACTTTAGGGTATTTAGGCTATGTTGTAATCGCAAGACTGTTTTCTGTTGATGGCTGGTCAGCACTCTTCCCTCAGTCAATCGGAATGGTGATTGGCGGACTTGTTATTACATATAAACATAAGCCATTCAATCTTTATGCATTAAAGAATATATTGCCTGGTTTGTTTTGGGCAGCTGGAAATATGTTTTTGTTTATTTCGCAGCCAAAGGTCGGCGTGGCAATCAGCTATTCTTTATCCCAGACAGGTGTAGTTATTTCTACCCTAGGCGGAATCTTCTTATTAGGAGAAAAGAAAACAAAGCGCCAGCTTGTCTTTGTTGCGGTTGGGATTATCCTCATTATTGCAGGGGTCATCTGTTTAGGCATCGCGAAAAAATAACAAGGAGGAACTTTCCGTGTATACTGACTTAAAAGGTAAAGTAGTGGCAATTACAGGAGCATCGACGGGCTTGGGCCGTGCAATGGCAATCAGATTTGGTAAAGAGGGGGCTAATGTTGTCATCAATTATTTTTCTGATGACAACGAGGCATCAGCTGTCAAAAAAGAAGTCGAAGAAGCAGGCGGACAAGCTGTCATTATTCAAGGTGATGTCACAAAGGAGCAAGATGTCATCAATCTTGTTAAAACTGCGCATGACCACTTTGGAAAGTTAGATATAATGATAAATAATGCAGGAATTGAGAATCCAGTGCCATCCCATGAGATGACATTAGACAATTGGGAAAAGGTAATCGGCACAAATTTGACTGGTGCGTTTCTTGGCAGCAGGGAAGCGATAAAGTATTTTGTTGAGCATGATATTAAGGGCAATGTAATCAATATGTCAAGCGTTCATGAAATGATTCCGTGGCCGACATTTGTTCATTATGCAGCAAGTAAAGGCGGGGTGAAGCTGATGACAGAAACACTTGCCCTTGAGTATGCTCCAAAAGGAATACGTGTAAATAATATCGGGCCTGGTGCCATTAACACTCCTATTAATGCAGAAAAGTTTGCCGATCCTGCCAAGCGAAAAGATGTGGAAAGTATGATACCATTAGGCTATATAGGAAAGCCGGAAGAAATCGCTGCCGTTGCTGCTTGGCTTGCATCTGATGAGTCCAGCTATGTGACAGGGATAACTTTGTTTGCAGACGGCGGTATGACAAAATATCCGTCTTTCCAGGCTGGGAGAGGCTAAAATAGTTAACAAACAACACTGATATCCTCTGCATTGACCGTTATACTCCCTGTTGATAGAATGGGAGTTAGTATTTTATAGGAAAGAATTCGGGTTTTGTTATAAGGATATAGGTGGAGATACAATGATGGAAAAACCGGCAAATTCATATACGGAAAGCTGGCTGGCATTATCAAGCTTACAAGGTGCAATAGCGACGGAGCTTGAACATGTCCTGCAGCATCAGCATAAGCTTTCACTTAGAGAGTTTTATGTGCTTCTTTATTTGTCAAAAGCACCAGAGCATAAGCTTAGACTTCAACAGCTTCAAGATATGGTGGGCTTGAGCCAAAGTGCCTTATCAAGGCTTGTGACAAGACTTGAAGCGAAGGAATGCGGAGCCCTGCAGCGACATCTGTGCACAGATGATCGGAGGGGAATTTACACTGCATTGACTGAGTATGGTAAAGACAAGTTTGTGAAAGCAAATGAGACTTTTTCTAACACACTGGCAGCTATACTGGAAAAGACAGAAACAAAAAATGACCTTAGTTCCATATTGCAAATGATGATTGGAAAGAAGTAAAAGCTGATAAGCACATGTCCGCTTTTACTTCTTTCCTTTTTTTATATTTTGTTGTAACTTTTTCCATTCAGTTTTCGCCCTATTAGAAGAAGACAGACTAAGGGGATGTGCTCGTTTGCGAAGGATAATCTTACTGCTTTTTTTCTTTGTATTGCTAATAGGCTGTTCAAACATTCAGCCTGCCATGAATGAACCACCTAGTCTTTTTATTGTTATGGACGATATCCGGCATAAAACGAAGCTTGGCAGCTACTGCTGGTCAAATGGCGGAAGCGGTGTTTGTGCAGATACAGCTGGACCGTTGGAGCTGCTCAAGGATGAAACACCGAAAAAGGTCAAAGCTAATCAAAGGATAAAATTTGAATTTGATTATGAAAATCCTTCTGAAGGGAGCTTACAACAAATACAGTCTGAAAATAAAGAAACAACAGTATTAAAAGCTGGTGGCCAAATGAAGGCTCCGCAAGAAGCGGGAATCTACTATTTTGTGTACTCTGCTTTGTGGACAGATGAGGATAGTCCTAATGGAGATGCACTATATGCTTTTGCTATTGAAGTGGAATAGGTTTGGGAGAAAACGGGTATCTTGTATGTGGAAAAAAAGAGAGAGCTATTTCAAGTTATTTTATTTGACCATCTAGAACAGGAATGATAATTTATATGCATGAGCATGCATTTTGAAAAAGAAAGAAGGAATATAACGATGGAACATTTATTTTCTCCATACTCTTACAAAAGCTTAGAGCTAAAAAACAGAGTTGTTATGCCGCCAATGTGCCAATATTCTGTGACGAAAAAGGACGGAATTGCAACAGATTGGCATTACGTTCATTATGTAAGCAGAGCAATCGGTGGTGCGAGTTTAATCATTATTGAAATGACAGATGTTGAACCAGACGGAAGGATTACTGACTATGATTTAGGATTATGGTCTGATGAGCAAATTGCTCCACTTGCAAGAATAGTGGATGCTTGTCATCAACACGGTGCGAAAGTGGGCATTCAAATTGCTCATGCTGGTCGCAAAGCAGAAGATGCAGAGCTTCCAGTCGCTCCATCGCCAATTCCATTTGACGAAAACTCGAAAACACCTAGAGAGCTAACAACAGATGAAGTAAAAGGGATGGTAGAGAAATTCCGTGCTGCAGTGGAGCGTGCTGTAAAAGCGGGCGTTGACACAATTGAGCTTCATGGTGCACATGGCTATTTAATTCACCAATTCCAATCAAAGCTGACAAATAAACGGGAAGATGAGTATGGTCAAGATCGTACGAAATTTGGTGTGGAAGTTATCAAAGCAGCTAAGAGTGCTATGCCGGAAGATATGCCTTTAATTTTGCGCATTTCTGCGAAAGAATATGTGGAAGGCGGCTACGAGGTGGAAGAAAGCATCGAGTTTTCGAAAGCGTATGTGGATGCAGGTGTGGATATATTCCATATAAGTGCAGGCGGAGAAGGCCCGATTGCAGCAGCAGGAAAACCTGGCACACATGTTGCTTACCAAGTGCCGTTCGCACGAGCATATAAACAGGCATTTAATCTTCCTGTCATTGCTGTAGGCAGATTGGATGAAGCAGCTCTTGCTAATTCAGTTATTGGAAATGAAGATGCAGAACTTGTTGCAGTTGGAAGAGGAATGTTAAGAAATCCTTACTGGGCATTAGAAGCAGCTGCTCAGTTAAGGAAGGAAACAGCAATTCCACAACAATATGTACCAGGGTTCCCAAGATAATTATTCAAAAAGGTGCATAGCTATATGCATCTTTTTTCGTGCAGAAAAAGGATACGCTTCCTGTTTGTAGAATAATATAGTGGCATTACATAGGAAGTATCATCAGTGGAGGGGATATTAGTGGAAAAAGCGCTTGTGATCGGTGGAACAAGGTTTTTTGGTGTGCATCTTGTAAGGTCATTATTAGACATGGGTGTTCATGTAACAGTAGCAACTAGAGGGATGGCGGCAGATCCCTTTGGAGACGAAGTGGAACGAATTTTCTTTGACCGCTCTGATTTAACGAACTTTAAGGAATCATTTAAAGATACAAAATGGGATGCTGTTTATGACCAGATTTGTTACTCCTCAGAAGATGCACTTAATGCAATAGAGGTTTTCAGCGGAAAAACGGAACATTACATACTAACATCCACATTATCTGTGTATGACTCTTACAAGCAGCTTTTAAAAGAAGAAGATTTTAATCCATATGAATATCCAATCGTTATAAAATCCGTCAAAGAGGTGACATATCAAGAAGGAAAAAGACAGGCAGAAGCTGTGTTTTTCCAAAAAGCCCCTTTTAAGACGGCAGCAGTAAGAATTCCCATCGTACTTGGAATCAACGATTATACTAAAAGACTTGAATTTCATACAGAAAAAGTGGCAGCCGGGGAAGAAATCTATTTCCCTAACATTCAGGCAGCAATGGGATTTATTGATGAAAAGGAAGCGGGAAACTTTATTGCCTGGGCTGGAGTAAAGGGGATAGAAGGGCCAGTCAATGCATGTGCTGACGGCATCATTCACTTGTCTGAACTAATAGCAATAATTGAAAAAAGCACTGGAAAACAAGCGGTTTTAGCTAATGAGAAGCAGGACAATAATGCATCTCCTTATGGAATTGACTCATTTTGGGCAATGAGCAATGATAAAGCTAAAGGGATGGGGTATCTATTCTCGAATTTGCAAGAGTGGCTGCCAAGCCTTATAAATAGTATAACAAAAAAGTAAAGTGAATAATTGGAAACTAGCCAACCCTGTGCGTATGGTTAGTTTTTTTGCGTAAAGGAAACTTTTTTAACATAATGCATATAAATGGTATTAAAGGAGTGATTTAAATGAATCGAAGCGGACGAGTTGAAAAGAAGATTGCTGCATATTCTTATATTTGCAAAACATTAGGAATTATTAATGAAGCAGAAATGAAACAAATCCAAGCTGGCATCTCTAATAAAAAACGGCAAAATCGCTAAAAGAGGAAAGCTTAGAACGCTTTCCTCTTCATTTAGGTGGTTTCAGGTGAGGACTTTTTATGTTTTAAATGTACGATAAAGGTTGCAATCCCAATCAGTAAAACACAAGCAAGACTTATAAAGAAGCCAGTTCGAATACCTTTTTCTAACACTGTCCCGCTGACAGCAGCAAGAATAAGAAGCAGTCCGATTATTGCCTTTGTCTTATCCCATCCTTTAGGCTTCAAAACTTTAAAGGAGGAGAACAAAATAAATGCCCAATTGTACAGTAACAGTATCCCGGCTGCAGTTGTAATATACTCAAATATCTTCCCTGGCAATAGTAAAGCAGCTAGAACGGATGCAAATAATCCTATTGCTCCTAAAGTTAATGAGGGAAGGGGCAGCTTATGAAATTTCTTTAGCTTCTTTTCGAAAATTTTAGGTGCATCGCCACCTTTAGCCATTGTAACAAGTAATTTAGTTACACCGAATAGCGATGCAGTCATCGTTGAAAACCCAGCAATAATGATCGCCCCATTAAAAACATGAGGGAAAAAGCTGAGCGGATAACCTGCGAGTGCTGTTACAAAAGGACTTTCCTTCTCATTAAATTTATCAAGTGGTACAAGCAATACTGCTAAAGCTAAAGACAGAACATAGATAATCAGCAAAATGATGAGCATATTAGTACCAGCTTTTGGTGCATCCTTCTTGTCCTTAAGCTGCATCGCCATCATTCCAATAACTTCTATCCCTCCATATGCATAAAAGGCATAGATAAGAGATGTCCAAAATCCTTTATAACCTTTTGGGAAAAAAGCATCAAGGCTTTTAGGGGTCTGCATAGCATGATCTCCGCCATGAATCCAGCCAAATAAAGCTGCAGCTCCTAAGATGATAAACATAACAATCGCTGCTGTTTTTATAACAGCTAAATAATTCTCAACCTTATCAAAGCCGTCTGTGCCCAAGAAAACGACAAATATCGATAATACAGCAAAAATACAAGCAAATACCCAAAGAGGTATTTTGGGAAACCAAAATTGTGAAAGAAGAGACAGGGCGGTAAGCTGGCTGCCCATAATAAGAATATTGGAACCCCAATAATTCCAACCGCAGCTAAAGCCGGCCCAAGAACCAAAAGCCTTGTTAGCGTAATAACAAAAGGACCCTTCCTGGGGATCTTCTGCTGTCATTTTTGCCAATAAATTAAAAACAATATAAGTTCCAATTGCCGCAATCATGAAAGATAATACAATCGCTGGACCTGTTTCAATGATTCCCAGGCTGGAACCTACAAAGTAGCCAGTGCCAATCGTACAGCCGACACCAACAAGTGATAATTCATACCATTTTAAATTACCTTGCTTATTTGAATCCTTCTGATTGTCTTTTTCTTGGCTGCTCATAATAACTCCTTCTTAAATAATAATAAAAATGGTTATATGTCTTAACTTAGTATGTATCGTTTTCATTGAAATATTTGCGGAGCGCTGATTTTCATCATTGATGGAAAAATATGTGTAAAATTAAGCGGCAGACCCTGTCTAAGCACTACAAAGGACTCAGGAAAAATAAGTCCATTTACATAACTTTGCTAAAAAATTTGCTGCTTGTTTAAAATTCCGCTAAAATGAGAACGAAAAAAGTATGCCAGAAAGAGGTTCAAGCATGATAGATCATATTGTCCTTGTCAAATTTAGTGAAACAACAACAGAAGAACAGCTGCAGGAAGTGATTAAAAGGTTCCGCGCCTTAAGAAACAAAATCATGGGAGTTGTAGACCTGCAGGCAGGACTGAACTTCGCCCAAAGCAGTAAAGATTATCAGGTAGTCCTGAAGGTTCGTTTTGAAGACAGGGAGGCCCTTGCATTATATGGACCAAATCCCGAACATCAAGCAGTAGCAACATATATTCGCGAAGTCGGCAGAGTCGACAGCATCGTCGTGGATATTGAAATATAAAAGAAAAACAGGCCGAAATTGGCCTGTTTTTTGTATTAGATGGATCAAAAGAAATTATCTCCACACATTAAAAATAGAATGCATAGCGGCAGGTTGATACGTGAAGACTATGATTAAATCGACAAATATTTGTAAAAAGTTCTCACTGAAGCATAACTAACGTATTTATAATAACAACGCATGACATCAAGGTTTTTTCCTGGTAGGTAAGAGCAAGGATTGGATGGAGTCGCTGTGACATATCTCACACAAAACAAAAAAATCTTTAAAATTTTGCGGTTCTCACATTTATTTTTAATAAAAAAGTGGTATTATATTAAAGGAGTTAATGAAGGGTTGTTGTAGAAACTTTAGAATTACTAGTTTTGTATAACTACATACCTTATTATCAATGTATCCAAATTATTAGTCTACGAACTATTGTGCAAAAATGCACAATAGTTTGATATTCAAAAAAACATTAGGAAAATGCCAATAGCAAAGGAGAATCAGTTATGTCAGAAACAACTACACAAACAAGTGCTGAACTGACAGCTACATCTACTAATAGCCAAGACTTATTGGATCAGCTTTTAAAGCCTGAGGTACAAGAGTCATTGACTACTTTAATCGAACAGCTGCCAAAATTAACAGAAGTCGTTAATACATTGACAAGCTCATATGATCTTGTTCAAGGCCTATCAAAAGATGAGGTCTTCATGAGTGATATGGTCAATGCAACAACTGAAATGCTTGAACCAGTCGTTCATTCAGCAAAAGGTATGGCTTCAGCTGTAATTGAAGCGAAGGATCGTGCTGAGCAAAGCAATGAAACAATCGGTGTATTCGGATTGCTTAAATTACTAAAAGATCCTCAAGCTCAAAAAATGCTGCGTTTTACACAAAGCTATCTTCAAATCTTGAACGAACGCGACCAACAAAAATAAGTTCAACAATTGAATAGAACGAAGGACGGAGGATATACCATGGCAAAAAATATAGTTATTTTAGGTGCAGGCTACGGCGGTCTATTGGCAGCTCAAAATGTACGCAAATATTACACTAAATCACAAGCGAATGTAACGGTAATCAATAAATATCCAACACACCAAATCATTACGGAATTGCATCGCCTTGCAGCAGGAAACGTTCATGAAAAGGCTGTAGCAATGCCTCTTGATAAGCTTCTTAAAGGTCTTGATGTTGATATTAAGATTGCAACAGTTGAATCTTTCAACGTAGATAATAAAGAAGTAATCCTTGCAGGCGGATCTAAGCTAAGCTACGATGCACTTGTTGTTGCATTAGGAAGCGTAACAGCTTACTTCGGTATTCCTGGATTGGAAGAAAACAGCATGGTTTTAAAATCAGCTGAAGATGCAAACAAAATTTTCAAGCATGTGGAAGAACGCATCAGCGAATATGCTAAAACGAAAAAACCAGAAGATGCTACTATTCTTATCGGCGGCGGCGGATTGACTGGTGTTGAACTAGTTGGTGAACTAGCTGACATCCTGCCTGCAATGACAAAGAAATACGGCGTTGACTATAAAGAAATCAACCTATCTCTTGTTGAAGCAGGACCAAAGATTCTTCCTGTTCTTCCAGATGATTTAATCGACAGAGCTACTAAAAGCTTGGAAGCTCGCGGCGTTAAGTTCTTGACTGGACTTGCAGTAACAAATGTAGCAGGCAATGTTATTGACTTGAAAGATGGTCAAAAAATCGTTGCTAACACATTTGTATGGACTGGTGGGGTTCAGGGTAACCCTCTAGTTGGTGTTTCTGGTCTAGAAGTAAACCGCGGACGTGCTACAGTTAATGACTTCTTGCAATCAACTTCACATCCTGAAGTATTTGTTGCAGGAGACAGTGCTGTATACTTCCCAGCTGATGGAGATGGCCGTCCAGCACCTCCAACTGCACAAATCGCATGGCAAATGGGTGAATTAATCGGGTACAACCTTTTTGCTTACCTTGAAGGTAAAACACTAGAAGGATTCAGCCCAATCAACTCTGGTACACTTGCAAGCCTAGGCCGCAAAGACGGAGTTGCTATTGTTGGCGGAAGCTCTACACCGCTTAAAGGCATGCCTGCATCATTGATGAAAGAAGCTTCTAACATCCGTTATCTTTCACATATTAAAGGCTTGTTCAGCTTAGCATACTAATATTTTTTCTAAAGGAAGGGTTGTCTTAACGACAATCCTTCCTTTTTTATTTTTTATTTTATAAAACGATGAATTAACGAGAAAAACAGCAAAAAACAGAGAATTGGTTAGATGAGGACGAGTAATTTGCATTGCCTGCGTCTTTTAGCGTTTTTTTGTTCTTTTTTGCTCTTTTTCCTTCATTTACTTTTTATCTTTTTGGGAGTAATATCTTCAAGTAAATAATATTTCGTAAATCGCTTAATCCATTTTTGGAGCGGGGGACCCAATTTTTATGTGCCGTGATAATGGCGCTTGGGGTGAATCCTATTGCAGGAGGGGCAACTCTCAGATGTCCCAACCCGACAGCTAACTCCGCAAGCGTTTAGAGAGAGGAATAATCTGATGTTCGATTTGACACGATCGACCACGGGGTATCCTCGTGGTTTTTTTGTGTGCAAAAATTGGGATATCGCCTAGACATTTTACGAGAAAGCTGGAGGGTAACATGAGCGGTTCAATTTTGAAACGAATTTTAATTGGGAAGCCACTAAAAACAAGTGCATTGGGGGAGCAAAAATTAAATAAGCTTAAAGCATTGGCGATTCTTTCTTCTGATGCACTTTCATCGGTTGCATACGGAACAGAACAAATACTGCTCGTATTAGCAGGTATTGGTATTCTCGCATACTGGTATTCTATACCGATTGCCATTGGGGTACTTGTGCTGCTTGTAGCACTGATATTATCATATCGTCAAATCATCTACGCATATCCTCGCGGAGGCGGTGCTTATATTGTTTCAAAAACAAATCTAGGGGAAAATGCCGGCTTGATTGCAGGAGGCTCCTTGCTCGTTGATTATATCCTGACTGTTGCTGTAAGTGTATCAGCAGGTACAGATGCAATTACATCAGCATTTCCTAGCTTACATGAACATAATGTGCTTATAGCCAGCTTGTTTGTTATATTAATTACTATTTTGAACTTAAGAGGAGTCACAGAATCAGCATCTATTCTGGCTTATCCAGTGTATCTGTTTGTTATCGCCTTAGTGGTTCTGATTCTTACAGGTTTATGGAAAATGGTCACAGGTGATGTTGGCAACGCGGTGCATACACCAATTGGTACAGCTGTTCCTGGATTGAGTATTTTTCTATTATTGAAGGCATTCTCATCTGGATGCTCAGCGTTAACAGGGGTCGAGGCTATTTCCAATGCTGTACCGAACTTTAAAGAGCCTTCAGCAAAAAATGCAGTCCGAACATTAACGCTGATGGGAGTTATACTGGGAGTGCTCTTTTCCGGTATTACCTTACTTGCCTATTGGTATGGGATTTCGCCAAAAGCAGAAGAAACGGTTGTATCACAAATCGCTTCAGAGGTGTTTGGCCGGAATGGATTTTATTATTTCATTCAAGTAACGACAGCGCTTATTTTAATATTAGCTGCTAATACTGGCTTTGCTGCGTTTCCGTTGCTTGCAGTCAACCTTGCTGTTGATAAGTATATGCCAAGAATTTTTACAATTCGTGGTGACAGATTGGGCTATTCGAATGGAATTGTTACATTAGGAGCGGCATCTATTCTATTAATTATTCTTTTTAAAGGGAATACAGAAATGCTTATTCCGCTGTATGCAGTAGGTGTATTTATTCCATTTACACTATCCCAAAGCGGAATGATTAAAAAATGGTGCACAGAAAAACCGAAAAACTGGAAGTGGAAAATGAGCATAAACTTGGCTGGGGCATTAATAACACTAACTGTGCTGCTTATTTTATTCACGACAAAGTTTTCTCAAGTATGGTCTGTGCTGATATTCCTACCGATAATCGTCTTTATCTTTCATAAGATTAAAGGGCATTATGAGGATGTTGCCAGCCAGCTCCGTATGGATGAACATCATAAAGCAGAAAAGCCAGAAGGTAATATTGTTATTTTGCCTGTTGCTGGGATAACGAAGGTTGTCGATAATTCTTTAGCATATGCAGAAACGATTGGACAGACGATTATCGCTGTATATGTTGCCTTTGACAGAGAAAGCGAAAAACGGATGGAGGAGAAATGGAAAGCATATAGACCGGATATCCGCCTTGTGACAATCCATTCCCAATATCGCAGTTTAGTGAGACCATTAAGGAGATTCATAGATGTAATTGAAGAAAAAGGAGCAGAAAATAACCATAGTGTCACGGTTATTATTCCACAGTTCATAACGAAAAAAAGCTGGCACAATATCCTGCATAATCAATCCAGCTTGCTTCTTAAAGCCCATCTTCTTTACAGACGAAATGTTATCGTAACTACTGTGCCTTTCCGGTTTAAAAAGTAACAGAGAGAAGGGGGCTCATAAACATGAGCCCCCCTTTTTATTAGCCGTAAAGAATACCGCCGTCGATTAATACTGATTGTCCTGTCATATAGTCTGAATCTTTAGAAGCGAGAAAGGATACAAAATTGGCTACATCTTCTGGTTCCTGTGTGCGGCCTAATGCTATAGATTTAGAGAATTGTTCAAAGGCTTGCCCTTTTTCGAGATTCATATACTCAACCATGCCCTCGTCAATTCTGTCCCACATGCTGGTGCCGACAATGCCTGGGCAATATGCGTTAACTGTTATTTTGGCAGAAGCGAGTTCCTCAGCAGCAGCTTGTGTCCACGCTTTGACTGCAAATTTAGTGGCAGAATAAGCACCTAGTAAGGAATAAGCTCTGTGCCCTGCGATGCTGCAGGCATTAATGATTTTTCCGCCAGTTCCTTGTTTTTTCATTTGCACTGCGGCTGCTTGGATACCGTACAAGGTTCCGAACACGTTGACTTCAAAAATTCTTTGTAAATCCTCTTCCGAAATATTAAGAATAGAATCAACTTGATCTATACCTGCATTGTTTACAAACACATCTAGCTGTCCGTATTCTTGCACCGTTTGTTCTACTAATGCTTCTAGCTCTTGTTTTTTGCTGACATTTGCTTGAATTGCAATCGAATCGATGCCTTTCTCTATCAGTTCGATGCTGGTTCTGTTTGCACTTTCTTCATTAATGTCACTGACTACAACCTTGAAACCATCTTTGCCAAGGCGTTCTGCAATCGCTTTGCCAATCCCCATTCCAGAGCCTGTGATTACTGCTACTTTTTTATCCATAATGCTACTCCCTTCTATTACTAGTTAATTACCATCCTAATTCCCTGATAGAAAGGCAGTGAAACAAGCAAAACCTTATTTAACAGATTTCCTGGGAAATTTGTCGACAGGATAAAAGTAGTTAAAATAACAGAAAAAACTTGCATTCATGTATAATAAAAGAGACTAAAAAGCAAAGGGGATATGAGAGATGAGTTTGGCTACAATTATTAAGGAAAGAAGAACCTTTAAGAAGTTTAAAACAGAAGCTATTGATTTGGAAACAATTAAAGAGCTGCTGCAAGTATCAGCATTTGCTCCAAACCATAAATTAACAGAACCGTGGGAAATCGTATTTATCGGGGAAGAAACAAGGGCTAAGTTTAATCATAAAATCAATTTCGGAGATGCGCCAATTTTATTTGCTGTTTTATCTCACAAAGGAAAGACTGCTTTAGAAAGGGAAGAAAATACAGCTGCGGTGTCTTGTTTTATCCAAAACTTTCTATTGCTGGCATGGGAGAAAGGAATCGGAACTTTTTGGAGTTCTGTAGGCGCTTCTGAGAACGGTAGAAATATTTTAGGTGTGACAGAAGACTATGATGTGATTGGTGTAATTGCAGCTGGGTATCCTGATGAGACGAAGGACGCAAAGGAAAGACAATCGATCGAATTAAAAGTAAAACATTTGAATTAGGGATTTAAAAAACTTGATTTTATTAAATCAGGTTTTTTTATTGAGCAATTTCTTCCTTATCCAGCTGTCTTCTGACTGTTGTAAATGCAACGATATTTGCAATTTCTTCTTTTGTAAGCGGCTTTCCATCTACTGTCAGCACAAGGTTGTCCATTTTCGGAATAGACCCAATTTCTACTTTTGTTGTCTTATTCTTGCGGGAAAGAATTACATCAACAGAAACATCAAACAAGTCTGCTATTTGAATGAGGGCTCTTAATGATGGCTCGCGGTAGCCAGATTCATAGCCGGCATAAGTGCTTTTAGCAATTCCTAAAAGTTCAGCTGTTTCAGCTTGAGACCAGTTTTTGTTTTTCCTAAGTTCACTTAATATTTGCAGCAACTTTAATTCCTCCTTTTACTCTATATTTGGAGTATAGCATGTCAATCCTCGTTTTAAAAGAAAAAATACGCGAATTGAATACATATATTGCTTTATTAATAGGAATGGTACTATAATACAAATAAATAAATACGCGTAACGCATATAAAGAAATGATGGAGGAAGTAGGAGGAACACTCATGAAAAAAATATTGCTGCTTGCAACAGGTGGTACAATTGCTTCTGTAGAAGGAAATGAAGGGTTAGTTCCTGGCATGTCTGCGGAGCAGTTATTAGAGCATTTTGAAGGAGATTCTCAGACTGTTGATGTCACATGTGAAATACTGATGAACAGAGACAGTACGAATATGCAGCCAGAGCATTGGAAAGTGATTGCTGAGGCAATCAGCAACAATTATAACTTATATGATGGTTTTGTGATAACACATGGAACAGATACGATGGGCTATACTTCTGCAGCATTATCATACATGCTTCAAGGATTAGACAAGCCAGTTGTTATTACAGGATCTCAAGTTCCGATCAGCTTTAAACAGACTGATGCAAAGAAAAATGTGGCAGACAGTATCCGTTTTGCAACAGAAAACATCGGCGGGGTATTTGTTGTCTTTGATGGCAGGGTTATCATTGGCACGCGTGCAGTGAAGATGAGAACGAAAAGCTATGATGCTTTTGAGAGTATAAATCATCCGTATGTTGCATCCATTCAAGACAATCATATTCATTATTACTGGAAGCCTGGCAAAGCAGAAGGTTCTTTTAAGAAGGATACTAGCCTGTGTCCAGATGTGTTTCTGTTGAAGCTTCATCCAGGTACGAAGCCGGAAATATTCGACTATTTAAAAGACAACTATAAAGGCATTGTTATTGAAAGCTTCGGCAATGGGGGCCTGCCTTTTGAGGGAAGAAACCTGCTTCCTAAGCTTCAGGAAATGGTAGAGTCAGGAGTGGCTGTCGTCATCTCCACCCAGTGCCTAGAGGAAGGACAAGACTTGTATTTATATGAGGTAGGAAGAAAGGTTGCGCAATATAATGTTATCTTATCGGCGGATATGAACACAGAAGCTATTATCGCCAAGCTGATGTGGGTATTAGGAAAAGCAGATAATGTTAAAGAAGCAAAAGAATGGATGGAGAAGCCGATCGCATGGGATCTTTCAGTGGATTGGGAAAAGTGAAGGTAATTTCGTTTGAGAAGACAGCAAGCTATATTTGGCTCCATATAGGGGTATTGCTTATGGCCGTTAATATTCATTATTTTATGGCGCCAAACCAGTTTGCTTCTGGAGGACTCGGAGGTTTGAGCATTGTCCTTCAAGCGGTGTTCCCTAATATGCCTCTTGGCGGGCTGATGGGTTTGCTCAATATAATATTCTTCCTGTTAGGGTTTGCGTTTTTAGGGTTTCAATTTGGCCTTAAAACAATCTATGCTAGTTTTTTGCTAACGTTTTTTGTTTGGGGATTAGGAGAACTAGATCCTGTAAGTGCACCGTTAAGTCATGATCTTTTCATCCAGCTTGTTGTCGGTACTTTAATCGCGGGCTTTGGGTTAGTGCTTGTATTAAAGCAAAATGCATCTACTGGTGGGATGGACTTAGTTGCCATGATACTCAATAAATATTTTTCCATTGAAATAGGCAAGGCCGTACTTATGGCAGATTGTCTTATTTCTGTGGCTGCACTGTTTGTTTTCGGTGTGGAAAAAGGATTGTACGCCTGCTTTGGAGTTTTCTTGAGAGGAATTGTAGTGGATTACTTCCGCAACCAGCTGCAAATGACAAAAGAGGTAGTTATCATTAGCGAGAAATGTGAATTCATTAAGCAGTATATTATTGAAAACCTTCATCAAAGCGCAACACTGCACTCTGCCAAAGGGGCATTTTCTAATGACGATAAAGAAGTTATTACGATTGTATTAGAAAGACAGGATTATATAAAATTAAAAAAATTTATCTATAAAATTGATAAGAGAGCCTTCATTACTGTACATAATATGAACGAAGTGATGGGCAGTAATTTTAATAATGTTGTTTAAACAGGCATGTAACAGGGTAAGTATTTCTACCCTGTTTTTTTTATGTCTTTTTGAGGGGTCAGCTTGATTTTTAGGGATTTTTTGTCTGCTGGCAGTGGAAAAACACGGAAAAATATCTTAATAACTGAAAAAACCATCCGATAATACATAGTATAAAAAGCATTTCTTCATTGTGATAAAACGTGACTATAGTATTATATACGTATAATCGCATAAAGAATAATATAGGTAATATACAGTAAATATATGAGAACAAATTACATAATGGAGTTTTGTAGGTCAATAGAATCATATTGTTGGATGTGATTCTAGTAATAAGGAGGTTTTAGGATGAAAAAAGTAATTGTGCCAGGTGTGTTTTTTACGGCATTATCAGCACCTGTCCTTATTCAAGAAGCACAAGCAGCGTCAAATGAGGCTGTTGTAAAGTATGTCAATGTAGAAAGCAACTCTTCCCTTAATGTGAGAAAAAGCGCGTCATCTAGCGCGGCTGTAGTAACAACGTTAAAAAAAGGAAAAGAAGTAACTGTTCTGTCTGAAAGCAATGGATGGGCAAAAATATCTGTTGATGGGAAGACTGGCTATGTAAGCACTGCCTATCTTTCTGAAAAAACTAGTAACTACATAAAATATGTGTCTATTGATCAAAATTCTACTCTGAATGTGCGAAGCGCACCGAATACTTCTTCGTCTGTTGTTACAAAAATAAAAGTGAACACTAGTGTGGAAGTTTCCTCAACATCTAATGGCTGGTCAAAAATAAAAGTGAACGGAAAGGAAGGATACGTAGCTTCTAAGTATTTAGCTGACAAGGTAACAGCAGTAAAGGATAATTCTTCGGAAAGCTCTTCTTCCAAACCAAACACAGCTGCTGAAGCAAAAACAACTACGATGTATGTCAATGTTGACCAAGGTTCAAGCTTAAACATGAGAAACAAGGCTTCAAACAGCGGGTCTGTAATCGTGAAGCTTGCCAGGGGAGTGGCGGTAACATCTTACGGAGATTCTAATGGCTGGACAAAAATAAACGTTTATGGAAAAGAAGGATATGTTTCCACACAATATCTATCAAAAACAAAACCTTCAACATCTACTGCTGACAGTGGTTCAACCAATGTTGTGAAAACTACAACGAAATATGTAAATGTTACAAAGGGTTCCTCATTAAATATGCGTTCTAGCGCCAGCACAAGCGCAAGTGTAGTGTCCAAGCTTGCAAGAGGGACAAAGGTGACAGTAACTTCTGAAGCAAACGGCTGGGCGAAAATTACAGCAGGCGGCAAAACAGGCTATGTGAGTACAAGCTATTTGTCCTCATCAAACCCAGACAGTCAAAGCAGCAACAATGGCAACTCCGGCAATACAGATACAGGCAAAGAAACAGCTGTAACAAAGTATGTGAATGTGGATAAAAATTCAACGTTGAATATGCGTTCAAGCGCCAGCACAAGTGCAAGTGTAGTGTCCAAGCTTGCAAGAGGGACAAAGGTGACAGTAACTTCTGAAGCAAAGGGCTGGGCGAAAATTACAGCAGGCGGCAAAACAGGCTATGTGAGTATAAGCTATTTGTCCTCATCAAACCCAGACAGTCAAAGCAGCAACAATGGCAACTCCGGCAATACAGATACAGGCAAAGAAACAGCTGTAACAAAGTATGTGAATGTGGATAAAAATTCAACGTTAAATATGCGTTCAAGCGCCAGCACAAGTGCAAGTGTAGTGTCCAAGCTTGCAAGAGGGACAAAGGTGACAGTAACTTCTGAAGCAAAGGGCTGGGCGAAAATTACAGCAGGCGGGAAAACAGGCTATGTGAGTACAAGCTATTTGTCCTCATCAAACCCAGACAGTCAAAGCAGCAACAATGGCAACTCCGGCAATACAGACACAGACAAAGAAACAGCTGTAACAAAGTATGTGAATGTGGATAAAAATTCAACGCTGAATATGCGTTCAAGTGCCAGCACAAGCGGAAGTGTAGTGTCCAAGCTTGCAAGAGGGACAGCTGTTACGGTTATTTCTGAAGCAAACGGCTGGGCAAAGGTGACAGCAGGCGGCAAGACTGGCTATGTTAGCAGCAGTTATTTATCTGCAAGCAAATTGGATGACAGCACTGGCTCTGAGTCTAAACCTGATACAGGTACCGGTACTGATACAAGCACTGGCAACGGTGAGCAAGGAACAACAAAGTATGTAAATGTCGACCAAGGATCAAGTCTAAATATGCGCAGCAAGCCATCTACTTCTGGAGCGGTTGTTGCAAAATTAGCAGCAGGTACAGCGGTCATTGTCTACTCAGAAGCAGATGGCTGGGCAAAGGTGACTGCTAATGGTCAAGAAGGCTATGTCAGCAGTTCCTATTTAACGACTAAACAAGCGGAAACTCCAGGTGTGAGCATTGGGGATACAGTTAAGACATACGTAAACTATGATATGACATTGAATGAAATGGCTGATATCCAAATGAAGGCAAACCCGCAAACCGATAAGGTTTACAATGTCTATATAAGAGAAGATGCTATTGCCTTTAAATCCTCTGATTCGACAAAAGGAACTGTTTTAGGAAGCGGATGGAGATTAAGAGGCGGTGCAGGTACAGAATACCAGGTCGTCAATTCTGTTCAAAACGGTCAAGTGCTGACAGTCACTTCAAAAGTGAAGGGTTCGGACGGTTATTATTGGTATAAAGTAAACAGCACACAATCATGGGTAAATGCAAGCAAAGAAGATACTACGTATTATTTGGATCCAAATAATTTCCTTAACACCACTGTGCAGTCCATGCAGTTTCTTAAACTGTCGGCTAAAGCTGACATTAATGACGCAGAAGTGAATGAACGCATTCTTGCGGGGAAAGGGGTTTTGGCTGGAAAAGCTTCCTCGTTTATCACGGCAGCGAATGCTTATGGTGTGAACGAAATTTACTTAATTTCTCACGCCTTGCTGGAAACTGGCAATGGTTCATCTACATTAGCGAAAGGTGTCCAAGTGAACGGCAAAACTGTTTATAATATGTATGGAATTGGCGCATATGATGGCAGTGCAATTTCAAGTGGTGCTCAATATGCATACAATGCAGGCTGGTTTACACCTGAAGCAGCAATCATTGGTGGAGCTAAGTTTATCGCACAAGGATATATTAATGCAGGACAGGATACGCTTTACAAAATGAGATGGAATCCGGGCGCTGCAGAAAGCACTGGGAATGCAACACATCAGTATGCAACAGATATCGGCTGGGCGTCAAAACAAGTAACCCAAATTCATAATCTATACAGTCTGTTAAACTCTTATACGCTGAAATTGGAAATACCAGTGTATAAATAACAAAAATGCTGACCCAATTATTTGGGTCAGCATTTTATTTTTCACTGATAAATTCATCCAACGCGTAATCTGCTGCGGGGATATCCAGCTCTTTATCTAAAGCAAGCTTAGCAAGCTGCTGGCCGAGATAAGGTCCCATTGTTAGTCCTGATGCACCTAGACCGTTTGCGAAAATAACACTGTCCTGCCCAGGAATTCTTCCGAAAATAGGCAAAAAATCTGCGGTGAATGGCCTAAAACCTACTTTTGCTTCCAAAAATGTACTGTTTAACAGTCCTGGAGCAAACAATAGCGCTTTTTCCATTATCTCTTTCATGCCGCCCATTGTCAGCCTGTAATCAAGGGCTTCATCATTTTCATGGGTTGCTCCAATTACAATGCGGTTCCCATTTAAGGAAAGGATATACTGATCATGTGGCGGCATTACAACAGGCCAATCGTCGCTGTTTACTTCAGGCATTTGCAAGTGAATAATCTGACCCTTTTGAAAGCTTAAGTCAATTGCCAGCTTTAATGGCTGAAGAAGCTCATTCGCCCATACGCCGGCAGTAATAATAACTTCATCTGCCAGAATTGTTTCATGTGCTGTTTTAATGCCGATAACAGTGCCGTTTTCCATTAGCAAGCTGCAATCTGTTTGAAGAAATATCGCATCTAGTTTTTGAGCAGCAGATAGCAGAGAGTTTCTTAATGCCCAGCCATCAACTCTGGCAGCACCGCTCACATAAACAGACTGGTAGCCGTCCGCTAAAGGAGGGAAGAGCCTCTTTGATTCTTGTTCTGATAGAATCGTAACATCTCCGATTTCTGGTGCATCTTCTTTGCGTTTTAAAGTTCTTTTTACCATCGCTTCTAGTTTGTCTATATTATTGTGCGGGCTGATAGCCCCGACTTTTTTATAGCCTGTGTTAAATTCCCCGCTCGCCTGCAGCTCTTCCACTAAAGCGGGATAATATCTGGCTCCCTCCATCGCAAGCCTGTACCAACGCTTGTTGCGTCGCTGTGATATCCATGGACAAATAATTCCCGCTGCAGCTTTTGTTGCCTGTCCAGAATCCTCTCTGTCCACAATAGTTACTTGCGCACCTTGCTTAGCTAATTCATAGCCAACAGACGCTCCTAGAATTCCAGCGCCTATTATTACTGTTTTTTTCATTATAGTCCCTGCCTTACTAGTTATTAAAATGTGCAAAGTGTTACGTTTATGTGACATAACCTAATATAGGTTGCAGACTGTCCACAAAAAAGCGTACTATTATTTTAAGCTTTTACTAGGATAGATTTCAATCCATGCTATTTTAGGTACTGTATTTCAAGAAAATTACTAGATTAATATAAAATTGAAATATAACTGTAACATTCCTATTACTTAAATGACAAAATGTGATGCTATACTACTAATTGTTGGCGAAAGTTGTACAAAGAATAGAAGTTTCGTCGAAAACTAATCGAACGGCTTACAAAAATGGGCCTTTCCTAATATAATGATGGGGTAACCCCATAAACTTTACTAACTACATAAATTACTAGACAGATAATAATAGAACGTACATTAGACCAGTGCAGGGGGAAAATGAAATGTTAAAAAAGAAATTAGTAGTTTTAAACACAACAATTATGCTTGGACTTGGAAGCTTAGGTATTCCGGCAATCAGCGCAAAAGCAGAAACATCTGCATCTATTGCAAGTGAGCGTACTGCATTACAGGATAAAATTTCTGATGCTGAGTATAAAATTATTGAAGCGCAAGAGAAGCTTGCTGACTTAAATGCACAAATCAAACGTGTAGACAGTGCCGTTGAAGATAATAAAGAGCAAATTGAAAAGACAGAAAAAGATATTAAAAGCACGAAAGAAGAAATTGCTTCATTAGAAAAAGAAATTAAAGACCTTCAAAACAGAATTGAACAACGCAATGAAATTTTAAAAGAGCGTGCTCGCACATATCAAGAGAATGGCGGAAGCGTTGATTATATCGATGTTTTGCTAGGATCTGCTAGCTTCAAAGAGTTTGTTGACCGCGTTGGTGCTGTTGCAACAATCATGGAAGCGGACAAAGATCTTATCCAAAGCAATGAAGCAGATAAACAAGATTTAGAGAAAAAGCAATCAAGCGTTGAAGAAAAGCTATCAGGCTTAAAAGATATGCAATTAGATTTGGAAGAAATGCAAAAGCAAAACCTTGCTAAACAAGAGGAAAATGAAAAAGCGAAAGCTGAATTAGAAGAGAAGCAAAAAGAAAATGAAGCGGCTAAAGCAGAGCTTGAAAAGGAAGATAATTCTCTTGCAGCTAAAGAAGAAGAAATCAAGAAAATGATTAAAGAGAAAAAACAAGAGGATTTAGACAATTTAATCAGTACAACAACTCAAGCAACTTCAAGCTCAAGTTCTGATTCGAGCTCTAGCTCTAGCTCAAGCTCAAGCTCTTCTGCTAAGAAAAGCACATCTACAGCAAAGAAAAGCAGTTCAAGTGAACAAAAAGCAACAGGTGGAAAATCTGCTGTAATTACTGCAGGCTATAAATATATTGGAAACTCAACATATAAATTCGGTGGCGGAAGAACTGCTTCTGATATTGCAAATGGATTGTTTGACTGTTCTGCATTCGTAAGCTGGGCTTACTCTCAAGGCGGATACAGCATCCCTGCAAGCACTGATGCATTGAAAAACTACGGAACACAAGTTTCTTACAGCGATATTCAACCTGGAGATTTAGTATTCTTTGATACTTACAAAAAGGACGGCCATGTAGGTATCTATATCGGCGGTGGCAAGTTCATCGGATCTCAAAGCTCTAACGGTGTTGAAATTGTTTCTATGTCTAACAGCTACTGGAAATCTGTTTTCAACGGAAGAGTAGTACGTATCTAATTTGAACTATTAATAGAAAGCATTACTCGGTGGTTAAAATCATTGGGTAATGCTTTTTATTCTTCATTAAGTATATACCCTTATTTTTAAGCAATATTCAAATATTGTTTGAAAATTTTAAAAATGGCAAGAATGATCATAACAGACAGAAAAGAGTTAATTAGTTTATAAAAAACTATTGATTTATTCATCCATATAGTTTAAAATCAATAATCGTAATCGTTCTGATTTGAAATAATCTTTTATATTTATAGTTTACATGTTTTATAATCACTTATAAATCGTAATCAATCCGAAATAATCACAGATCATAATGAAAGAAAAGGAGCAGATATAATGTTAAATACATATAAAATACTGATTATGTCGCTAATTGTCCTTGTTATCGCGGCAGGATGCAGCAATGGCAATGGAGAAACGAGTGAAGAGAAAGACAGCGACAAGCTGAAAATTATCACTACTTTTTATCCAATGTATGAGTTTACGAAGAATGTAGCCGGTGATAAAGCAGATGTTGAGCTGCTGATTCCATCGACTATTGAACCACATGATTGGGAGCCAACTCCAAAGGATATCGGTAACATCCAAAATGCAGATTTATTTGTTTATAACAGTGATGATATGGAAACGTGGGTTGCTGATATTGAAGCAAGCATCAATAATGACAAAGTATCTGTTGTTGAAGCAAGTAAAGGCATTGAATTGATGGATGGTGAAGAAGAAGAGCATGAACATGAAGAAGAAGGACATGAAGAAGAAGAACATGAACATGAGCATAGCCATGAAGCTGATCCCCATGTTTGGCTAAGTCCAGTTTTAGCGCAGCACGAAGTCCAAACAATTACGGATGCAATCGTCAAGGCAGATCCAGATAATAAAGAGTACTATGAAACAAAAAGCAGCGAGTATATCGAACAGCTGAAAGCACTTGATGAGAAATACAAAACAGAGTTAGCAGATAAAACGTCAAATGAATTTATTACACAGCATACAGCATTTTCATACTTGGCAAAAGAATATGGACTTGTTCAAGTGCCGATTTCAGGGATTTCTCCTAGTGAGGAACCAAGTGCTGCCAAATTAGCAGAGCTTAAAACTTATGCCCAAGACCATAAGATAAAAGTGATTTATTTTGAAGAGCTCACTTCTAGCAAAGTGGCTGATACTCTTGCAAAAGAGCTTGGGGCTGACACAGAAGTATTGAATGCATTAGAAGGTTTGAGTGATGAGCAGCAAAAAGCTGGTGAGAATTATATTACAGTTATGGAAGATAACTTAGAGCAGCTGAAAAAATCTCTTTTTGAGTAAAGATATGCTATAATCATTAAGGCGTATGTGAAGCATGTCATCACATACGCTTTCTATGTGAAAAAGAGGATAGTTAAATAGATAATAAAAAACGAAAGGGGAGATTGAGATGGCACTTGCTTCTATTAGAAATATAACATTTGGTTATGAACATCTGCCCTCATTAGAAGATGTTTCTTTCGACTTAGAAAGCGGAGAGTTTGTCGGAATCACCGGCCCGAATGGTGCGAGCAAATCGACGCTGTTAAAGCTAATACTTGGCTTGTTGAAGCCTTGGAGTGGAAATGTTGTTTTAAGCAAACAGAACAGTCAAGGGAAAAAATTGACGGTCGGCTATGTTCCGCAGCAAATATCATCTTTTAATGTCGGCTTTCCGAGCACGGTCTTAGAACTTGTTCGCTCTGGAAGATACCAAAAAAAGAAATGGTATAAGCGGCTTCAAGAAAATGACCATAAGGCAGTCCAAGTTGCATTGGAAATGGTCGGCATGTGGGAGCACCGTAATAAAAAGGTAGGAGATTTATCTGGCGGTCAAAAACAGAAAATCATTATTGCTAGAGTACTGGCATCAGAGCCGGATTTGCTCGTATTAGATGAACCGACGACAGGTATGGATGCTGAAAGCCGCAAAGGTTTTTATGAGTTTATGAGGCATCAAGTTGTATCCCATAACCGAACTGTCGTGATGGTAACACATGAGCAGGACGAAGTAGAAAGCTACTTAGATAAAATAATTCATATTGAGAAAGGAGAGAAGGGAGGATGGAGATGTTTGACCTTGAATTCATGCAAAGAGCATTTTGGGCAGGCGGATTAATTGCTATCATTGCACCGATTATTGGTGTGTTTCTTGTGTTAAGAAGACAGGCCCTGATGGCAGACACTTTGTCCCATATCTCGTTGGCGGGTGTGGCAATCGGCTATTTCTTTCACACTAATCTGACTTTCTCAAGCATTCTTGTTGTTGTGGCAGGTGCTTTAGGAATTGAATATATGAGACGGGCATATCACTCTTATTCAGAGGTTTCTGTTGCTATTTTGATGGCTGCAGGTTTATCCTTTGCCCTCTTTTTAATGAGTATTTCAAGCGGGGGAATGTCGACGAGCATGGATCAGTACTTGTTCGGAAGCATCATCACAATCAGCGAGCAGCAAGTTCTTGTGTTGGCTGCAGTAACTGTTATTATATTGCTATTTTTCATCATTTTTAAACGGTCTATGTATTTAATGACGTTCGATCAAGATACAGCAACAGCTAGTGGTGTGAATACAAATCTATTATCGATATCATTCAGTATTTTAACAGGAATTGCGATTTCGGTGATTATTCCAACAATCGGTGTGCTGTTAGTGTCCGCATTGCTTGTATTGCCAGCTGCGTTTGCAATCAAGCTCGCAAAGGGTTTTAAAATGGTGTTCATCGTGGCAATCCTTATCGCCTTGTTCAGTATTTTCACTGGTCTTTTCTCATCCTATCAATTAGGAACTCCACCAGGAGCGACAATTACATTGCTGCTTGTCATACTATTAGGTTTTGGTTTCCTTATTCAAAAAATAGTGCTGCACTTCATGCGCTACCATAAACAAAAGGAATACCGAAAAAACTTCGGATAAATAAGAAAAGGAGCTTTCCAAAATGAAAGCTCCTTTTCGTATACTTAATAGCCTTTCTTGTAATCTACAACATTGATTTCTAATTTCTTTTCAGCAAGGAATCTTTTTAAGTTCGGGATGAATATATCTTCGACTACTCGTTTATCATAATGCTCTGTGGAACCGGAAGTGTGTGGAGTAATGATGACATTATCCATTTCCCATAAAGAGCTCGACTCTTCTAATGGTTCTTTCTCAAATACATCCAGGCCGGCTCCTAAAATTTCTCCTGCAGAAAGAGCGGCTGCCAAGTCAGCCTCTTTAATGATTTCTCCTCTTCCAATATTGATAAGGAAGGCACTGTTTTTCATAAGTTGAAACTGCTCTTTTGTAAACAGATGGTAAGTATCCTCTGTTAGGGGAAGCGTGATAACAACGTAGTCACATTCAGGCAGAACTTCATTAAGCATATCTGTTGTGTACATCTCATCAACATAGTTCTCTGGTTTACCTGAATGGCGGATACCGATAACTTTCATACCAAAAGCTTTTGCTAATTTAGCTGTTTCTTTTCCGATTGCTCCGACTCCGATTACACCAACTGTTTTGCCATGCATCTCTAGCTTAATATCTGCTCCGTCCCACTTTTTCTTTACTTGGTTTTTAATATAAGTATGTATATTGCGGGTTAATGACAGCATCAGTGCGAAAACAGTCTCGGAAATAGGAAAGCTATGAACGCCATTCGCGCTTGTTATCGTGATGTCTTTTCCTTCTAAATCTTTTAACGGAAGGGAGTTAACACCAGCACTCCATGTTTGAACCCATTTCAGCTCATCAAGAGCATTCATGCTACTGTCTTCAAAGAATTTTCTCCAGCCAAGTATGATCGTTGTATCTTGCACATGTAGCTTCCATTGCTCCGGCTCGTTTGTCATAATAATATCCCAATCAGGTATTGCTTCTTGAATTTGTTTCACTAAGTTATCCTCTATTTGGCGAGTGATAAGCAGTTTTTGTTTTTTCATCCTATTGCACTCCTTTATTGGATAATAAGTATATTGTAACAATATACAAAAAATTTAACATCTGTTAGATGTAAAAAACCAGCAGACACCTTCATGTACTGCTGGTTTTTCCAATTAAATAATTCTTTTGCGCAAAAAACTGGAAATGGCGTCGATAATGGTAACCATTACGATAATTCCTAACAAGATGATTCCAACTCTGTCCCAATCCCTTGAATTTAACGCGAAAATCAAAGGTGTACCGATACCGCCTGCCCCAATGACACCAAGGATGGCAGCAGCACGAATGTTAATTTCAAATCGATATAAAGTATAGGATAAAAATCCAGGCAATACTTGTGGAAGCACAGCGAACCACAATACTTGCATGCGGTTTGCACCTGTCGCTGTTAATGCTTCAGTCGGACCCATATCAAGACTTTCGATTTCTTCTGAGAACAGTTTTCCGAGCATTCCGATGGAGTGCAATCCTAATGCAAGAACACCAGCAAAAGAGCCAGGGCCTACTGCCTTGATGAACAGAATAGCCATAACAATTTCAGGGAAGGTACGGATAAAGCTCAGCACGAATTTTCCTGAGGATGTAATTGCTTTGCCTTTGCTCATATTGTTTGCTGCCCAGAAGGCGAAGGGAACACAAAGAATTCCAGAAATAAAGGTACCAAGAATGGCAATAGCTAATGTATCCAGAAGGCCGCGCAATAAATCCTCGCCTTCAGGCAAATATACATAATCCCAATCAGGATGAAAGATTCCGGAAAAAATTGCTTTTGAGATTTGTCCTGCTGTTTCTTTAATATCATTTACAGGCATGCCGGCAAAAGCCCAAATATACACTAATGCGAGCAAGATAAAAATGACTGTCCTAAAAAGGTATTTTTTCTTTGGCTTATTAACTTTAGTGGATAGTTGGCTCATAATAATTTCTCCCGTAATTTCGTGCTAATATAATCAATCACTAACACAACAACTAACGTCATGATAATGATGGAAGCAGTCTTATCGTATTCAAGGAATCCAAGCGTTTTATCGTAATATTCCCCGATTCCACCAGCGCCGACCAGTCCAAGGATGGCAGCAGCCCGGACATTTACTTCAAATGTATATAAAACATAGGAAGTGAAATGAGCAGTTACTTGAGGAATAACACCAAAAAACACCCATTGCACCTTATTTGCTCCTACTGCTGTCATCGCTTCAAGCGGACCTGGGTCAATAGACTCGATAGCTTCATACAGCAGCTTTGCAACTAAACCAATAGAAAATATAGACAGTGCGATAATACCTGGAAGGGCACCAAGACCGAAAATAGCAACAAATATACTGGCAAGAAGCAGATCAGGTATTGTCCGGATTAAGTTAAGGATAAACCGGAATGGATAGACTATCCATGAGTTACGGATAATATTGCTCGCACACAGCAATGCAAGCGGGACAGCAATGATTGCTCCAAAAGTGGTGCCGATAACAGCCATACGGATTGTTTCAAGCATCGGCTCTAATATGTTCTCGAAATAATGCCAGTTTGGCGGCCACATTTGTACAAGCAAATCAAACATGTTAGGAAAACCGATTGTTAAGTCAGCAATCGAAGATTCTGTTTTAAAGGAGCTCCACCACAGTAAAGCCACTACTAAAATGATCGTGAAAATCATCTTTGTTTTGGCAGGCGGTTTTGGGGCATTTCTTAGCCCTGCTTTTGGTTCATTAATGTTCGGTTCGTTTATGCTCATACTGGTTCACCTAACAGCTCGTCTTTTTTGATTGGTCTGCCGTAAATTTCTGCAAACACTTCATCTGTGGCAGCTTCAACAGGTCCATCAAAGACTACTTCACCTGCCCTTAAACCGATAATTCTAGTCGCATACTCGCGGGCAAGATCAATAAAGTGAAGGTTAACTACTGTTGTAATGCCATCTTCTTCATTAATTCGCTTTAAGTCGTCCATTACTTGTTTTGTTGTTAATGGGTCAAGGGATGCGACCGGTTCATCCGCTAATATTACTTGCGCCTCTTGTGCGAGTGCGCGTGCAATCGAGACACGCTGCTGCTGTCCGCCTGAAAGCTCGTCCGCACGAGAATAAGCTTTTTCTAAAATATTAACCCTATTTAAGGCGTTTAAAGAAAGTTCGACATCATCTTTTGGAAAAGCCCCGAGAATCGTTCGGAATGTGTTATGATAGCCAACACGTCCGGATAGTACATTTTTTAATACGGTAGAGCGTTTTACAAGATTGAAGCTTTGGAAGATCATGCCGATATCACGGCGGATTTTTCGGAGGCCGGAGCCTTTTGCTGCAGTGATGGATTTGCCGTCTATCAAAATTTCGCCTTCTGAAATTTCATGCAAACGATTGATAGAACGGAGGAAGGTTGATTTTCCGGCACCAGAAAGCCCGACAATTACAACGAATTCACCTTTTTCAATCGTAATGTTAATGTTATTCAAACCCTTTGTACCATTCGGATAAATTTTCGTAACATTTTTAAACTGTATCAATTGCCTACCAACTTTCTCTTAATTTTAGAAAAAGAACCTAAACAACAAGCTTCTTTTTTCTACTAAACAACGGAATTTACTAACTCCGATGCTTAGTAGAGAAAATAAGTCCAACCACCTAGTATTTTTACTAGATGGTTGGTTGAATAGATTTATAGTGATTAAAAGAACTTGAATTGCATGTATGTAAAAGAATTTTCTTTAAACATTTAGAAATCCATGCACTTTTGTCCTAATATATATACTATTCAGTCTTTACTTTTTCTGCATATTCACGTACAACATCGAAATTGCTGTCATCAGAAACAACATATCCTTCATGTGTGTAAATTTCTCTTATGATTTCATGGCCTTCATCACTTTTACCGATGGCAATAAATGCATCTTGTAATTTCTTTTTCCATTCGTCTGTCATGTCAGAGCGTACAGATACTGTATCGTTAGGAATTTCCTCTGTAAAAGAAATAACCTTTGTATCCTCAAACACAGTTGGGAAATCTGCTTTTACAATGTTACGAGCATCTTGGAAAACAGCTGCAGCATCCACATCACCATTAAGTAGAGAGATGATTGCTTGGTCATGACCTTTTACTGTAATACCTTGTACATCTTTAAGTGGGTCAAGATCATTATCCATTAATGTAGCCGCAGGCCATACATACCCAGCAGATGATGTAACATCTTGGAATGCGATTTTTTTGTCTTTTAGATCAGCAACGGAGTCGATGCCAGAATCGTTTTTCACTACGAAAATAGATTTATAGAAATCTACCAATTCGTCTTTTTCTGAACCATCATCATTAATACCTTTACGTTGTGCTTGAAGAATTACATCAGCAGCATCTTTTTCTTTAGCTAATACATAAGCTGTTGGAGGCAAGAAGCCAACGTCAACTTGTTTAGAAGCCATTGCTTCAATAATTGTGTTGTAGTTAGTAGAAACACTTACTTTCACTGGAATGCCTAGTTCATCAGATAGCAAATCTTCAAGCGGTTTTGCTTTTGCTTCAAGTGTATCAGCACTCTGAGAAGGAACAAACTGAACGGTTAATTCCTTTGGTTCATATCCCTCTGACGCGTTTGAGCCAGTTTCATTTGATGATCCACAGCCAGCAAGAACACCTGCTGCTAACGACAAAGATAGACCGAATGTTGCAATTTTTTTGAACATTATTTTACCTCCGAAAGATGTTATGTGTTATTACATGTAAAAATATAGCATATAAAATTGTAAAATAGTGAAAATTTTGTATAAAAAAATTATTATTTTTTTGTAAATAGTAACTATTGAAATATTCTGATAATTATTGTAAAACTAGTTATGTCGGCGTTTTTGAAAGAACAATGAATGGACAAATGTTTATTATTTTCCAGAAAATATTATTGTGAAATATCGCACTAAATAGATAGAATTCTATTTTCTGAAAAAAAAGAAAGAAAAAATGATACTCTTCTACTATAATAAAGCATGCAAGCGAGTGTACGATTAAAGATATAGGAGTGGAGAAATTTGACAGATACAAATGTAACAATACTATTTACTAGCGATGTGCACGGGAATATTTATCCTCTTCTTTATGGCAATAACCAGCCGGCAAATGTTGGTCTCGGAAAAGTAGCAGCTATTCTTGCAGAAGAAAGGGCGAAAAATGAGCATACAATTGTTATAGACAATGGGGATTTAATTCAAGGAACACCATTAACTTATCATTATGTGCATGCATTGGCTGATAAAAAAAACCCAATGATCCAAATATTAAATAAGCTCCAATATGATGGCGCAGTTATAGGAAATCATGAATTTAACTATGGACTCGATATTCTCCGCAAAGCAGCCTCAGAGTCAGAGTTCCCTTGGTTATGTGCAAACATAATCGATGAAACGGCAAATCAACCTTTTCTTGGCAAGCCATACATAATCAAGAACGCTGGCAATATCAAAATTGCAATACTTGGCATTACTACACATTACATACCAAATTGGGAAAATCCATCAAATATAAGCGGACTTCGCTTTCATGATGCATTAGAAGAAGCAAAGTATTGGGTCGAGAAAATAAAAGCAGAAGAGCAGCCTAATTGCATCGTTGTTTCCTATCATGGCGGGTTTGAAAAAGATATAGACACAGGAGAGCCGACAGAAGCTCTTACTGGGGAAAACCAGGGCTTTAGCATGTGTGAACAAATCCAACATTTAGATGTACTGATAACAGGTCATCAGCACAGAACACTGACAGGCAACATCAATGGTATTGAAGTTATTCAGGCAAGCAACAATGGCCAGCTAGTCGGTAAAATCACGTTAACGTTCACTGAAAATGGAGAGCTTGCAGCAAAGAAATCTGAGCTGCTTTCGACAGAAGGAGTCGACGCAGATCCTGACATTTTGGCGCTTGCTACTAGCTATGAACAAAGCACACAACAATGGCTGGATACACCGATAGGCTTTATCGACGGAGATATGACTGTCTGTGATCCAATGGAAACCCGCTTGTCGGACAGCCCTTTAATTGAATTTATTAATAAAGTTCAAATGGAAGCAGCCGGTGTAAAAATCGCTAATACAGCACTGTTCAACAATGATTCACCTGGCTTCAAGCCGAATGTGACAATGAGAGACATTGTTTCTAATTACATTTATCCAAATACGCTGAAGGTTCTGGCCATCTCTGGCGAGGATATAAAGGATGCATTAGAGCAAAGCGCGAAATACTTTGAAGTCGACGAAAACGGTAATCCAGCCGTAAATAAGACATATCTATATCCAAAACCGCAGCATTATAATTATGATATGTGGGAAGGAATTGAATATATATTAGATATTTCTAAGCCAGTCGGACAAAGAGTCACGAAGCTGCAATATGCAGGCAAGGATATAAAGAAAGACGAACAGTTTGAAGTAGTTATGAATAATTATCGGGCCGGCGGGGGCGGTAACTACTTCATGTATCAGAATAAGCCTGTTTTAAGAGAAGTGCAGTTTGACATGTCTGAGCTTATCGCTGATTATATTACGGAAAGAAAAACGGTCAAGGCAACATGCGACCATAACTGGAAAGTTGTCTGGTAAGAGGAATACATCTTCATAACTAGGAAAGAAGCATTGGCAGCAATGCTTCTTTTTCATACAGTAATATTTCATTGACATTCCTTTTTTACTGCTATAGTCTTAATATTAAAAAATTAATTTGTACTATTGGAAAGGGATGAGAAGCTTTGGCAAACAGGCCTGTAATCGGGATAACAGGTGCGTATGTCCTTCATAATAAATTTATGGAGGGGACATATGTTCATCATGATTATCAAAAAACAATCCATGCAAATGGCGGACTTCCGGTCATTTTGCCTTTTGTCAGCGCAGAGCTGGCAGAAGAGATGGTCGATCATTGCGATGCGATTCTGTTAAGCGGCGGAGAGGATGTAGATCCTCAGTTTTATCATCAAGACCCACATCAAAAATTGGCAAGCACGATTCCCTTGAGAGATGAAGTTGAACTCGCGCTTATAAAAGCAGCGATGGAGAAACAAAAGCCGATACTGGCTATTTGCCGCGGTGTTCAGATACTTAATGTTGCTTTAGGTGGTACATTGCTTCAGGATATTCCAAGCCAAGTTAGTGACAGCATTCAGCATACCCAAACAGCAGAGCGCAGCAGAGATACTCATTGGACAAGCATTGATGCGAGCAGCAAACTTTATGAAATAATGGGAGTAGAGTCGGAAAGAGTCAACAGTCTCCATCATCAGGCAATAGACAGGCTCGCAGAAGAATTGATCGTGACAGCAAAAAGCTCTGATGGCATTATTGAAGCAGTTGAACATAAGGATTATGGTAATTTTTTATTAGGAATACAATGGCATCCAGAGTCGATGGCTTCCACCAATGAAAGAATGAATCGGATTTTCACTGAGTTTATCGCTGCGGCAAAATAAACATTAGTTTAAGCCGATAGAGGGCAGCAAACAGCAGCCCTCTTCTGGTTTATTCTTTTAGAGAGCATGACAATTGTTTATTTCCCCTTTTTTATAGAGAACATATGAGAAAAGTGCTAGTATGTTAAGTAGATGAAATATTGTTTTATTGGTAAAGCAAACTTGAAAGATCGTAAACCCAAGCGATTGAAAAGAGTATACTGGGGTGAAATAGATGCTAGAAAATCGCACAGGAAATCTTTTAAAGCAGCTAATGGCTGCAGAGGACCTAATAACAAGTGAACAATTATCGAGAGTGCTTCATGTTACATCAAGAACCATACGCAATGATATGAAGGAACTGGAATCATTGCTAGCGGCAAATGGCGCGAAAATTAAATCTGTGAGAGGACAAGGCTATAAATTAGTAATTGAAAGTGACCAGCTTTTTCGGAAATTTCTGCAAGAAAGTTTTCATGAGGGAAAAGACGATATTATTCCGACGCTGAAAGGCGGAAGAGTTCACTACATTATTAACAGGCTTTTGCTGACAGATAAAAACTTAAAGCTGGAAGACTTGGCAGAAGAGCTGTTCATAAGCAAATCGACGATCCAAAATGACTTGAAAGAGGTGAAAGAGCTTCTTTTAGTTTATGATTTAAAAGTCGAGAAGACAGGAAACAGTGGACTAAGAATAAAAGGGGATGAAGTTAATCTTCGCTTTTGCATGTCAGAATATCTATTTAATAGAAAGCTTGATCAGACAGAGCTGACATATGATCCAGCAGCCCTCTTAGTAAATGAAGAGTTAGCAGCTATTCGCAATATCATTCTCGAAGAAATCAGGGATGCTGGCATCACCTTATCCGACATTAGCTTGAATAATCTCGTTGTTCATATTGCAATTGCTTGTAAGCGTATACGGGAAGGGAATTATATTTCCGCCATTCCGAAAGAAAAAAATGAAATACTAAAGGAAAAAGAGTATGCAGTTTCTGAAAAAATTGTTCGAACAATTGAAGAAGAGCTTAACGTAGCATTTCCTGAAACAGAAATTGCTTATATCGCCATCCACCTTCTAGGCACAAAATTGCTGACTCATCATGAGCTAACAGATGGGGAAGTGCTTGAATTTATTGATGAAAGCATCATGGATTTGACCAAAAAAATACTCGCTGAAACGGACGAAAAGATGGACCTCGGCATTAAAGAAGACAGAGAGCTGTTTACAGGATTGTCTTTGCATTTGAAGCCAGCGATTAACAGATTTCGTTATAAAATGAATTTGAGAAATCCGTTGTTAGACGATATTAAATCTAATTATCCTATTCCTTTTGAAGCAGGAGTTGTGGCTGCAGGAGTTATTAATAAGGAATTAGGCTATGACATTCACGAAAATGAAATTGCCTTTTTGGCTCTGCACTTTGGAGCAGCAATGGAAAGAAAAAAAGTCAGCAGTAAAAAGAAACGGTGCATGATTGTCTGTGCATCAGGAGTGGGAAGTGCCAATCTGCTTTATTATAAGCTGAAGTCTCAATACAGCTCAGAACTTGAAATGATCGGAACAACAGAGCTTTATAAGGTGAAAGAAATCAATTTTGCAGAAATTGACCTTATAATCAGCACGATTCCCATTAAGGAAGAAGTGCCTGTTCCTGTTATTGAAGTAAATACGATTCTTGGAGACAGAGATTTTGAGAAAATCAATGGAGCATTATATTCTAAGAAGGCAAAAAACAAAGCTGATTCTTCTATTAGAAGCGAGTTAGTCTTCTTACAGCAGCCTTTTGATAAAAAGGAAGAGGTATTTGCCTTTTTAGAGGCAGAGCTTTTGAAGTTAGGCTTAATTGACGAAAGCTTTATGGATAATGTGAGAAAGCGCGAAAAAGTGTCACCGACATGTTTTGGGAATTTAGTCGCCATCCCGCATCCAAATACGCCGCAGACTGAGGAGACTTTTTGGGCCTTTTGCACATTGCAAAAGCCAATTGACTGGGGCGGAAAGAATGTTCAGTTTGTTTGTCTGTTAAGTGTTCAAAAGAACAGTACAGGAGATTTTCAGAAAATGTATGACGTGCTGGGAGATGTTCTTGACAGTCCTGCCATTATTCAGCATATGCTGAAATGCAAAAGCTTTCCAGAATTTAAGGCTGTTTTTCCTTCATAAGAGAGTTAAGGGTGAGGATATCATGAGAATATTATTATGCTGTGCTGTCGGCATGTCTACAAGCTTGCTTGTGCGCAAAATGAAGAAATATGCAGAGACCAATAATATAGATTGCACTATCTGGGCGATTCCTGCTGAAGCGATCAACCATCATTTAGATAAAGCAGATGTTATTTTGCTTGGACCGCAAGTTCGGTTTCTGCTCCGTGATGTTACAAAAATGGCAAGCAAAAAAGAAATTCCTGTTTCCATCATTAATACGGTGGACTATGGAAAGTTTAATGCAAAGGAAGTTCTTGACCTTGCTGTGAAACTGGTTTCAGAAAAGAAAAACAGCGGGCTGGCCTTTTTTGATGGCCAGCAATAAGCTTTCCAAACACGCAAAAAAACATGAATAGTTTTCTGACTTTATCAAAAGATAGAAGAAGAACGGAAAAGAAAAGAAAAAAAGTTAGTATTAACATTGAAAATCAGCTAAAATAGAAAGGTAACACATATTTTTATTTGGAGGTATTTTACTATGAGCGAAAAAACTTTTACTATTATTGATGAAACTGGAATACATGCAAGACCAGCTACATTATTAGTAAGCACTGCAAGCAAATTCAAATCAGACATGCAAATTGCATATAAAGGCAAATCTGTAAACTTGAAATCCATCATGGGCGTTATGTCACTTGGTGTACCAAAAGGCGGAGAAATTACTATTTCTGCTACTGGTGAAGACGAAGCAGAAGCTGTAGATGGTTTGGAAGCAGTTCTTAAAAAAGAAGGCCTAGTAGGCTAATCCAAACAAAATACATACTAAAGGCCCCCTATACATTAGGGGGCTTTTAGTTTTCACAAGAATTATTATCCAAATATTCCGATTATCATGTAAAATGGGAATGGGAGGGAAAACTAATGGTTGTAAAGGCAGAAGGTATTGGACTTAAAAGGAATGGGAAATGGATTTTAAAGGATATTAATTGGGAAATTAACCGCGGAGAGCATTGGGTGCTATATGGCTTAAATGGAGCAGGAAAAAGTGCGCTGCTTAATATGATTTGCGCTTATTATCATCCAACAGTCGGAAAGCTGACTGTGCTTGACAAAGAATTCGGTGCATCAGAGCTTGGTGCTAATTTAAGAAAAAGAATCGGCCTTGTATCGAGCAGGCTGCAGCAAAATCTTTATGTATCAGACAGTGCCTATGAAATCATTTTGAGCGGTGCTTATGCAAGCATCGGTTTATATGAAACACCTACAGATGAAGTCAGGGCTAAAGCAATCCGCCTTCTTAGAGAGCTAGGCTGTTATGAATATGCCGACAGGGCATACTCCAGCTTATCGCAAGGAGAGAAGCAGCGTGTTTTAATTGCCCGTGCACTTATGCTCGACCCAGAGCTGGTAATTCTTGATGAGCCGGCGACCGGCCTTGATTTTTTAGCAAGAGAGCAATTGCTTGAAACAATTCAAACCTTGGCGCAAATGGAAGCGGCCCCGACGATTATTTATGTGACACATCATCTGGAAGAAATTTTGCCAGTATTTTCTTCCACATTGCTTTTGAAGGAGGGGACTGTTTTTGCTAAAGGAAAAACGGAAGAAATTATGACAAGTTCTAGCTTAAGCGAGTATTTCTCCTTTCCTGTCGATGTTATCTGGAGTAATGGACGGCCGCTTTTGGCTAAACATGTAACTCAATGACTTAAGAGATGGAATAAGGCTGGCCAAATTTCTGGCCAGCCTAAATCATGTGCATGTTTAATCCCAATCCTCGTAAACAACAACACCGCCAGTTAAATCAATGGTGTTTCGTTCCCCTTTATATAATAGCTTTCCGTTTTCCTCGACAATCAGATTCTCATAAGTAAATACTTTTTTGCCAGTTGGAAGGGTAATGATTACTTTGTCTCCTAGGTTTTGGTCATTGGGCTTATCTGCAAAAAATAGCTCTGTGAAAATAAAGCCGCCGATAAAAAGAAGAAGTAAGACACCACAGCTAATAAGGTATAATTTTTTTTTCCCCTTTTTATGATCCTGGTTTGCATGTTTTTCTAATCGATTCATCTTTTCCTCCATACTTGCATTGTTCAATAAATATTTAAAAATTCCCTTATTAGTAAAATATGAGATTTTCAAAAAAAGATGATTAATAATCGTAATTTAGAAAGATAGTAAATAATAAAAATGTGAATGATTAAAAAAATTAATAAATAGTGAAACTTCTCCGCGCTTTCTTCGTAAATAAGTTATCAAAACATTTAGAAAGGATAGGTGGTGAATGGTTTAGTTTGGGAGAGTGTTTTTTATAAATAAAACTTTAGAAAGTGAATGATGCTAAATGGAGCTATTCGGAGTTAGTATAATATCCATTTATCTCGCTGTATTAGTGATTTCAGCGGTGCTCATTTTGTTCTCCATCTTTTTTTCCGATATTATTCATGCAGATATCGGCATCCTTAATCCTACATTATTGCTTTCCTTTTTGACGATTTTGTCAGCATGCGGATATTTATTAGAACGCTATAGTGGTATGAACAGTCTGTTAATTCTTGGACTGTCGGCGATAGCGGCCTTAATTGCGGCAATTTGCTTCCACTTTTTTGTATTAATTCCATTATCTTCTGCAGAGGAGTCGCTCGTGTACAATGAAGAGTCTTTAAAGGGAAGAATCGGAAAAGTAATAACTGCAGTTCCAAAGGATGGTTTCGGGGAAATAATGATTGAAAGCACAAGCGGACATATTTCAAAGACAGCGGCCAGTTTTTACAATGAAGTTATCGAAAATGGAACAGAAACAATTGTGGTGGAGGTGAGAGACCGGATTTGCTATGTCGTCCCGTATGACGGCTGAAATGATTTACTTACAACATAAGGGAAAGAAGGAGGAACAATGATGGGAATTGCTCTAGAAATTTGGATTATTATCGGAATTGTACTTATTTTGTTTATTGCGTTAGTAGGTATTTTTATCGCTAAATATAAAACAGCAGGGCCTGATGAAGCACTTATCGTTACAGGCAGCTATCTAGGTTCGAAAAATGTTCATGTAGATGAATCAGGAAATAAAATTAAGATTATTCGCGGCGGCGGTACATTTATTTTGCCTGTGTTTCAGCAGTCAGAGCCGCTAAGCTTGCTGTCAAGTAAGCTAGATGTATCCACACCAGAAGTTTATACAGAACAAGGTGTTCCTGTTATGGCTGATGGTACGGCTATTATAAAAATTGGCGGATCAATTGGCGAAATTGCAACTGCAGCCGAGCAGTTCCTTGGAAAATCAAAAGGAGATCGGGAAAATGAAGCAAGAGAAGTGCTGGAAGGGCATCTTCGCTCGATTTTAGGGAGTATGACAGTCGAAGAAATCTATAAAAACAGAGATAAATTCTCTCAAGAAGTGCAGCGGGTTGCGTCACAAGATTTGGCAAAGATGGGCTTAATGATTGTTTCCTTTACAATAAAGGATGTAAGAGATAAGAACGGCTATTTAGATTCTCTTGGTAAGCCTAGAATTGCCCAAGTGAAAAGAGATGCAGACATCGCTACAGCTGAGGCAGACAAAGAAACAAGAATTAAAAGAGCAGAAGCAGATAAGGATGCGAAAAAGGCAGAATTGGAGCGGGCTACTGAAATAGCAGAAGCGGAAAAGGAAAATCAGATGAAAATGGCTGATTTCAGAAGAGACCAGGATATAGCGAAAGCTCGTGCTGACCAGGCATATGATTTGGAAACTGCACGTTCTAAACAAGATGTAACAGAGCAAGAAATGCAAATTCGCATCATTGAAAGACAAAAGCAGATTGAACTGGAAGAAAAAGAGATACTAAGAAGAGAAAAGCAATATGATTCGGAAGTGAAAAAGAAAGCCGATGCAGACCGTTACGCAGTGGAGCAGTCAGCAGAAGCAAATAAACGCAGACAGATGGCAGAAGCCGATGCCAATCAATACAGAATTGAGTCACAAGCGAAGGCAGAAGCCGAAAAAGTTCGTGTCGATGGATTGGCTAAAGCGGAAGCTGAGAAAGCAAAAGGGGAAACAGAAGCAGAAATCATCCGCTTGAAAGGTTTAGCAGAGGCAGAGGCGAAGCGGAAGATTGCGGAAGCATATGATATGTATGGCCAGGCAGCTATGTTAGATATGGTGTTGGAGATGCTTCCTGAGTATGCGAAACAAGTGGCAAGCCCGCTTGGCAACATCGAAAAAATTACAGTTGTCGATACAGGCGGAAACGGCAGCTCTGGTGCAAACAAAGTATCAGCATATGCGACTGATTTAATGGCAACAATGCAAGAATCTTTAAAAGCATCTGCTGGGATTGATGTGAAGGAGCTTCTGGATAATCTTTCAGGTAAGAGAGTCGACGCGCTCCCTTCAGAAGTAAAGGAATAAGATGAAAAGGGTATCCTGATTCGAGGATACCCTTTCGTCTGTAAACAAACTTTAAAGAGGAACTGTATTCATTCTATAAATAATCGAAATGGATGGGGACTACAGAAAAAACTGCTCGCTTTGAATGCATCATATCATTTAAATGTCCTGCTAATCTTTAAAGCAATATTTATTCTTAATTCCTTTTTTTCTTAGCAAACTAAAAGGGCATCCTATTTTTTAGGATACCCTTTTGATGGATTATTCTGCTTTCAAGTCTTCAATAGAATCAATATCCATATAACTTGGAACTACAAAACCAAGCTTTGTGCCTTCTAGGTTTGCACCTAGATCTTCAAACTTGCCTTTATACTTAGTAGCATAATCTTCATGTGTTATTGGCAGCCAGCCTGCAACATGTGCATCAAGGCTTCCATCTGCCACTCCAGTCCACATTGGACCTGCTTCAACTTGGCTTAATGTAACGTCATAACCTAGGTCAGTCAAAACTTTGCCGATAACATTTGTACTGGCAATTTCACTGTCCCAAGCAACATAGCCAAGCTTAATTTTATCGCCATTTACTTTTGAAACGCCCTTCGTCCATTCACTTACAACATCGGCATTATCTTTCACCCATGCAGCAGCTGCATCTTCAGGTTGTGTTCCATCATAAATTTCCATCATAACTTCGCCCATTGCATCTGTATCCCAATGGAAGTTATCAAGCACTTGATATGCTTCTGGCATATCTTCTTTTAAACCGTTGCGAACAATTGTATGAATGTTTTCATCTTCGCCGAATGAACCTTTAGGATCATCTAAATATTTCAGATCATATGCATTAAACATCCAATGCGGAGTCCATCCTGTAATAATGATTGGCTCTTTTTTATCATAAGCTTTTTTTAATGTGGCAGTCATTGCCGCACTTGAACCTTCGACAATTTCCCAGTCAGACAAATCATAATCTTCCTTGGCTTTGTTTGCTGCCTTCATAATTCCTGCACCAGGGTCAATTCCGATAATTTCGTGATCTACCTGCTCTGCGATGGGAGCATTCTCGTCTGCTTTAGAACCGCAGGCAGCAAGAGCGAAGACTAATGCTGCTGTAAATACTAATGTTATTAATTTTTTCATGTGTTTAAATTCCCCCTCGTTTTTTTGTACCAAGATTTTGTGTAATTCTATCAAGAATGATTGCAACCACTACAATTGCCAAACCGGCTTCAAAGCCACGTCCGATTTGGATTTGAGTAACTGCTCGGTAAACGTCAGCACCTAACCCAGGAGCTCCGACCATTGCAGCGATTACTACCATGGATAGCGCAAGCATAATACTTTGGTTAATACCGGCCATTATTGTCGGCATGGCAAGGGGAAGCTGAACCTTCAATAGTTTTTGTGCTGTGGTGCTTCCGAAGGACTCGGTCGCTTCCGTAATATCAGCAGGTACTTGCTGAACACCAAGAATCGTTAATCGAATAGTAGGTGGCATGGAGAAGATAACAGATGCTACTACACCAGGAACGACTCCTATATTAAAGAAGAAAATAGCAGGAATTAAATATACAAATGCTGGCATTGTCTGCATAAAGTCTAGTACAGGAACAACTATTTGCTTCACAGTATTTTTTTGCGATGCCCAAATTCCAAGCGGCACCCCTATGATAATCGAAATAATGACAGCTGACAGCACAAGTGCTAATGTGTCAAGCATTGGATCCCAATACCCAAGATTATCAACTAGAAATAAACCAACTAAAGTAAATAATGCGATTTTCTTATTTGCTAATTTCCATGCAATCAATGTCATAAGAATAATAAAGATATAGGAAGGGATAAAAGCAAATACAGCTACCAATGAATCTACTACAACTTCAAGACCTTCGCTGATACCGTCGAATGCTACTGCGAATGTGGTAGTCAGCCAATCTACAAATGTGTCAATCCAATCTGCAACCGGAAGTTTTGGAAATAGATTTTCCATTAGTTAAGCACCTCCGTTTTTTGTGTTTCAATCATTTCTAATGAACTGTTAATATTTTCATTATTGCCGGCAAGTGCACCGATAACAGCACCTCTGACAAGCATGCCTTTCAAGCGATGTTCCCCGTCTGTTACTGCAACAGGTATACTTGCAGTTGAAACTTTATCGAAGAGGTCAACCAGCAATGTTTCACCGCTTACTGTTACTGTCTCTTCCAATATTTCATGCAGAGGTATGTTGCTTTCAACCGCTTTTTTAGCTGCATCTGCTGTTACAGCACCAAGCAGCACTCTTTTTTTATTGACTACATAAATGCTGGATATTCCGAGGTCTCTCATCATTTGGAGAGCAACACGAGGCCCTTTGTCTACGTTAACAGCTTCTGCACGTTTCATAACATGGTTTGCTGTTAATACTTTCGAAAGATCAACATCTTCGACAAAACGCTCGACATAGTCGTTAGAAGGATTCATTAAGATTTCCTCTGGTGTACCTACTTGGACAATGGTTCCGTCCTTCATTAAGGCGATACGGTCACCAATACGTAAAGCTTCATCTAAATCATGTGTAATAAAGATGATTGTTTTTTCCATATTTGATTGCAAATCAAGTAATTCATCCTGCATATCTTTACGGATTAACGGGTCAAGTGCACTAAAAGCTTCATCCATCAGCAATACGTCTGGATCATTTGCAAGTGCTCTCGCAAGACCAACCCTCTGCTGCATTCCGCCGCTGAGCTGATCTGGATATTGGTTTTCATAACCTTCTAAGCCGACTAGTTTAAGAGATTCTAAAGCACGCTGTTTTCTGGCAGCTTTATCGATCCCTTGTATTTCCAAGCCAAACTCTGTATTTTCCAGAATCGTGCGGTGCGGAAGAAGAGCGAACTTTTGGAATACCATGCTAATCTTTTCTCTTCTGACTTTACGTAGTTCTTCCTTAGACATTTTCACAATGTCCTTGCCATCAATGTAGATTTTCCCTAGTGTCGGATCAATAAGTCTGTTCAGCAAACGGACTAGTGTTGATTTACCGCTCCCTGATAATCCCATAATGACAAATATTTCGCCTGCTTTAATTTCAAAGCTTGCTTTGTTAACACCGACAGTTGAACCTGTCTTTTTTAATATTTCCCCTTTACTCTCACCCTTTTGGAGAAGGGAAATGGCTTTTTTGCTGTTTTTACCGAAGATTTTTGTAACATCTTCAATTTTCACTTTTACGTTGTTTTCCATTCTTTCACCTCGTTTTTTCGGGAACCGTCAAGCTGGCACTCCATAAGTATAGTATTAATTAACTTATTCTCGCAAAGCTTATATTCAGTCAAATTCATTCATTCTGTACGTACAGAAAAAACTGTACGTACTGTAATAGACGTTTCCTTACAATTCCTCTTAAATACTGCCGAATGCTATTGTGATTGTTTCTTTACAAATTTATTAATCATGATAATCTATAAAGGAATAATAATTACTTTGAACAAACGTAGATGCGAAAAAGTGGAGAGTTGCCACAAAGATACAAAGCATCAGTTTCTCCGTTTTTCTTCTATATAATGAATGATGAAATTGGATGTGAATATAGCAATGGAAGGTAAAGAACAACTGGAAAGGGCTCGAGAAAGAGTAATTGACGTAATTGCTCAAAATATGGACTTGTATGGCGTAACAGATTCAATCGGCAGACTATATGGAATGTTAATGTTTCAAGAGCAGCCAATGACACTGGATGAAATGAAAGAAGAGCTCGGCATGAGCAAAACGAGCATGAGTACATCTGTCAGAACTTTATTGGAATTGAAGATGGTCGATAAAGTATGGAAAAAAGGGGTAAGAAAGGACCTATACAAGGCAGAAAGTGATTGGTACCAAAACTTTGTTGATTTTTTTGCAATTAAGTGGAGAGCGGCTATTTCGGAAAATGAAACCGAAATGAAAAAATCACTGACTGAATTAAACAAGCTATTGGACCGGGAAGATGTCGACGAAGAAGTAAAAGAAATGGCGAAAAGCGACATCCAAAAACTCGAGTACGCTCTAAATTACTATGATTGGCTCGAAAGATTTGTAGACAGTCTGGAATCAAAGGAAATCTTTAAGCTTATACCTATGAAGGAAACAGAATAACAAACTAAAAGGCCTCTCTATAATTTAAGAGAGGCCTTTTTAGTTTTTTAGAAAAAATATTTCACTAAGAGAATGTTGATTGGAACGAATAGGTGAGACAGCAGCTGTGCTCCTTTTTGCAATGAGAAAAAGTGCGGGTGCCTGCTTGTACTAGTCAAAAACCTAAAAAATGTGCATTTGACTATCGCACATTCTGGGGGTTTTGAATAGGATATATGGAATTTAAAAAAGGAGGAGTTAATTATGGGTGAAGTAGGATACGGCGGAGGTTTCGCTCTATTAGTAGTTTTGTTCATCTTGTTGGTAATCATTGGCGCTTCTTGGGGCTACGGCGGACTTTACTAAGAGATAAAAATAATTAATTATAAGGAGGAACACTATATGTACGGATATGGTGGATGTGGTTATCCTAGCTACGGTTATTCATGCGGAGGACATGGTTACGGCGGAGGTTTCGCGTTAATCGTTGTTTTGTTTATTCTTTTGATTATTGTAGGTGCAGCTTGCTTTAAATGGTAAGTATATGGAGTAAGCCTGATTCCAGACGTGGAATCAGGCTTTTTCGATAAAAAAAATAAAAAAAACGATAAAAAATGTTTAGAGCCTAAAAATAACGGGTAAAGAATACTAAAAAAATTTTTTGAATTAGGGACGTGAGGGGACATGCAAAGAAGATGGGTTATTTACCGTTTGACAGCAGAGGAAAAATTCAATTAAAACATAGTTACATATCATGAATAAACCATTGTCACTTTTTACCATATATTACAATAGGTGTTGGAGTAGTATAATTATAGACATATAACATAGGACATCAATTTATATCTTAAAAATACATATATTCTTTATAGAATCGGGGGAAATTATGACTGAAAACATCTCTACCCATTCATCGGAGCATACTGATAGGATGAATGACTATTATGTGGTCGGAATTGGGGCTTCGGCTGGCGGACTGGAAGCAATTGAACAGTTTTTTGCCAATATGCCTTCAAACACAGGTATGGTCTTTGTCATTGTACAGCACCTTTCATCCAAGTATAAGAGTTTTATGCCGGAGTTGCTCGCCAAAAAAACGAACATGAATATTTTACGGGCGGCAAAAGGAATGCAGTTGGTTCCTAATACGATCTATTTAAATCCTCCGAATCAGTTCTTAACAATTAAAGAAGGAGTTTTTGAGCTGGAGGAATATGAGAAAGACAAGCATTATAACTTTCCAATCGATACATTTTTCAGGTCGCTTGCCTATGAAAAGCAGCAGAAGGCAATAAGTATTGTTTTTTCAGGTAATGGAACAGATGGGACAGAAGGTATTCAGATCATAAAAGAGAATGGAGGAATTGTGTTTGTTCAGGAAAAAGATACAGCTAAATTCCATAACATGCCAAAAAGTGCAATCACTTCAGGAGTTGCTGATTATGTAGAAGCTCCTTCTGACATTCCTGTAATCATCCAGACAATTACAGATCCATCCAGCTTAAATTATAGTGAAGAGTCACTTAAGCATATCTTTAATATTTTGCTGAAAAAAACAGGTATTAACTTCTCCTATTATAAAAAAAGCAGTGTGCTGCGCAGAATCGAAAGAAGAATGAAGGTAATTAAAGATCCGCTGCATTCATTAGATGCGTACCGTGATTATTTGTTTAAGGTTCCAGAGGAGATTGATTTACTGCAAAAGGATCTTCTTATCGGTGTAACTCAATTTTTCAGAGATCCAGAAGCCTTTAAGGAAATCGAGAAGCTGATACCAGAGCTTGTAGAAAGAAAAATAAAAAATGGTGAAGAAGAAATCCGGGTGTGGACTGTAGGCTGTTCAACAGGACAAGAAGCGTATACAATGGCTATGCTTATTGATCAGTATATCGAGACAATTGAAGATTCAATTGATTTTCGTATTTTTGCAACAGATGTTGATAAAGATTCTATAAAGACGGCTAGCCAAGGGATATATGATAGTGAACTGTTAAGCGAAATTCCGTCATACATAAAAGAAAAATACTTTGAGCCTGCCGGTGAAAAGTACCAAGTTAAGAAAACAATCAGAAAGAAAATTGTGTTTGCTCCCCATAATATTTCAAAAGACTCCCCTTTTGTAAATATTGACTTAATCAGCTGCCGCAATATGATGATTTACTTCCAGCCTGAATTGCAGCAAAGAATCTTGTCGCTTTTCCATTTTTCCCTGATTGAGGATGGAATACTATTTTTAGGATCAAGTGAAACAGTTGGCAAGCTTTCTGGCTTTTTTGAGCCTATCCATTCTAAATGGAAAATCTATCGCAACAAGCAAAGTGATAAATGGGATTTGAAGGAGCCTGCAATTCATTCCAAAACGAAGGCGAAGGAAACCACAAATTCCGATGTGCATGTACCTACCACATTCTTTGATGCACTGCCAGGACGAAAGGTAGACTTGCTTTATCAAAAGCTTGTTAATGATTTTATTAATCCATGCATCATTTTAAATGAGCAGAATGAAGTGGTGCTCACCTCGAAAAAGGCGAATCGTTTTTTATCGGTTCCGATTGGTGAAACGAATTACAGTATTTTTAAAATGGTTCCAGCCCATCTGTCGGTCATTATTGGAACAGGTTTAAAAAAACTAAGAGAAAACGAATCAGAAGTAACGTATAAAAATGTGCTGTTAGTCATTGACAAGGAAGAAAAATATTTCGACTTAACGATTAAAAGATTTCTTGATAAAGATGCTCTTTCGATTCTTTTGTTTCATGAGGAAGAAGAAAGTAAAGGAATTATTTCCTCACCTATCTATTTTGACCATGACAGCACAATCAGTGAAAGGGTCATCGATTTAGAGCAGGAATTATTCTATACGCAACAGAATCTGCAGACAACAATAGAGGAGCTTGAAACGTCCAATGAAGAGCTGCAATCAACGAATGAAGAGCTGATTGCCTCTAATGAAGAGCTGCAATCGACCAATGAGGAGCTGCAATCTGTCAACGAAGAGCTTATAAACGTTAATAATGAATACGAGAATAAGATTGCCGAGTTAACCGATTTAACGAATGACTTGGATAATCTATTAATAAACACAAATATAGGAACGATCTTTTTAGATAAAGGTTTCAACATTAAATTATTTACACCAGAAGTGCAGAAAATCGTCAATGTGCTGGACATGGATATTGGCCGTCCGTTATTTCATATCTCCCATAATTTAGAGTACGGTTCCTTACTTGAGGACGCAAAGGAAGTATTGAAAACGACATCTAAAGTGGAAAGAGAAATTCGCAGCTATGACGGCAACTGGTATGGCATGAAGGCAATGCCTTACCGCACGAGCGATAATATTGTCGATGGTGTTGTTATTACTTTTACCGATATTACAGAAATTAAAACCTATAATCAAAAGCTGAGTCTGACCTCCAGCGTGATTGAACAGAGTCCGACAAGCATTATTATTACCGATAAAGCTGGTAGAATTGAATATACAAATGAGCGCTTTAAGCTTCAGACTAAGCAAGAACTCGATTGTATAGGCCTGCATATATTAGATGTGTACGAGCAATACTTAAATGCAGAGGGATTTCTAGCAGTTTGGGAAGCTATTAAAGCAGGCAATGATTGGGAAGGGAATATTACTTACCGTTTGGATGATGGTATTGAAAGATGGGAGAATGTCAGTTTTCATCCGATTAAAGATTCTTATGGAAATTTAGTTAATATTCTTCGCACATCTGAGGATATAACGGAAAATAAAAAATCAGAAGCCATGCTGAAAAAATCAGAAATGCTTTCTGCTGTCGGCCAGCTTGCCGCAGGTATTGCCCATGAAATTCGAAATCCATTAACTTCACTGAAAGGCTTCTTGCAGCTGATGATGCAGAGCAATACATATAACAAGGAATATACGGAAGTGATGTTCTCAGAATTCAATAGGCTGGAGTTGATTATCAGTGAATTCCTAGTATTGGCAAGACCGCAAGCTGTTGCATTTAAAGAGCAGCAAATAGAAGGAATTCTAGAAGATGTCAATGTATTGCTGAGTACTCAGGCAATCTTAAAAAATATCAGTCTTGCACTAGACTATGAACTGAATATGCCTCCTGTTTATTGTAATGAAAAAGAGTTGAAGCAGCTGTTTATCAACATGATTAAAAATGCAATGGAAGCAATGGATTCAGAAGGTGCAATCTCTATTTCTGCCCGAATGGAGACAGAAGGTCAGCTTCTTGTCACAGTGTCAGACCAAGGGAAGGGAATACCGAAGGAGCAGCTAGAAAGAATGGGCGAGCCTTTCTATACAACAAAGGAAAAAGGAACTGGCTTAGGATTGATGATCAGTCAAAAAATCATTGATAACCATAAAGGCACACTGACTTTCCATAGTGAAGTAGGAGTAGGTACAACTGTTGAAATGAGATTTCCTGTCAAATGAAAAAAACCCTTAGTAAAGGGCTTTTTTCATTTCATCAACAAGAGACTTTATTTCATACAGCTCATCATAAATCATTTCCGAATATTCCCCTTTTCCATCTTCAATAATGAGCGGGGAAATAACACCGAGCAGGTCAACTATTGTGGAAGTTGACCTTTTAACTTTATCCAGCTTTTTCTTTGTATCGAGATTTTGAAGATGATCAAGACTTTCTTTATCCTGCTTTAAGACTGGAGGCATAATTTTTATATCCTGCCCAGCCTGCAGTTTGAGCAATGCTTCTCTTAGCTGGTTTAGCTCATAGGAAAGATTGATATATTGGCTGTCTATGAAATGACAAACGATATAATAATGTTTGTTAGCTGAATCATATGTATATTGAATCTGACATAGAGCCAAACCTTCACTTGTTTTCATATTCGCTTCCATTGATGTTTTTCCATGGCTGTCTGTAAGAAAGGCAATCGTTTTTTCGCAGCTTTCAAGATCAACGAGCTCCAGAAAACTATCAGCAGCAAAAAACCTCGCTTTGCTTGCATTAGATCTTGCTAATATGGAATAGCGGTCGTTTATTAGGAAGAATGGCATTGGCATCAAAGATAAATCTACCATCATAAAGAGTCACCTCTTGCAGAATGAATAAAGCTGCTTTCTTCATTGTAATCTTTAAGCCAGTATTTCAACTGTGATTGTTCTGATATAAAGATGGTTGCAGGACTTGCATATGGTCTTAAATTATAATCATGAAGCAGTCTGCTTCCGACAATTATTGCAGGCTGTGGTGTTAGCTCTTCAAGCTGTTCAATATATGGGCGGAGAGTTGGAATTGAATAAGACATCGACAGGGACATGCCAATTACATCAGGCTTCCATTTCTGTGCCATATAAACAGCGTGTTCAAGCGGAAGGTTAGCACCGAGGTTTTTGACATCCCAGCCAGCTTCTTCGAAGGTCGAAGCTACCATTTTTAGCCCTAGCGTATGGTGTTCCCCTTCTAGGCAAAATAATAATGCCTTTTTTGCTAGTGCATCGTTCTTTTGGATATTCAGCATAAAATGAGAGAGTATGATTTCGCAAATACCTGTAGCTAAATGCTCATCTGCAACACTTATTTCGTTTTTTTGCCATAATTCTCCGATATAATTCATGGCAGGTGTAATTAATTCATCGTAAATAAAAGAAGTATTATAGCCTTGATAATCAAGTTCCTGAATAATTGCCATGCTTTTTTGTATATTGCCTTCAAGTAAAGCGCCAGCAAGCTCTTTAGCCGAAACGAAATGCGTCACTTTGTATTGTCACGTCCAATCTGGAATATTGTCTTCGTTATGAATGAAGTTTCGAAATTGTAGTAAATAAATTATACTATAAATACTGGATCAGTTAACTAGAAAATCATAGAAGGGATAAAGAGATAAAGAGATGAATCTTTTGGATAAAGAAAAAATCGTCGAAAAACTGTTTGTTAAGTTTTATGAACAGTATCCTGATTTAGTAAGGTTTGGAGAAAATGGGAGAAAACGAACAAGAGAGGATATAAACTATCATTTTCAGTATATGGAAACGGCCTTTTCTCTTCAAAATAAGCAGATATTCCATGATTATATCATCTGGTTAAGTGAGGTCCTTGAGACAAGAGGAGTAGGTAAGCATTTACTTTATATAAACTTGGAGTGGATTGCTAGTGAGCTTCGCGAATTAGAACAGACAGATGAAATAATCTTTTATCTGGAAATCTTGGCTGAAGGGATGGTAATCATTAAAGCAGGCAGTCAATAATGAAGGAAAACTCCAGCAGATTTGCTGGAGTTTTCCTTATTCGATATTAAAATAGAAAGCTTTCGTATTAGCCAATAGTTGATTATATATTTGTTTTGCTGGCATATTCTTTAGTTTTGATAGTTTCTCCATTGTGTGATGAATCATGGCAGGCATTGTTTTATGGTTATGAAAAGGGCCTTCAAAGGGCCATGGTCCATCGGTTTCTGCCATGATCTTTTGCAGAGGATATTGTGCCGCAATACGTTGGATTTCCTCTTCATAAACAATATCAGGTGTAAAGGAGATATAGCACCCGTTTGTCTTCATCCGCTCTAATGTAGTTTCGCTTCCTTTGAACCAATGAAAGTGGGCTTCCATATAGCTGTGTTTTTCTAATAATTCCAAAGCAAGCGGTGCTTCATCATAAATGCAGTGCAAAATGATTGGTTTCTTCACTTCCTTGGCGAGCAGGATAAATTGCTCAAGTACTTCAAGATACGGCTCAAGAGGATAACTTTGTGGGTCTTTTTGTCTTTCATAATGAGGAAGACCAACTTCGCCTATTGCAATCATATCTTGCTGATGCAGCCTAATCCATTCAAATAAGTCTGCGAAGTCTCTATCCTTTAGGAGCGGCTGTTCTGGATGAAAGCCGAATGCCGGGTGAACGAAAGAGAAATTTTTGCTTAATTGCCGATTGCGGATGGAGGAAGCTTTGTCCATTGATACAGCAATAAGAGCAGCTATCGATTCATCTCTTTGGATATTGGCAATTTCCTCCTCGGAATATTGGTCAAGATGAATATGAGCATCAATTATTCTGTTCAATCTGCTTTACCTCCGAAGGTTTAAGTTTATAATAGATATCTTTCTTCCATTCTAAGAATTCCTGATTGAGCCAAAGATCGTCTGCTCTCGGCCGAGGAAACGGCACCGTTGCTTCCATAAGCTTATCGTTTGGATTAGAAGGAAGGATATAAATTCTATCCGACAGATACAAGGCTTCATCAATATTATGAGTAATAAAGAGAACCGTTCTTTTATCCATACTCCATAACGATAAGAGCCATTTCTGCATTTCCAATCTCGTCAGCTCATCAAGGGCGCCGAACGGTTCATCCAAAAGAAGCAGTGGCATCGGACTCATTAAGGCTCGAACAAAGGAAACACGTTGTTTCATCCCTCCTGATAGTTCAGCAGGAGTGGCATTAGCATAGGAGGATAAGCCTGCTTTTTTGAGCATATCTAGTGCAAGCGCCTTATCCTTTTTGCCGTTAATTTCTTGGGTAATCAATACATTTTCCAATACAGTCCGCCAAGGAAATAAGGAGGGTGCTTGAGGCATATAGCTGATATGGCCTTTTTGTCCAGTAATATCCTTGCCGTTTTGCATGATGTTTCCTGCATCAGGCTTTAGCATCCCGCCGATGAGATGGAAGACGGTGCTTTTACCACTCCCCGATGGTCCTAATATAGAAACGAATTCTCCTTCTTGAACCGTCATATTTAAATCTCGTAGAACAGGTTTTTTTTCAAATGACATGCTTATATTTTTTAATTCCAGTTTGCCCATTTACTTCTCCTCCTTGCTTTGGCCGCGGATGCACCATTTCTCAAGCAGTTTAATGACAATGAAAAAGAGCAAGCTTAATGCCATAATAGCAAAAATCGCCACAAATACACGGTCTGTGCGGAATGATTTGGATGCCATAGTCATATATACTCCAATTCCTTCTTTCGAACCAAGCCATTCAGAGATAACGGCACCCATAACACTATAGGTAGCTGATATTTTTAATCCAGAAAAAATCGACGGCAGGGCATAAGGCCACTCCAGCTTCCAAAACATTTGCCGTTTTGTGCTGCCTGACATTTGCATAAAGTGTTTAAGCTCTGGAGATGTTTGTCTGAATCCGTCAAGACAGGCTACTGTAATCGGAAAAAAGCATACGAGTGTAATAACAATTAGCTTCGGCATAATACCAAAACCAAACCATACTACAAGCAGTGGTGCAAGCACGATAGTTGGAATGTTTTGAGACAGAATCAGCAGAGGATACACAGCTTCCCGGAAAAAAGCCACCCGATGCAATGTGACAGCAATCAGTAGTCCGACTGCACTACCAATCAAAAACCCGATAACAGACAGCTTTGTAGTGGCAATCAAGTGAACGAAAAAAGTATCCCAGCTTGCATTCGCTTCCGTGAGTATCGCCGAAGGAGAGGGAAGCAACCAGTTCTCGATATGAAAAAACCTTACAGCAGCTTCCCAAAGTCCAAATAAAAGAAGGAGAACCAGTAACGGTCTCCAAAATGTTAATAAAAATTTATTCATTAGCGATATTTCCCCGTTAAGTCTTCCATTGTAATTCCGTCAGGCTGATAAAGAACTTTAATTTGGGTAATAACATTGCTCGATCCAATGTCTGTCATCTTTTTGTTCATGGAGCTGATAATTTGAAACAGCTCATCCATGTCACCTTCCATCGTTGTTTCTAACGGATGGACTTCATATTTAACACCAGAATCTTGAATAATTTTAATTGCCTCATCCACATAGGGAATTACATTTTCCCCGTTTTTTGTTTTTGGAATGATTTGTACACTAATTAAAGCATTTGCCATTATTCGTCTCCTCCTTCAGGCAGAAATTCGTTTGTAAATGCTTTGTCTGCATCAAGCTGCTTTTCTAACAGCTTATTGTCATACATCCAATCAGCATAGTTCTTCCAAACAGACAGCTTTTGTTCCCCCCAGCGAGGTGCGTCATCTTGGTATTTAGATGCCAGCCACTCTTGGCTTTTTTTCACTAGCTCCTCATCTAAATCTGGTGCATGCTTTAACAGGATGGAAGCTGCATCGTCCGGGTTATCTATTGTGTATTCATAGCCCTTTGTTGCTGCTTTCAGGAAAGCTTTGACGGTTTCTGGATTATCTGCAATCATACTTTCGTTTGTGGAAAGTACAGGTGTGTAATAATCAAGCTTATCACTGTAATCAGTTAAGTAAATCATATTAATCTTTTCGCCGCGAAGCTCTGCCTCCACTCCGGTCCAGCCGTAATAAATCCAGGCGAAATCAATGTTTTGCTTCATTGCCGTGAAATAGTCAGCATCTCCGATATTAACAATATCAACATCTTTAACATCCGTATTTTCCTGCTTCATCAGGGAAGAGATGACAGAAGCTTCGACTTCTGAACCCCAGCCTCCATATGTTTTACCTGCAAAATCCTTAGGTGATTTGATGTTATTTTCTGCAGGTGAAGCAAATCCGGATGTATTATGCTGAATGATTGCTGCGATTGATACGAGTGGCACACCTTGAACTCTTGCTTGTGTAATTCCTTCTTGATAGCTAACGCCAAAGTCTGCTTTTCCGGATGCGACTAAGGAATCAGCACCAGCTTCACCAGGTGTGATGATATCAACATCAAGTCCTTCCTCTGCGAAATAACCTTTTTCCTCTGCTGCATAAAGTCCTGTATGATTAGTGTTTGGTGTCCAATCCAGAACAACAGTGATTTTTTGCTTTTTGTCTTCCCCTTGCTCCTTGCTGTTTTCTGATGTGTTGCTGCAGCTTGCTAAAAGCAGGACTGCGGCAAAAGCCATTAAAGCTTTTTTCATAATGCTTCCTCCTGTAGTAAGAAAAAAAGTTAGGAACCTGTAACGAAGTAGGAGAGTTGCTGCACTATAACTTTAAGTTAAAAGTGAGCCGGCAACTGTTATAAAAACGAAAAAAAAGTTCAAGTTACATGAACCTGAACGCTTTAAATACAAAGGTATGTAAAGAATGTCCGTTTCCTACGCTGGCATTAACCAGATCAGGTTCAAAGGGTTTTTATCTTTCGGATAACTCTCAACCAGCAACACTGGTTCCCCTAGTAATTCTTTTTTTCTCATTCTGTTTTCCTGCTTATTATAGCAGATATATAAGACTTGTCCTATATCTTCCATCATATAAATCAAATTTGGCTGTTTTTCTTCCATTTTTCAAAAGCAATCAGCTCCTGATTAACAGCAGAAAGGACGTATTTTAAGACAAGTGCATCGTCGACAATTCCAATGCCAAAGATAAAATCCGGAATAATATCTAATGGAGACAAAAAATATAATAATCCTGCAACAATCAGCACCATTGATTTTTTGTTAATTTGCCGATATGTGCCGTTTTGGTATGCCTTGACTAACGAAAGCAGTAACTGAAGCTTGTCCCAAAGAGACGATAGCCACTTTCTGTTAGAGGTTGCTTTTGGAACAGCCTTTTTTAACAGCTCTGTTAGTCTGGAAGGCTGTTCCACAAGTGCAGCCGCTTTTTTTTCATGTTTTTTATATCCTGTTTCTATTTTATCTTTTTTAAATAACAACATCATCAACTCCGTATAAAGTGTACTGTATAAATAATGTTTGCTTCTTTACCATTCATTAAACATTTCCCTTTATATAGGAGATAAAACTAATAAGGAGAAATTTACTTTCTTTTCGTATGGTTGTTACAATGAAAGTAAAGATTAGAACTGGAGCTGATCATGATGTTGGAAGAATGGATTAAAAATGCAAACCACCTTGTCGTTTTTACCGGTGCAGGTATGTCAACCGAAAGTGGTTTGCCCGATTTTCGGTCTGCAGATAAAGGATTATGGACAAATGAACAAAAATCATATTTATCAAGCACAGATGCACTGAACCATCATTTAGAAGATTTTATCGCCTTTTACAGGGAAAGAGTATTAGGAATTTCTGAATTTAAGCCGAATAAGGGCCATTTTCTGTTGGCAGAGTGGGAGAAAAGAGGTTTGTTAAAAGGGGTTATAACCCAAAATGTAGATGGATTTCATTTTCTTGCAGGAAGTAAAAAGGTGTATGAGCTGCATGGGACTCTGCAAAAGCTCCATTGCCAAACATGTAAAAAAACATATTCGTGCAACGAATATCTGCATGAGGTTTATGTATGTGAATGCGGCGGCACATTGCGTCCATCCATTGTTTTATTTGGAGAAATGCTGCCGGAAAAACCGTTTCTTCTTGCAGAAAAAGCAGCTATTGCATCAGATGTGTTTATCGTGCTAGGCTCTTCACTGAGTGTGTCACCAGCGAATCAAATCCCCTTGCTCGCTAAGCAGACGGGAAGTAAATTAATAATTATTAATAACGAAGAAACAGAGTTTGATTACCTTGCTGATCTCCTAATCCGCGAAGCAATCGGCCAAACGCTTGAATGTGCAGAGGCAAAGCTTAACAGCATATAAAAAAATGCAATCTTTGCAAAAACTAGGGTATGGGGAAGGGATTGCAAACTTTTGTGTATCGAGCTATTATTAAGAGATGAGCATAAATGAAAGTGCAAAAGAGAGGAATAAAACATGTCTAAAACATTTCAAGATGAGGTATTGTCCCGACGTACCTTTGCAATAATATCCCATCCGGATGCCGGTAAAACAACGCTTACGGAAAAATTACTGTTGTTCGGCGGAGCAATTCGCGATGCTGGAACAGTAAAGGGGAAAAAGACCGGGAAATTTGCAACAAGTGACTGGATGGAAATTGAAAAGCAAAGAGGTATTTCCGTAACATCAAGTGTTATGCAGTTTGACTACAACAATGCGAGAGTTAATATTTTGGATACACCAGGACACCAAGATTTCAGTGAGGATACGTATCGAACATTGACTGCCGTTGACAGTGCTGTCATGATTATTGACTCTGCAAAAGGGATCGAGGAACAGACATTAAAGCTGTTCAAGGTTTGTCGTATGAGAGGGATTCCGATTTTTACATTCATCAATAAGCTTGACCGTCAAGGGAAGGCGCCATTAGAGCTTCTTGCGGAGCTAGAGGAAGTAATGGGAATTGAGTCGTACCCGATGAACTGGCCAATTGGTATGGGGAAAGAATTCCTAGGTATTTATGATCGTTACTATAACCGAATTGAGCAGTTTCGTGTAGAGGAAGGCGATAAATATATCTCGTTAAATGAGGATGGGGAAATTGAGGGGGAACATCCGATTAAAAAGGATTCCCTGTATGACCAGACGCTAGAGGAAATCATGCTGCTAAATGAAGCAGGCAATGAATTTTCAGCAGACAGAATTAACAGCGGAGATTTGACACCAGTATTTTTCGGTAGTGCTTTAGCGAACTTCGGCGTACAGACTTTCTTGGAAACTTATTTGGATTTTGCGCCATCGCCGCAGCCAAGAAGCTCTACTGCAGGAAAAATTGATCCGTTGTCAGAAGAATTCTCAGGATTTATCTTTAAGATTCAGGCAAATATGAACCCAGCACACAGGGATAGAATTGCTTTCTTAAGAATTTGTTCAGGTAAGTTCGACAGAGGAATGACTGTCAATTTGCCAAGGACAGGTAAGCAAATTAAACTGGCCCAATCCACTCAGTTTATGGCGGATGACAGAAGCACTGTCAATGAAGCGGTAAGCGGTGATATTATTGGATTGTATGATCCAGGATTTTACCAGATTGGCGATACATTGACAGTAAACAAAAACACCTTCCAATATGAAAAGCTTCCGCAATTTACACCAGAGCTTTTCGTGCGTGTCACAGCTAAAAACGTCATGAAGCAGAAGCATTTCCACAAAGGAATTCAACAGCTTGTTCAAGAAGGAGCAATCCAGCTATATAAAACAGTAAAAACAGAGGATTATCTTCTTGGTGCAGTTGGACAGCTGCAATTTGAGGTGTTCGAGCACCGCATGAGAAATGAATATAATGTAGATGTGCTTATGGAGCATGTTGGTTCTAAAATTGCCAGATGGACAGTGGATGAGGAAGTAAACGAAAACTTATCGAGTGGCAGAAGTCTGTTGGTTGAAGACAGATATGGGAAAAAAGCATTCTTGTTTGAAAATGAATTTGCATTGCGCTGGTTCCAGGATAAAAATCCTGATGTTAAACTTTATAATCCAATGGATTCAGAAGAATCCTAACAAAAAAAACAGGCGATTATCTTAATCGCTTGTTTTTTTTGTATCTAAATGTTAGTTTTCTTAACTTATTATGGGAGTTGTAGCGAGGGTGAACAAATGTTTAAAAGGAATATTTGGTATTTTTTTATATTAGTATAATATCAATGTTGATTGATGGTGTAAGTGTATCCTAAAAAAGAAAGGATTTCTATTAAATTACTTGAAACTATACTATGGTAAATGGATTATTTCGCTTAGCTAAAATTAAGCATAGCAAGGTTTTTTTGTTGTATTTATATAATTTCTAACTGTTTAGATTTTTTAAAAAAGTTAAAACTTTCTAAAAAATAATTGTAATCGACTAAAATTTAGGTATAATAAAACCATGTTGTAACAAATAGTAACAAACCTATGTTATATATATTAACATTTGAAGAGAAGGACAATTTTGGTATGAGTATCATTTTAATTAAGGAAAAAGTCTCGGATAGTAAGGTTAATTATCTGAATATTCTTTTAAGTTAAGATGATATTTTTATAAAAAAAATATAGGGGGAACAAGGATGAAAAAGAATCTATCAGTAATATTCAGCATGCTGTTAGTGCTTATATTAGCATTGGCAGGGTGCTCGGGGAATTCGGAAGAATCCAATACGAATGCAGATGAGAATTCAAAGACGTCAAGCTTGTTAGATACGGTCATTAAGAGGGGAACGCTGAAAGCTGGAGTCAATGACGCCCTTCCTGGATTTGGATACATAGATTCTGATGGGAAAAACACTGGATTTGATGTTGATTTTGCGAGAGCAATTGCAGCAGGTGTCTTAGGAGATGCTAGCAAAATCGAATTCCGTCCATTATCAGCGACGGACCGGTTTACAGCATTACAATCGAAAGAAGTTGATGTGTTAATCCGCAATTCTACTTGGACAACAAACAGAGACGCTGAAGTTGGGTTAAGTTTTGCACCGGTCACCTTCTATGACGGTCAAGGAATTATGGTTCCGAAAGACAGCGGCTGGACTTCTTTAGAAGATTTAGAAGGAAAAACAATCGGTGTTGAAACAGGAACTACAACTGAATTGAATCTTGCGGATCAAATGAAGGCTGCTGGAGTAAGCTATACCCCGCAAACATTTGATAATGCAGATGCAGTCATTGCCGCATACGAATCTGGCTCTATTGATGCGTGGACTACAGATAAATCTGGTCTAGTGTCACGTCAATCAATGCTGCAAGATCCTGATGCACATATCATTTTAGATGCTACTCTTTCGAAAGAGCCTTTAGCACCAGCAGTCCTTGATAATGATGAAAAATGGAAAGATGCTGTAAGCTGGATTGTTTATGCAACAATTCAAGCAGAAGAGTTTGGTATCACTTCTGAAAATGTCGATGAATTCCTGGAGAGTGAAAATCCTGAAATTCAGCGCCTGCTCGGTGTCGGCGGTAATAATTTAGGAGAACAGCTAGGATTATCAAATGATTTTGCGTACCAAGTAATCAAGCAAGTCGGCAACTATGGAGAGATTTATAACAGAAACCTTGGCCCAGACACTGTGTTCAAGCTTGAAAGAGGGCAAAACGCATTATACAGTGATGGCGGACTGTTATATTCTATCCCATTCCGTTAAAAAGATGATGATTTTATAACAGTTTGGAAGGCCTGCTGATATTGCTTTTCTAGCAGGCCTATTCTTTTAGCTAAGGGAGGCATACAAATGGAGAATAAAAGAACTGCAGCAACCCCCCTGTGGAGAAACAAAAAGATGTTACCAATACTTATCCAATTACTATTTGTGGTAATTGTCGGATTTGCTATTGTCTTTATGGTTCGGAATGTTCAATCTGGCTTAGAGCAAATCGGATTGAAGATAGGGTTGGATTTTCTAAATCTGAAAGCTTCTTTTCCGATTGCAGAATCGCTGATTTCCTATACACCTGAGGACCCTTATAGCCGAGCAATTGTTGTTGGCTTGTTAAATACCCTGAAAGTGTCATTTTTTGGAGTAATTATTGCATCTATACTTGGAGTTCTTATGGGAATTGCCCGGCTATCCTCTAACTGGCTTATTCGTAGTCTTGCAACTGTATATGTGGAGGTGTTCCGTAATACACCATTATTAGTGCAAATTTTCATTTGGAACTTTGCAGTATTCTTACCAATGCCAAAAATTGATAACGCAGCGTCAATCGGTTCCTTCTATTTTTCAAATAGAGGTGCAGCTATTCCTTGGTTTACAACCTATGATAATACACTCATATGGATTGGTGTAATTGTCATATTGGCAGCAGTTTCCATTTTCTTGTTTAAAAAATTGACATCGTTAACTATTAATAATGGTAAAAATACACATCCACTCTTAACTGCTATTGGCTTTTTAATTTTCGGCTTTATCATCTCTTATTTCTTATTAGGCAATGGGCCATTTGGTATTTCCGTTCCGGAATTTGATGGCAATGCTTTTGTCGGAGGTACATCCTTATCTATAGGTTTCTTGTCCATGCTTGTCGCCTTGTCCATTTATACATCAACATATATAGCCGAAATTGTACGTGCCGGTATCCTAGGTGTTCCGAAAGGACAGACAGAGGCAGCCAAAGCCCTTGGCTTTAAGAGCCCTACAGCATTAAGATTAATTATTTTTCCGCAAGCAATTCGCATTATCATTCCTCCGTTGACGAGCCAGTACTTAAACTTAATCAAAAACTCAAGCTTAGCGATGGCTGTTGCTTATCAGGATATTGTTGGAATCGGCAATACAATCATTAATCAGACAGGGCATACATTTGAAATCATCCTTATTATGATTGCTGTTTATTTACTGTTCAGCTTAGGGACTTCACTGTTTATGAACTTCTTTAATAAAAAATTCCAGTTGGTTGAAAGGTAGTGATGCAAATTGGATAATGTACAGCTTAATAACAGTGAAAGAAGAGTAGAATCAACTTCGCTCAGCAGGCTAGTAAAAGTACAGCTTTGGCTGAAATCAAATCTCTTTAAGGATTGGAAAAATGCGATACTCACCATAATTGCTGCGATGTTTACGGGTGCGATCATCGTCAAAGTTGTTGGATTTCTAGCAAGCAGTGACTGGAGTGTAGTAAGTGCAAATCTGCGCCTCTTAATGGTTGGTCAATTTCCGATGGAGGAGATTTGGAGACTTTGGGTCGGAGTAATCCTCATCTCGATATTATTTGGGACATCATGGGGATTATGGCGAGGTGTCATTGGGCATGTAGCCATTACCTTGTCAGTTATCATGCTTATTTTTGCGGTTGTCCCTTACACTGAACCTATTACAAAGGCCTATTTAGGTGCCAGCATCGCTGCCATTTATTTATGCTATGCCCTTGGCAGAAATCTTTCTGTTTTAAAAATACCAGTATTAATTCTTTGGATTCTCATTATACCGATAGCAGTTGGAATTATTAACGGATTTGGCATCCTTGAGCCGGTGAGCACGAATGTTTGGGGCGGGTTTTTGCTTACACTCGTGCTCGCATCGGTCGCAATCATTTGCTCCTTTCCAATAGGACTTTTACTTGCTGTCGGCCGAAGAAGCAAGTTGCCTGTCATCAAATATACATGCATTGTTTATATTGAAATCATCCGTGGCATGCCGTTGATTATGGTGCTGTTTATTGGGCAATTGCTGCTCCCGATGTTCCTTGGCGGCGAAATCCAAATGGATAATGTTTTACGAGCAATGATTGCCTTCACACTTTTTAGTGCTGCGTATTTGGCAGAAAATATCAGGGGCGGGTTACAGTCTATTCCCCGCGGCCAGTTCGAAGCAGCTCAAGCATTAGGATTAAATAATTTTAAATTGATGGTTTTTGTCATTTTACCGCAAGCCTTAAAGGCAGTAATCCCCGCAATGGTCGGTCAATTCATTTCTATATTTAAAGATACATCATTAGTTGCCGTTATCGGTTTAGCAGATTTTCTTGGTATGGCCAAAAAAGTCGCAGCAAATCCAGAGTACTTAGGTAAGTACATGGAATTATATGTGTTCATTGCATTAATGTATTTCATATTCTGCTACTTAATGTCACATGTCAGCAAAGCTTTGGAAAAATCACTAGGGGCAGGCAGCCGCTAATAGGGGAGGACTAACAATGGAGAGTGTATTTTCTGTAGAAAAGCTTTCAATACCGGTAGAGCAAAGAGAAGATATCATCAAAGTGAAGGGTTTGAATAAATGGTATGGCGACCATCATGTTTTAAAGGATGTTGATCTGCAAGTAAAGCAAGGAGAGGTGATTGTTATCCTCGGACCTTCTGGCTCTGGCAAGTCTACCTTTATCCGGACAATCAATGCGTTAGAAGAGTTTCAGAAGGGTTCTATTATGGTGGATAATATTGCCTTGACAGATGATTTGAAAAATATTGAAGAAATAAGAAAGGAAACAGGCATGGTTTTTCAGTCCTTTAACCTATTTCCTCATATGACAATATTAAAGAATATTTCTCTGGCACCGATATGGGTGCGGAAATGGAAAAAGAAAAAGGCAGAGCAAATTGCGATAGAGCTTCTCGAAAGAGTAGGTATACCAGAGCAGGCACAAAAATATCCTGGTCAGTTATCCGGCGGGCAGCAGCAGCGTGTGGCTATTGCTAGGGCATTAGCGATGCAGCCAAAGATTATGCTGTTTGATGAACCGACATCAGCACTTGATCCAGAGATGGTAAAAGAGGTCCTTGATGTTATGAAGACACTAGCAGAATCTGGGATGACTATGCTTGTCGTTACACATGAGATGGGTTTTGCTCGTCAGGTGGCTGACAGAATCATTCTTTTTGATAAAGGGGAAATCGTCGAAATGGGCAAACCGGAGGATATTTTCGATAATCCACAGCATGACCGCACAAAACTATTTCTTTCACAAATCCTGTAAAAAGAGCCAAATACGGCTCTTTTTTTTCGGTTATTTTTATCGTTTCAGCTGACAGTTTATTGCTCTTGTAAATTTCTTTTCAGCAACATGAACGGATACTGTATAAAAAATGCAGTTTAGCTAAAAATGAAAAAATGAAAAGGTATATAAGAAGTAGATGGTGATAACCTATGAGGGACCTAAGTAAATTAGAGGCTGTTATGTGGAGCATAGCACTCCCTGGCTTCAGTCAACTATTGATGAAACAGTATTGGAAAGGTACTCTTTTAGTGGTGCTGGAATTTATTATTAATGTGCAAAGTAATTTCAATTATGCAATCATGCAAAGCTTTTTAGGTAATTTTGAATCTTCCATAGAAGCCCTTGATTTTCAATGGATCATGTTTTATCCCTGCTTATATTTGTTCGCAATGTGGGATGCATATAAGTCGACCATGAAAGAACAGGATGAATATGCATTTTTGCCGTTTGTATTTTGTGCTTATTTTGTTACAGTAGGGGTTATGTATTCGACGCGGTTTAAGATATTTGGTATTTTTCCAGGTCCTATATTTACACCGATGCTCTTTTTGATTCCAGGTATTTTAAGCGGTTTTTTAGTGAAGTATGCAATATTGTATTTTAAAGGTCAGTTCAATCCGAATAAAGAATAAACAACGATACTAACTTTCGAAAGTAAAAAATAGTCAGGTCTTGTTTATTTTTTTTCGGTTTTTGATTGTCAAGAAAGAATCTTTCGTATATAATAAGCTTATATCAATCGTATATCTACTCAAAGGGGAGTAGCTTTTAGGATATTTTATCCTAAAACAAAGTCGTCAGTTCGTGGTCTAGTACCATCGGCTTTGTTGGCACTATTAAAAAGTGCTTAGCAAGACCTTTGCCTATTGGCAGAGGTCTTTTTTGCGCTTTTTTGTACATATAAGACAATCCTGTCAATAGGGGGATACCTGTGGGTATACAAAAACTATTGATAGGAGGAGAAAATATGGATTTTGCATTACTGTTAGAGTATGGTTGGGTGCTCCTGATTCTAGTAGGGTTAGAGGGGATACTGGCAGCTGACAATGCGGTTGTTATGGCAGTTATGGTTAAGCATTTACCGCCAGAGCAGCAGAAAAAAGCATTGTTCTATGGTTTGTTCGGTGCATTTATATTCCGTTTCGCGAGTTTGTTCTTAATTTCTGTTCTAGTAGACGTTTGGCAGGTTCAAGCGCTTGGTGCTATTTACTTACTGTATATTTGTATCCACAATTTATATGGAAAGTTCTCACCAAAGGAGAAACAGGAGAAAGAAAAGGAAAGGAAAAAATCTGGCTTCTGGATGACTGTTTTGAAAGTAGAACTTGCTGATATTGCCTTTGCAATTGACTCTATGCTAGCAGCAGTTGCATTAGCAATCACGCTGACACCAACAGGCTGGTTTGATATTGGAGGCATTGACGGAGGACAATTTACAATCATGCTATTAGGTGGAATCATCGGACTAGTTATCATGCGTTTTGCAGCAAACTCGTTCGTAAAACTTCTGCAAACAAGACCTTCCCTGGAGACAGCAGCCTTTTTAATTGTCGGCTGGGTAGGTGTGAAGCTGGCTGTATTTACATTGGCACATCCAGAAGTTGGTCTTCTTGATCAGCATTTTCCTGAGTCGAAAGTTTGGAAATTCTTCTTCTGGTCTGTATTGTTAATCATTGCAGTAGGCGGCTATATTATCTCTGGTCGAAAAGCACAGAAAACGGTGGAAGATAACTAAATGTTAAAAAGGAAATAATGTTTGCTTTAAAACTTTGCAGGTGCCAAAGTGAGCAATCATTATTTCCTTTTTTATTTTTTCTTTGAGCATTGATAATTTTAAGGTATAGTTATTATTGAGTTTTGCCAGACAGCTCTGCTTGAGCTTGCTGAACTAGGCGTTTTGTAATCTCTCCGCCAACAGAACCATTGGATCTGGCAACTGTTTCAGAACCTAAATTAACGCCGAACTCTTGAGCAATTTCATATTTAATGCTATCTAAATATTGTTCAATACCAGGAACTAATAATTTGTTTGAACTAGCCATAATGTCAGGGACCTCCTTGATAAATAAAATACAGAACTTATATACCGTTAACAAAAGGCTATTATGCTGATAATAGGTAAGTTGTTTGGCAATATTAATTTCTGTACTTATAATATGCGGGGTTTTCATTCATTTCATGAGTGGTAATGTTTGTGTAATGGGGAGATAAGAGGAAGAGCAATAGAAGGGATTTGTATGGACATGAAAAGAACGGTAAGGGATTTGCTAAATAAATTTACCCCGGCCCAAATTATTACAGGATATTATTTGCTGGCGGTCAGCGTATCTGTCTTGTTGTTAAGCATACCAGCTGTTCATAAAGAAGGTGTGCATGTTTCCTTTATGGACACTGTTTTTACGGCGATAAGTGCAGTGAGTGTCACTGGTCTGACTGTAATAAATATATCCGATACTTATAGCACATTAGGCATTTTCATATTGATGTTTGTCCTTCAATTCGGCGGAATTGGAGTCATGACTTTAGGAACGTTTTTTTGGATGCTGCTCAGGAAAAAAATCGGTTTAAAGGAGCGGCAGCTGATAATGCTTGACCATAACCAATCACATCTTTCTGGACTGGTCCAGCTTATCAGGGAAATCATCAAGCTGATCTTAATTATAGAGCTTGTTGGGGCAATCGTGCTGACACTGCAGTTTCATCAATACTTCCTATCATGGAAGGATGCAATCATTCATGGACTGTTCGCCTCGATTAGTGCAACAACGAACGGGGGATTCGACTTAACAGGGACCTCCCTAATGCCTTATAAAGATGATTATTTTATTCAGTTGGTACATATTATTCTAATCACCCTTGGTGCGATTGGATTTCCAGTTTTAATTGAAGTGAAGAATTATCTATTCCCGAAGAACCCTGGAAAAGTTTTCCGGTTTTCTCTATTTTCGAAATTGACATCTTTAACATTTGGACTGCTGTTATTTTTTGGTACTCTCAGCATTATTTTGATTGAATCAACAAATTATTTTGCAGGAATGACTTGGCATCAAATCTTTTTTAATGCATTTTTTCACTCGGCTTCAACTAGAAGCGGTGGGCTTGCGACAATGGACTTGAATGACTATTCACTCGGAACACTGGTGATTTTTTGTATTCTGATGTTTATCGGTGCATCCCCAAGCTCTGTCGGTGGGGGAATTCGGACAACTACGTTTGCATTAAACTTAATGTTCATTTATCATTACGCGAACGGCAATCGGCATATTAAAATTTTTAAAAGAGAAATCCATGAAGAGGATATTATTAAATCGATGGTCGTCACAATTTTAGCTTTTGCCTTATGCTTTACCGCAACAGTTATTTTGTGCATCACCGAAAGTGCTCCGCTCATAAAAATATTGTTCGAGGTTTGTTCTGCATTTGGAACAACAGGCTTATCACTTGGTTTAACTCCTGATTTGTCCAATGTAGGCAAATGTGTCATCATGGTACTTATGTTTATTGGAAGAATAGGGCTAACTTCCTTTATCTATATTATTGGAGGAAAAGAGAAAAAGGATAATTTCCATTATCCAAAAGAGAGAATAATCATTGGCTAAGGCGTATTCCGCCTTGGCTTTTTTTATGGTTGGATTGTCATATCATGGTACGGATACGTTCCTGTAATTTGCAAAAAATAGGTTTGTACCATCCATTAAAGGAGACGATCATATGGCGAAAAGAAAGGCAGAATTCAATGCTGTTGAAAAATACAGCAAAACTCCTAAAAAGAACATCCAGGAAACAGAGTTCTCCGCTGAATTCATTCGCGGCGAGGACCCGATGAAGAATGCTAATCGAAACTCCAAGCATGGAAGAGAGGGGAGATAATAATGGCAAAAAAAGCGAATAAAAATAAAAAAGAACAAGCTAATGTAGAATTTGGCCAGGAGTTTGGCGATCTTAATGCAAGCAAACTTTATGATACAGGGGCTTTGACTAAAGACAAAGTAAAAAGCGGCAAAAGAAAATAACGGTATTGTCATAAGCTAAAAAGAGAAGCCTCTTTAAAAGAGCTTCTCTTTATAGCTTGTTTTTGTAGACCATTTTTGCATTTTAGTTGTCCTGAATTCTATAAATGGCTGTGCTAGTGATGCTACCAAGTTGGTTGACAGTACTAATGTTAGCAGAAAAGCCATTAGCACGATGAGAAAATAAGATTTCGGTGTAGTGAACGCTTCCTGCAAATCAGTTGACCGAAAAATCCGGATAAAGAAACCGTGTAATAAATAAACATAAAGCGTGTTTTTACCAAATCGAGTAAAGAAATATTGCTTCTGCGGCACACAGGCAAAAAAGCAGAAAATCATTAAAAAGCTCAATAAGTAGAAACCAAGTCTGACTAATATTGCTTCAAACGAAGAAGAAGCTAACACATCATATGGCTTCGATCCTAATAGCCATTGGTGATTTATATCTGGGAAATTATAAAATACAGCAAAACAACTCACGAAAATAAGAATGGCTCCTATTTTGAAAGGCTTTGCTCTGACCCACTCAAAATGTTTTTTGTTCATATAATAGCCTAATAAAAACAAGGGAAAGAATACAAATGTTCTTGTAAGGCTCAAGTAGCTGGAAGTCCAATCAACAAATCCGATTGCAAGGCCGAAAAACATTGCTATTGACAAGCCATAAATTGGCTTCAGCTTGGAAAAGCCCAGCAATAGCATATTCCAGAAAAATAAGCTGATTAAAAACCAAAGTGACCAATGCGGACTTAATGGATCAACCGTTAAGCTTGATTTTCCGTAAAGATAAAAATAAAAGATACTGTATATAACCTGAAAGATAATATATGGTAATATCAGCTTCTTTACATACTTTTGTACATAACCTTCCCCGTAAATCCCTTTCGCAAAAAATCCGGAAACTAAAATAAATGCCGGCATATGGAAAGTGTAAATGACTTTATACAAACTATAAATACTATTGCTGTCACTATTAAAAGATTGAATAAAATGACCGAATACAACGAAAAAAATCAACAGAAACTTTGCATTATCAAAGTAATAATCTCGGGTTTGCTTCATATTGTTCTCCCTTCTTTGCAAGCTAACCTTTTAGCAGCAATGCCATTTCCAAATATAGTCAATCGGAAAACGTTTCAGGCAGATGATTGGCTGTTTAGCCACTATTATTTATAGCACATATAAACAATAGCTAAACTGTTTTTTGCAAGTTGTTAACTAAATATCTACTTATTAATAAAAGTGAAATATTTTTGTAAATAAACTTTTTTAATTGAAAATTTAAGGTTAATACAAGCATCTGAAATTTTCCTTAACTTGGTTGACTAACTTTATGATTAATTTATTTTGTAACTGTAAAGGATTTTCTCGAATTTTGTAGAATAAATAATGCACCAAGTTTTACGAGAGGCGGGAAATCCTTGTCTGGTGAAATCTATACAAAAGAAATGCAGCATATCCAGCAGCTGAAAAAGAAAATCAGCTTTTTGGAACAAGAGAATAAGCGGCTGAAGGATGAAAAGAATTGCAGAGAAATGGTCGAGGAGCTGAAAACAGCGGCCTTTGAGAATTCCAGTGAAGGAATGGTCATACTGGACGAAAAGGGAGTAATCCTGGAAGTAAATTATGCAATAAAAGATATATTTCACATCCACAAAAAAGATATGGTTGGGCGTAACCTTACTCACTATCTTCCGCAAGAGTACAGAGATGATTTGAGGAACTGGATCAGCTTACAGTCTTTCGAAAAAGACGCAAAAACAGCTGTTCTGTCAATGGCAAATCCCGCGAGAGACTCCTTTTCTGAAATCCATATATCCAGAATAACTAAGTATCCATATTTTTTAGCTGTTTTAAAAGATGTCACGTATTTGCGCAATTTAGAAAGAAGGCAACGAAAGGATGCTGCTTTATTTCACGATTTCTTTACAGAAGCACTAGATGGAATCGTTCTATGGAAGGAAAACGGCGAGATTGTCTCAGCAAATAAGGCAGCTTTGGCTATCTTTGAAAGCAGTCTGGAAGAAATGAAACGGAAAAAAATCAGTGATTATGTCTATAAAAAGGACGACAGCTATATTCATATTATTAAAAGCTTATGCAGCAAAAACTCCCATCGGGATGAGCTGATGTTTTTGATGCCGAATGGGCAAAAAAAGCTGCTAGAGTTCACAACAAAGCTTCATTCTGTTGAAGGTCTTCATATGAGTATTTTTCGCAATATTACAGAACGCTATAATATGGAACTGGAGCTGCTTGACAGCAAAAGCATGTTTGAAACAATTTTTGAGGAAGTATTTGATGGTGTTATTCTATGGGACAGGGATTATAACATAAGTGATATTAATAAAGCCGCATTGCGAATGCTTCAAAAGGATAAAGAAAGTTTGCTTGGCTTAAACCTGATTGATTATTTGCCAGAAGGGAAATCAATTGGAGAAGAGATTAAGCCAAAACTTCTTTCATTAAGAGAGGAAGGGCAGAACAGAGGTATCTATACTGCCTCCTTTAACGGAGATGATTGGACACAGCTGGAATTTCGGAACAAGTATAATATATATTCTGGCTTTAGCATAACCGCTCTAAGAGATATAACAGAGAACGCGATACTCGAGGAGCAGATAAGAAAGTCCTCCACCCTTCATGTTATCGGGGAGCTTGCAGCTGGAATTGCCCATGAAATCAGGAATCCAATGACTGCATTAAAAGGATTCATACAATTACTGGAAAGCAGCAATGACAGTGAAAAGCATCCGATGTATTTCACTGTTATTAAATCAGAGCTCAGCAGGATTGAGACGATCATCAATGAATTCCTGCTGCTGTCAAAACCGCAAAACGTTAAGTTTGTTAAAGCGGATTTGCAGCAGATTATGAATGAGACACTAGACCTTCTCAATGCACAAGCGGTCTTATATAATGTTCAATTTACAAGAAATTATACAAATTCCCTTACAGAAATGTTTTGTGAACCAAACCAATTAAAAAAAGTCTTTATTAATATTGTCAAAAATGCGATTGAGGTGCTTGAAGTAGGAGGAGAGATCAAGACAAGCATAAAGTCCACTCCGGAATATTTTCATATCACAATTGAAGACAATGGCAATGGGATGAGTAAAGAGAAACTAGCAAAGCTCGGAGAACCATTTTATACAACGAAGGAAAAGGGCACAGGCTTAGGCTTGATGGTTTCCTTCAAAATTATTAAAGAGCATGCTGGGAAAATTGAAGTAGAGTCGGAAGAGGGGGAAGGTACGAAATTTCATATTTATCTTCCGCGCAAAAAGCAATGAAGCTCAAATCAACATAATTTTACGTAATAAAAAGACTTCTTGACAGCACAGAAGTCTTTTTATTATTATCTAATTAGATGATTATCTAATTTAGGAGTGGTTATATGCAGTTAGACAGGCTGGTCGCTTTCCACAAAACAATCGGTGATCCAACAAGAATCAGAATTATTGCTTTACTAGCAGCAAAGCCGTGGAATGGTACTGCTCTTGCAGGCAAATTAGGATTGACAGCACCTACTATCACACACCATTTAAAGAAACTGCGAGAAATAAATGTAGTGTATGAACGAAGAGAAAAAAACACGATTTATTTTTATTTAAATAAATCAGTCATTTCCCAACAGGCAGAAGCGCTTGTTAAATTGTCTCTATTGGAGAAAGGAGAGCAGTCGTTGGATATGAATAGGAATAATGAAGAAGCAGCTAAGATTATCGAGAATTTTATCGGTTCAGACGGAAGGCTCAAGAATATCCCTGCACAAAGAAAGAAGAAATTAATCATCTTTCGCCATATCATAAAGGGGCTTAAAGAAGGCATAAAATACGAAGAGAAAGAATTAAATGAATATATCAAAAGGTTTTTTGATGATTATGCGACGATTCGCAGAGAATTTATCATTAACCATTTCATGTATAGGGAAAATAATATTTATGAATTGAACCCGGAGGAAATGTGGGCAAAATGATAGGGATAGAATCATCTATCCCTATTTCTTATCCATAATATTCTGGTCTTCTATCAGAGAAAATTGGAATCATGTTTCGTACCTCGGATACTTTAGCTAGGTCGATGGTCCGTGCTAGGATTTCACTGTTTTCTCCTGCTTCTCCGACAATTTCTCCCCATGGGTCAATTATCATACTATGGCCTGCGAACACATTTGCAGGATCAGAACCGCTTCTATTGCATGCGACCACATAGCACTGATTTTCAATAGCTCTGGCAATTAAGAGTGCTCTCCAATGAGCAAGCCTTGCAAGCGGCCATTCTGCTGATACAAACAGCACATTAGCTCCTTTGGAAGTGTGTGTACGGACCCACTCCGGAAATCTAATGTCATAGCAAATCAGACCTGCTGCCGTTTCTCCATTCAGCTGAAAGAGCCCAGTTGCTGTTCCGCTTTGTAAATAAAGATGTTCATCCATGAGTTTAAATAAATGGAGCTTGTCGTAAGTATGTATTAACTCTCCTTCTTTATTAATGACAAGAAGTGTATTAAAAATCCCATCCTCCTTTTTATTGGCAACAGAACCTCCGATAATGTGAACTTGATAGCTCCTAGCGAGATGTTGCAAAAAGCTGATTGCCTTCTCTGCATGTTTATCTGCAATAGTGTCAAGCTGTGGCAAATCATAGCCTGTCGTCCACAATTCTGGCAGAATGACAATATCTGTCTGCTTTCCTGCACAGGCTTCTTTAATCCATTTTTCAGCAGCAAGAAAATTCTGCTTTGGATCACCAAAAACAATATCCATTTGAATGATGCTTATGTTCCATTCCAGAAAAATCACCCTCTATTCATCTTGAATTTTATCGCTTATAATGAAAAACAACATTTACGTTTACTTCCCTTGCTTCTTTTATAACATAAATAATTTGAATATTATATATTTTCTAGGTGAAGTGCATCAAGAAAAAAGACGACTGTATTAAAATACGTGTATTAATTTAGAAAGAAGGTAGAAGGAATGAAGGAATATCGTCAATCAGCCTTGTTAGACAGACTCCCAGTTCAATTTTTTGCATCTCTTGTAGAAAAGGTAGCGTCGTACACCGAAAAGGGCTGTGATGTAATTAATTTAGGTCAAGGCAATCCTGACCAACCAACACCTGAGTATATTGTTAAAAGCCTGCAGAATGCTGCAGAAAAGCCAATCAACCATAAATATTCCCCTTTTAGAGGCTATCCTGCCTTAAAAAAAGCGGTTGCTGAATTTTACAAGCGAGAATACGCCGTAGATTTAGACCCGGAAACAGAGGTGGCTGTTTTGTTCGGAGGAAAAGCTGGTTTAGTGGAAATACCTCAATGTCTTCTTAATCCAGGTGATACGGTGCTGCTGCCAGACCCTGGCTATCCTGATTATTTGTCAGGTGTGGCACTTGCACAAGGTGAGATGGTAATGCTGCCTCTTGAAGAGAAGAATCAATTTCTTCCAGATTATAGTAAGCTTTCTAATTCTGTGCTGGAGAAAGCAAAATTGCTGTTCTTAAATTATCCCAATAATCCGACTGGGGCTACGGCGACGAGTGAATTCTTCCAAGAAACAGTATCTCTAAGCCTTGAACATGATATTTGTGTAGTTCATGATTTTGCTTATGGAGCAATTGGATTTGACGGAAAAAAACCAATCAGTTTTCTCTCCGCCCCGAAAGCGAAGGATGCCGGCATTGAAATCTACACCTTATCGAAAACATTTAATATGGCAGGATGGAGAGTAGGCTTTGCAGTAGGAAACAAAAGTATAATCTCTGCACTAAACCTTTACCAAGACCATCTGTATGTCAGTTTGTTCGGAGCAGTACAAGAAGCAGCTATCACAGCTCTGACCAGTTCCCTTGAGGAAGTAGACAAGCTAAACAGCATGTATCAACGAAGAAGGGATGTCTTCATCAATGGATTAAAAAGTATCGGCTGGAAGGTGGAGGCGCCGAGCGGCTCGTTTTTTGCATGGCTGAAGGTACCTGACGGCTATACTTCTGAGCAGTTTGCAGACTATTTATTAGAGAAGGCTCATATTGCTGTAGCGCCAGGAACAGGATTTGGAGAATATGGAGAAGGATATGTCAGAGCAGGCTTGCTCACATCAGAAGAACGGCTTTTAGAGGCTGTAGAACGGCTCAGAAAGCTGGCTAATGAATAACTTGCAAAAACCCGTCGTAAAGTAAAGCAGGCGGGTTTTTCCTTTTCTGAAAGAAAACGTCGAAAATAAAGGCTAAATAATGTAAAATTTTGTATGGTGATTTAGCGATAAAAAGCACTTAAACAATAATATTTTTCAAAAATAAAATGAAAGCGCTTCATGTTTTTGGGGGGTTATGGAGGTTTTTGAAGGTTTATTTGTCGAAAATCCAGTTATTTTTTGACTATTCTAATTCCAAATACCTATTTTAAAGAAAAAAATGTCTAATATTGCGATTCTATTTACTTTTATTTATTTTCTTGTAATAATTCATCAAGTAAACGTGAATTTGTCTTTACAAATAATTAATATAAATACGATTAGGAGGAAAAGAAAGTGCAACCGAGGAAACAAGAATTACTGCTTGCTATCCAAAAGAAGAGAGAGGTGATGATTGAGGAAGCGCAACGTTCAGGGTATACGAGTGAGGAAACAGTCGAATACAGTCAGGAACTCGATGAGCTGATTTTTCAGTATCAATTGCATGTGCGGCTGCAAAAGACAAAGATGAATTTTGTGAAAAAATCCTATAAATCAATGATCGTATGGCCAAAGCATCTCGTCTACCAGCACAAAAAGATTTCAGAGATACTATGAAACATTTACAACATTGCCTTCCATTTAAAAAAGAATACGTTAATGGCTGAAAGTCAATATCCTTTCTTCTCGCCTCCTTGGGACAATCTGTTATATTCCAAATATAAAAGACAACGAGAGTTTCTTGTAACAAATCAGGTAAAGTCATTTCGATTTTGCGCCATGCATTATTTTATCTGGAAAAGTAACGATGTTTTTGTACATAAGGAAAGTTTTCTTTTATTAAGAAAAACAGCATGAAGGATGATGACAAAACAAAACCTTCGATTAATGCTGAAGGGTTATGGACAGTTTACGCATTTAAGATTAGCATCTATCACTATATCCCTTCTAAGAGTTTTTAATAAAGTATGAAAGCAAGAGCCATCGTCGCCTCGCCTCATTAAGAAATGTAGAAAGCCCTTATATAGATAAGGACTTTTTGCTAAAGGCTCTGATATGTTTTGTTATGAATTTAACGGCAGGATAATATCCACTTTCGTACCTTTGTTTTCCACACTTGAAAGATATATCTCCCCATTGAATGATTGAATAATTCTTCTGCATACGACAAGACCTAAGCCTGTTCCAGATGACTTGGATGTATAAAACGGTTCAAACAGCTTTTTCAGTTCTGTTTCAGGAATACCTACACCAGTGTCATATACCGTAATGCTGACACGATTATTCAATTCTTTTAATTTAATTGTCAGTGTACCGCCGTTTTCCATTGCTTCTAATGCGTTTTTCGTAATGTTTAGAATGACCTGTTTCATTTGATCAGCATTGCAATATACAAACAGCTTTTTTTTGGCAATTTCAAAATGACATTCTACGTTATAAAGATTTGCCTCTGAGAGGATCAGGGGCTTTAATTCTGTAACAATGTTTTCAATGTTTAAAAGCTGTTTTTTAAGTTCTGTCGGTTTGCCCAAAATCAGAAACTGGCTGACTATTTCATTAATTCTATTAATCTCTTTTTGAATAATCGAGAAGTAGAATTGATCTTCCGCATCCTTATGCTTTTCACTTAACAGCTGTACGAGGCCCTTGATGCCAGTTAAAGGATTTCTAATTTCATGTGCAGAACTAGCGGCCATATTGCCGACCAGTTCGAGCTTATGCAGTTCATTTTCTTTATTTTCTTGGTCTGCTTTCTTTTTGTGATGATAAAGAATGATGACAAAATACAGTAAATGAAAACATATAAAGAAGATGAGCAGTAAAGGCCAGTTCTTTGTTATGATTTTTTCGGTTTTAATTTCTTTTTGCTCTACAATTATCTTCCAAGGTAAGCTGTTCATAGGCAAGGCAATTGTGGAGCTGCTTAGAGATATTGGTTTATTCATACTTAATATAGTTTCTTTTTCTTCGCTAATAACGGCAATATTGCTTTTGGGTGTGAGCATTTCCATCACATTCGATAAATAATCGACCCTTAAATAAGCAATAATTAAGTTCACCACATGCTGCTGATCATCTAAAACTGGCTTGGCAAGACCGATTACTTTTTGTCCATCGACAAGGTAATCTGTTTTGTTTGAGACGGTTGCAATTTTTGCTTTAATGGCTTCTTTTACATAATCTTCTTGAGGGATAGCCATTTCTTCAATTTTCCTGTCTGTTCCAGCAATTCTATTGCCAGCAGGATCGAGTATGTAAATTCCTCCATACATTTGCTCCTGTAACAGGAGCTTTTTCAGGAAGATATTTTGTTTAGCTTTATCCCAATTACCTGAAGAGGATTCCAGCATGATGCTGACAGTATTCAATGAGTTAATCGTTTTATTAATAAAATTATCCCATTGCCTTTGATGAACAGAAGCAATTCTGTATGCATTTCTCTCATGCTTTGCGACTTCTTCCTTTTCTTTTGTAAACAATAATATCCCTGCTGCCAGAAGAAACGGGAAGATGGCAACAGTTATATATATTAATAATTTTTTAACAATCATACACATCTTCTCCATTAAAAATAACCAATTTATGTTTTAAGTAGATTTGTTTCTAAACTTATAATATACCATAAATTCCAAAAGAAGTAAGCAACTAGATGCCTATCTTTCGATTAAACAAATTGTCTGTAAACAATCCTGTTGATTCATTCGGAAAAAAAGGGTATGGTAAGAAGAGAAATTGACAAATACAAGGAAAAAAAGTATAATTAATTTGAATTCGAGATATTTTTATATAAAGGAAGAATAAATATGGGCAATGAAGAAACAAATCAATCATTAAAATTATTTATTGTGCTGTCAAGAGCATATCGAGCAATTAACGAAAACGTCAATAAACTTATTCACACATATGGATTGAATCCAACAGAATTTGCTGTTTTAGAACTGCTGTATCATAAAGGTGATCAGCCTTTGCAGCAAATTGGCGGAAAAATTTTATTGGCAAGCGGAAGTATCACGTATGTTGTGGATAAACTTGAGGAAAAAGGCTATTTGAAAAGGGTTGCCTGTCCTACTGATAGAAGGGTGACATTTGCATCCATTACCGACAGCGGAAAAGAAATGATCGAAACAATCTTTCCAAGCCATGAACAAAGAATTCATGATCTAATGTCTGAGCTTTCCACTGAAGAAAAGGAAACCGTCATACAGCTTGTAAAAAGATTAGGTCTTTCTGCCAGCGGAAAAAAATAACCAATTTGTTTAAAGAGGGGAGATACCCCTCTTTTTTTTATACTAATAATATATTAGTATAAACAAGTTTTACTAAGAATGCAGGAATATAGAGGCTCGCTGTATAATAAGAATAGATGGATAAGAAATTAGATTTATTTCCGTTATACAACTATAATTATGAAAGCTTTGTGAAAAATAAAATAGCTTGGAGGAACATACGTGAAATTTTCAGCATTTACATACGAAAGACCAGATGTAACTAGCATAAAAAAAGAGATGGGCGCATTATTAGAAACCTTTAAAACTGCTGAAAATCTCGAACAGCAGATTGCAGTAATTGAAAAAATCAATAAGATCCGCAACAATGTTTCCACACAGTTTAATATTTGCTATATACGCCATTCGGTTGATACTGCTGATGAATTCTATCAACAGGAGCAGGATTATATTGACGAAATCTCTCCTGAAATAGAAGGGTTAGAAACGAAGTATTACGAGGCACTTGTGCAATCGAAATTCAAGGATGAGCTTGAAGCGAAATGGGGCAAACAATTATTCGCTTTAGCAGACGCTCAGCTGAAAGTCTTCTCCGAAGAAGTAATGTCTTTGCTGCAGCAGGAAAATAAGCTGTCAACAGAATATACAAAGCTTATGGCTTCTGCAAAGATTCATTTTGAGGGTGAAGAAAGAACATTGGCACAAATGGAGCCTTTTACTGAATCGAAAGACCGTGCTGTCCGGAAGGATGCAAATGAGAAGAAGTTTGCCTTTTTAGCGGAAAATGAAGCACAGCTTGACCGGATTTATGATGATATGGTTAAGGTCCGCACCGAAATCGCAAAGAAATTAGGATACAATAATTTTGTTGAGCTTGCTTACTACCGTATGTATCGCACAGATTATGATGCAGAGATGGTTGCTAAATTCAGAGAGCAGGTAAAGGAGCATATTGTTCCCCTTGCATCTAAGTTAAAAGAAAGACAGAAGAGCCGAATTGGCGTAGAAGAACTAAAATTTTATGATGAGCCGTTCAATTTCTTATCAGGTAATGCAGCGCCTAAAGGTGATTCAGAATGGATCCTTGAAAATGGCCAAAAGATGTACAATGAATTGTCAAAAGAAACAGGCGAGTTTTTTAAACTGTTAAATGAAAATGAACTGATGGATTTAGTCGCTAAAAAAGGAAAAGCCGGCGGAGGGTACTGCACTTTTATTGAGGATTATAAGGCGCCGTTTATCTTTTCTAACTTCAATGGAACTTCCGGTGATATCGATGTATTGACACATGAAGCAGGACACGCATTCCAGGTGTATTCAAGCGGTGCTAATTTTGATATCCCAGAATACTACTGGCCGACATATGAAGCGGCAGAAATACATTCAATGAGCATGGAGTTTTTTACATGGCCGTGGATGGACCTGTTCTTCCAGGAAGATGCAGATAAATATAAATTTTCCCATTTAAGCTCCTCCTTGCTTTTCCTTCCATACGGAGTGTCTGTTGATGAGTTTCAACATTGGGTTTATGAAAATCCGGAAGCAACACCGAAGGAAAGAAAGCAGGCCTGGAGAGAAATTGAACAAAAATACTTGCCGCATAAAGATTATGATGGAAATGACTATCTAGAAGGGGGCGGCTTCTGGCAAAGACAATCCCATATTTACACATCTCCGTTCTATTATATTGATTATACGCTTGCCCAGATTTGTGCCTTCCAATTCTGGAAGCGATCAAGAGAGAATCAGGAGGAAGCTTGGGCTGATTATGTGAAACTATGCCAGCTGGGGGGAAGCCTGCCTTTCACAGAACTGGTGAAGGAAGCAAACCTGATATCTCCATTTGAAGATGGCTGTGTGGAATCAGTAATTGGAGAAATTGATGCATGGCTTCAATCTGTTGATGACAGCAAGCTTTAAAGAGGAAAAGAAGACCACATCATTATGATGTAGTCTTCTTTTTTTAAAGACGTTTTAGAAATAATCTATGGCTTTCCGACAAAACGATGTGCGGATAGCGAATATGATAATGAGCATCGCCGGCAGTTAATGGAATATGGTCAATCGCGACCCCGCTCCATACTTCATCTAATGCTCCCATTGTTATAATAACGCGCAGGTTTTTGTCTAATAGGTGATCAAGAAACACAGGCTCTGCTGAGACAGTATAAGCAGGGGATAATTGCTTCATTATATCGGGAAATTGTTTAGAAATGTATAATGGAAAGGGGCAGTTTCGTTTGCTGTTGCCATTGCTGGAATGGCTGCATTAATGAATCAACTCCTTTATTACTAATAAAGTATGTTAAGCATTCATAAAGGTGCTAAAGTCAGAGAATGAAATATAGGAAAAAAAACCGGCAAGGAATACTCCTTGCCGGTTTTTTCGTTTACTCATATATTTCTGTTTTAATTTCTTTTTCAGAAGGGTCCCATATCATAATTGCTTTTGATTCTTCATTTGTTCCAGACAGTTGAACAGTAATCGGTAAATAATCCGGAAGTATTTGTGATTCAATTTTGCCGCCGACATACTCTATCATGGCTGTTGTTTCAGAAGAGGTGATATTAGGTGCTTCAATATCAAGGGTAATATTGGACAGCTCGTCTTCTTCATAGAGAAGCTTTCCGGTCATGATAATGTTCAATGATTTAAACTGTGTTTGTATATCTTCTTCCAGCGTCGAAAGAACATTCGATAACGAGCGGTCTAAGCTTTCAAATGTACTCGAAGGGAAGGCGATATACTTTCTGTTAATGTCATTCCATTTAGCAATAGTATTGTCGTTTTTGTCAATATAAGAGGAAGCTAAAAACTTACCTGGCACGATATTGCCTTTATTTGTTTCTTCATAAAGAGTTAAAAATATTGGAACATCTGGGATATCGCTGTTCGCTCTTATTCTCTTCAAAATCGTTTCTGCAATTTTTTTCCCTTGTTCTTCGACTTCGTTTTTACCGTTTTCTGTTTGATCTACCTTTATTTCGTCTGTATAAACCAATCCTGCATCATCTGTTGCTCGAATATAATAGATTTTATTTAAGGAAACAGCTAAAGAGATGCCTTGAATCTTTCCTTTGCTATTCACATAATCTTGTTCGAGCACATGTGAAAGCACCTTCGGATTTTTCTTTTCGTCCTTTAATATGTCGCCAGTATCTGTTAACGATGGGTTTAAGCCATTTTTGTCATCTGACTTTCTTGCAATCCAGCTGTTTATCGTTGCTGAATCCAAATATTGCCCTTCTTGCAGATAGTAGTTATCTGTTGGGAATTGGTCTGTTGATAAATCCATCAAGCCCATTTCCAACTCTTTAATGTCGACTAGATTATCGACATTGTTTACTATTGCGCCTCTTGCAATATTTACTTTAACAGGCTCTGCAATTCTGTAAATTTCTTTGTTTTGTATGACAGTAGTTGGAACAGTTTCTTCTGTGCCTCCATTGCCAGTGTCGTTATTACAAGCAGCGAGCAGTGTCACTAAAACCGTACTCAGTAATAATTTCTTGTAGTTCATTAAAGTAGCTCCTAACCAAGTAAAAATATGTAGAAAAAATGAATACCATTTATATGGTAACATGTTAATGTCTTATTAAATTACAAAAATATAGAGTGTAAAGCCAATGTTTATTCTACCATGTAGATTTTCTTTAGTAAAATGATGTCTGATTTGTAGGGGAGCTAAATGAAAATAGTATCTCACCTTCTGGATATTACAGCTCTGTTTTTGTTGTATATGTTAAAATGAAGGAAAAAGATGTAAATTATCCGTTGGAGGTTTAATATGTTTGCACCGAAATGGAGTAAAGTAAAAAAGCATTTACAAAGCTTTATAAGTCCAGCGAAAAAAATTAGAGAATGTCAGAACATCAGTTAACGTATATGATTTAGATGGTTTTGTCAAAACAACAGCGAGAGGGGACTTTGCTCATAAACGCATGAAGGAGGAGAGCTTTGCCCAAGCTGATTTTTTTGATGGGCTGCAACAATACTTCAGCACACAAATTCACGTATCCTTGCAATCAAGCAATATGCTGATAAAAATCTTAGCTCTGCTTGATAGACGTGTCGGTAAAAGGACGTTAATACGCCTTTTTGACACTATCCAAACAGAATCGGAACTTGTGCAATTCTTTTACAAGCTAAGATGTGAAGCTTGCGGGATAAATGTTTATAAGTAAAAAAAACGCTCAGAAATGTTCTGAGCGTTTAAGCATTTATTGGACAACCGTGCTGCTGTTCACTTGTTTAATGATGATGTTATCATCTTCTAATACGGCAGTAAGTTCGCCAGCCTCTGGTTCATCTAAGATAAAGTCAGCAAGGCTGTCTTCGAGATGCTCTTGAATGACTCTTCTTAGCGGGCGTGCACCAAAGTCTGGGTGTGTTCCCAGTTCTACCAGTTTTTCTTTTGCTTCAGCAGTAACAGTCAAAGTGATATGCTGTTCTGCCAGTGCATCTGAAAGGTCTTCTAATAATAAATCAGTAATTTTTAGCAAATGTTCTTTTTCTAATGATTTAAATTCAACGATTGCATCAAAGCGGTTTAAGAATTCCGGTTTAAAGAAATTGCCTAATGACTGAAGCAGAGTGCTTTCTTCTAATGCAGCGTTATTCTCAAAACCAACGACGATGCGTTTATGGCCGATGCCGGCGTTGCTTGTCATGATGATAACACTGTCTTTAAAGCTTACTGTTCTGCCTTGGCTGTCAGTCAATCTGCCATCCTCTAAAATTTGCAGGAAGATTGACTGAACGTCTGGATGTGCTTTTTCAATTTCGTCTAACAGAATGATGCTGTACGGATTGCGACGTACTTGTTCTGTTAACTGACCTGCTTCTTCATGGCCGACATAACCGGGAGGAGAGCCGATGATTTTGCTGATGCTGTGTTTTTCCATGTATTCACTCATATCTAAGCGAATCATGCTGTCTTTGCTTCCGAATAATTCATTCGCTAATGTTTTTGTTAATTCCGTTTTACCAACACCAGTCGGTCCGACGAATAAGAAGCTTCCAATTGGTCTGTTTTTAGATTTCAAACCTGCACGGCTTCGTTTAATTGCTTTCGCCACTTTTAGAACAGCCGCTTTTTGACCGATGACTTTAGCTTCTAAATTATCTGCCAAGTTTTTCATTTTTTGCTGTTCATCCTGTTGCAGCTTGCCGACAGGAATGCCAGTTTTCTTCTCAATCAGCTCTTGAATCAGCGTAACATCTACAACAGGTTTTTCTGTATTTGGATTATTTAATGCTTTTTCAAGCTCCTGTTCCTCTTTGCGCAAGCTTGCAGCTGCTTCATAGTTTTCTTCTTTTAACACAGCCTCTTTTTGTTTAGCAATCTCTGCTAGACGGTTATCAATTTCCTCTGTATTTGTGTAGCTTGAAGCTAAGTTCATTTTAGAGCCGGCTTCATCAAGCAAATCAATTGCTTTATCTGGCAAGAAACGGTCTTGAATGTAGCGGTGTGACAATTCTACACATGCTTTAATTGCTTCATCTGTGTAAGCTACTTCATGGAATTTTTCGTATTTATCTTTAATTCCCTCTAGTATGGCAACAGCTGCCGAAACAGTTGGCTCAGCCACTTGGATCGGCTGGAATCTTCGTTCAAGTGCAGCGTCTTTTTCAATTTGGCGATATTCCTTTAACGTTGTTGCACCAATGATATGCAGTTCGCCCCTAGCAAGAGCCGGCTTAAGGATATTTCCAGCATCCATAGAGCCTTCAGCTGATCCAGCTCCCACCAGCTGATGAATTTCATCAATAAAGACGATAACATTTTTTCTTTCTTGGATTTCCTGAATAATTTGCTTCATACGTTCCTCAAACTGACCGCGTATGCCTGTGTTTGTTACTAAGGAAGCGACATCAAGCAAATAGATTTCTTTGTTTTTTAATTTCTTAGGTACATTGCCTTCTGAAATTTTAAGCGCCAAGCCCTCTGCGATTGCTGTTTTACCAACACCTGGCTCACCAATCAGGACTGGGTTGTTTTTATTTCTTCTATTTAATATTTCAATCACTCTGTCGATTTCATTCTCGCGGCCGATAACTGGATCAATCAGACCTGCATGAGCTAAATGATTTAAGTTTTTTCCGAATTTATCTAAAATACCATTTGTTTTATGAGATGGAGCTTCTTGATTTTCCTTGCTTGCCCCTGATTGTTGAAAGTTTTGATTAAATGATTTAAACAATTCATCAAAAGGGGAAGATTGTTGGAAAAACATTTGGTTAGATGTCATTTTTTGTTTTTCTTTTTGATAGCAGCTGTGGCATAGATTTACATTGTTTTCTTCATTATTTAGAACAAAACGCAGGCTCACATTTGCATGGTTAGTTTGGCATATTTGACATTTCATATAAAAATCCTCCTTTTGGAATTTGATCAATTTTGACCTTTTGTAATTATGATTATACTTTGACCTTTTTTGACTTTCAACTATTTTGCCTGATGAAATTATTGGAAATTTAATGGTCCTTTTAAAAATCCACCTAAGAAAAAGGAAAGATTACAGACACTTTAGCGGAAATAAAAGCAGATTACAAAGAAAATGCTCGTCATTGTTTGTCCATTTTGTCATATAGATTAGATAAGGAGGGAAATATGTGAAAAACAAATGGAGTGGAGCCTTTCAGCTTGCAGCTGTATATGTAGGTACTGTTGTGGGAGCTGGTTTTGCAACAGGTAAAGAAATAGTAGAATTTTTCTCTCAGTTTGGCATGATCGGTTTGTTTGGGATACTTGCCTCTGGTCTAATATTCTCTTATTTAGGCTCAAAACTAATGAGAATATCGGTAAAAATAAAAGCGAGATCATATCAGGAATTTACAATATTTCTGTTCGGCAGAATAGCAGGAAGTCTAGTCAATGTCTTAATGCTTATCATGCTTATTGGAGTATGTGCTGTCATGCTGTCAGGGGCAGGAGCTGTCTTTGAAGAGCAGCTTGGGTTAAGCAAATCTTTTGGAGTTATCTTTACCATAATTCTTTCATTAATTGTTATGCTTGTTGGTATGAAGGGATTATTTGCGGTTAATACATTTGTAGTACCTATAATGATAACTTTCAGCTTCATTTTGTTTTCTTTGTCGATTCAGCTGCCTGGCTTTATGGATCGTATTGATGATTACACAATGGTGGATTGGAAAGGGCTGACATCTCCATTTTCTTATACAGCATTAAATCTTTCTTTGGCGATTGCTGTACTTGTTCCGGCAGCTTCAGAAATAGGGGATGATGAAACAGTAAAATGGGGTGGGATAATCGGTGGTATTGCTTTAATGTTTATCCTTCTTTCGAGTCATTTTACGTTAATTATGCTCGAGAATATCGACAGCTACGCGATTCCGATGGCGTCTATTATGAGAAATCTGGCTCCAAATCTTTCTTGGATATATATTCTTGTCATATATGGGGAAATCTTCACTTCTGTTATAGGCAATGTTTACGGGTTGGAAAGGCAATTGAACCAGTATATAAAAATCCCGGGCATCCTCATTATTGCCTTAATCTTTGCAGTATCTTATTTGATCAGTTTCATTCACTATGGAACACTGCTGTCTTATCTATATCCGCTTTTTGGGTATATAAGCCTTGTTTTTTTACTGCTGTTATGGGCAAAGCCGATTCCACAAAAAAATGTCTGACTCCAAAGAGCCAGACATTTTTACTTGTTAGTTAATAAGCGCTTGCAGTGGGGAAGGGATGCGGCCGCCGCGGTCAACAAGCTTTTGAGAGCTGTACGGATTAACACCCATAACTGGAGCTCTGCCAAGCAAGCCACCGAATTCAACCATTTCGCCTTCTTTTTTACCAGGTACAGGGATTACACGAACAGCAGTTGTTTTTTTGTTAATCATTCCGATTGCTGCCTCATCAGCGATAATTGCCGAAAGGGTGGCAGGTGAAACGTCTCCTGTAAGTGCAATCATATCAAGTCCAACAGAGCAGACACATGTCATTGCTTCTAGTTTTGACAATGTTAAGCTGTCATCAAGAATTCCGCGAATCATACCATTGTCTTCGCTGACAGGAATGAACGCTCCGCTCAAGCCGCCAACATAGGAGCTTGCCATTGCGCCACCTTTTTTCACAGCATCGTTCATAAGTGCAAGTGCTGCAATCGTTCCGTGTGTACCGACACGTTCAAGACCGATTTCTTCCAATATATCAGCAACACTGTCATTAATAGCATTCGTCGGTGCTAAAGACAGGTCCATAATTCCAAATGGAACCCCTAGGCGTTCTGCTACCACTCGACCAATCAGCTCACCAGCACGGGTAATCTTGAAAGTTGTCTTTTTAATAATGTCAGAAACCTCTCCTAAATCTGCATCAGGATATTTTCGCAATGCATTAAGCACAACACCAGGTCCGCTGACGCCAACATTAAGAACAACTTCTCCTTCACCAGCTCCATGGAAAGCACCAGCCATAAATGGATTGTCCTCAACAGGATTACAAAAGACAACTAGTTTTGCACATGCTAATCCGTTTTGGTCTTTCGTCCGTTCCGCTGCGTTTTTAATGATAATTCCCATTTGTTTCACAGCATCCATATTGATTCCAGTCCTTGTAGTAGCAACAGAGATAGATGAGCATACTCTTTCTGTTACAGCAAGCGCTTCAGGCAGTGCATCAAGCAGTGTTTGATCACCTTTTGTGATGCCTTTATGAACCAATGCAGAGTAGCCGCCGATAAAGTCAACATTCAAGTCTTTTGCTGCTTTATCCAAAGTTTTTGCCAGCTCAATTGCTTGTTCTACTGTTGCATTTCCAAGAATTTCAGCAATTGGAGTAATAGAAATCCGTTTGTTGATGATAGGGATCCCATATTCTTTTTCCGCTGCTTGGGCAACCTCTGTAAGCTTGCTTGCATAAGTAGTGATTTTTTTATAAACAGCGCTGTTCATTTTATTGAAATCAGAGTCAGCACAATCATACAGGCTTATCCCCATTGTAACTGTACGGATGTCCAAATTCTCCATTTGGACCATATTGATGGTTTCCATCATTTCATTCAATGCAATTTTCACTTTTTTTCCCTTCTTTCTTAGACACGGTGCATGGATTGGAATATGTCTTCTAATTGGATATTAATTTTTAAACCAAGCTGATTGCCCAATTCATCCAGCTGCTGGCGCAACTCATCGAGATTTTCTTTTTGAGTAATATCGACTATCATCATCATCGTAAAAAAGTCCTGTAAAATCGTTTGGCTAATATCCAAAATGTTGACATTGTTTTCTGATATGATAGTAGTCACCTTGCTGATAATTCCTACTTGATCTTTACCTACTACACTTACAACGGCACGTCGTTGCTGCATGATATCACCTCATTATAATGATGGTCTTTTGTTAAGAACGCCTTACAAAGTTTTAGTTGTTACTGCATATTCTGCTGCTACCCCCTAAAATTATGTAAGCTTAAGGTAGTGGTTCTTATAAAAAAGACAATTACAATTTGTACACGTTAAAAGAGAGAAAACGTTCCTTCCTAAAACAAAAAAGAGATTGGAATTCCTCCAATCTCTAGTCCAAAGAATAACGAATACACTATAAAAGTATAGATCAGTTACTCTCCTGTCCTTTTACCTGAGATTGTGAATCCTTCGGTGCCTTGAAAAAGGTCTCTCCAGAAGCTGCTCCTGCCATAGTGTAATCCATGACATTCAACGCACGCTATTCGTATATAAAATTATATTTGTGATGTTATCAGTTTTTTTTGATTTGGTCAACAACATTTCTTCCAGCAAGAATTACTGGCAAATAGGTTGACGCTGGATAATTTTAAAAACTCCGCTCATGCTAACAATAGCAAGAAAGGAGGTGCACTATGTCTAAGGCAAAACGAGAAGAAGAAAGAGAGTGGACTGTCCGTAAGCAGAAACAGAAGCCGCACGGAAAGGTCAAAACAAAAAAAGAGCTTGCTGAAGAGTAGAAGCTACTTATACTTAGAGTAAATAACAAGAAGCCGGCATAGCCGGCTTCTTGTTATTTAATTATTTTATAATTTTTATGATTAACGACCGTACGTTGTTCCAGCTCAAGGTCGCGATAATTATCCATATATGTCAAATCTACTATTACCGAATTCTCATTTACTTTTTCTACAATTCCTTGCAGGCCTCTAAATTCAATGATATTGCCAACCTCAGCTCTCTTCATTTGTACTCTCTCCTTATACGCCAAATTTATATAATTCTGTATTTTTAGTTTGCACTAAAAAAACTTTCCCGTAAAGAAATATGGATATATGATGAACAAAGAAGGCATTTGTTTATATCCATTTCGTGCAGTTTAAAATTAAACCGCTTACCTTTTGGGGTAATCCATTAATCGATGCAGTTAATCTAGGCTAACTTTTGCATCTTAGAAGTAGGATATTAGGCTTATGCACACGTTCAACAGCTTGGACAAAAGTTTATTCGTATGAATGAAGTTATTATAACATAGTTTTCAGTAATTGGTAATTATATGCACATTCATATCTTATAGACATTGTATGCAAGGATGAACAAATTTGTTTCCAGCAATCATGTGTGATAATAATATTTATATGTGCATTGTTTAAAGAAATGATAGGTAATAATGAAAAGGCAGGTAATTGGATTATATGTTGCAGGAAGAAGTTATACATGTGTTAGAGCAATTAAAATCTGGAGAACTTAAGGAATATAAAGTAAGCAAAGCCGATTTTCTCGCTTTCCGTCTCGAACTCGTTAAGAGGGAGGATTTTAAGCATTACCGGGGAATTGCTCAAAGAGGCGGCGATGTTATTTATCAATACCTCGAAGAACCGAGAAGCTAGTTGGTAGGAAAAGACTAGTTGTAGGTAATTGGTACGAGGTATGTGCGTACAAAGCTTTTTTATGTTTGTGCGATATTTTTCATTGTCTCATCGGAAAAGAAATGCTATCCTACTTTTGAGATGTCTTTTTTAAAAATAACTTAAATGCCTGATAATTATCATTAATTTACATTTTTTCTTATGCTTTTGGAAAAAACTATAATGGTCAAATAATATATATAAAAATGTTGATTTTACAGTAAACACAACAATCCAGCAAGTCTTGTACGCTTGATGGCTATTCGGACAAGTTTAAAATTTACATCTTTTATACTTTCAGTTTACAATAGTAGCTATTAAATTATATATTAGTTATGGATAAACAATTTTCTTGACTATTATATAGGGTTGTTTAAGTTGAAAAGGCTTAATGCATCTTATTTATTATTTGAATGAAGGAGTTTGATTTTTAATGGTAGAAAAACAATTTAAAGTTATCGCAGATACAGGGATTCATGCCCGTCCAGCAACTCTTTTAGTACAAGCTGCAAGCAAGTTTGACTCTGAAATTAACTTAGAGTTCAAAGAAAAAAAGGTTAACCTTAAATCTATCATGGGTGTTATGTCTCTTGGAATCGGCCAAGGCGCTGACATTAAAATCATTGCAGAAGGCAGTGACGAAACAGAAGCTATTAACGGTTTAGAAGAAACATTGAAAAAGGAAGGACTTGCTGAATAATGAGTTTTTTACAAGGAATTGCTGCCTCTAGTGGAATTGCCATTGCTAAAGCATATCGTTTAGTAGAACCGGATTTATCTTTTGAAAAGAAAACAGTAGAAGATGCTGCTGCTGAAATTAACCGTTTCCAAGCTGCTCTTTCTACTTCTAAGCAAGAGTTGGATGCTATTCGTGAAAAAGCGAACAAAGAATTAGGTGCTGATAAAGCAGCGATCTTTGAAGCGCATCTTTTAGTATTAAGCGATCCAGAATTAATCGCTCCAATTGAAGACAAAATCAACACAGAATCTGTAAATGCAGAAGTTGCTTTGAAAGAAACAACAGATATGTTTATCAACATGTTTGAATCAATGGATAATGAGTACATGCAAGAGCGTGCTGCTGATATCCGTGACGTTACTAAAAGGGTTCTTTCTCACTTGCTAGGTGTACACTTGGCTAACCCAAGCATGATTTCAGAAGAGGTTGTAGTGGTAGCGGAGGACTTAACTCCATCTGATACAGCTCAGTTGAACCGTCAATTTGTTAAAGGCTTCACAACAGATATCGGCGGAAGAACTTCTCACTCTGCTATCATGGCTCGTTCTTTGGAAATTCCTGCAGTAGTTGGAACGAAAAAAGCGACAGAAGAAATCTCAAACGGTGATTTAGTAATCGTTGACGGATTGAAAGGTGAAATCCATATCAATCCAACTCCAGAAGTAGTAGAAAGCTACAAAAAAGTTGCTGCAGAATATGAAGAGCAAAAAGCTGAGTGGGCTAAGCTTGTTAACGAGCAAACTGTCAGCGCTGATGGTGTGCATGTAGAATTGGCTGCAAACATCGGTACTCCAAACGATTTAGAAGGTGTTACTTCTAACGGTGGAGAAGCAGTAGGTCTATACAGAACAGAATTCCTTTACATGGGCAGAGATCAGCTTCCAACAGAAGATGAGCAGTTCGAATCTTACAAAGCTGTTCTTGAAGGAATGAAAGGTAAGCCGGTTGTTGTTCGTACATTGGACATTGGTGGAGACAAAGAGCTTCCATACCTTGAACTTCCTAAAGAAATGAATCCATTCCTAGGATTCCGTGCAATTCGTCTATGTCTAGAAGAAACTGGAATCTTCCGTACGCAATTAAGAGCATTGCTTCGTGCAAGCTCATATGGAAACTTGAAAATCATGTTCCCAATGATTGCAACATTAAACGAATTCCGTGCTGCTAAAGCATTGCTTGAAGAAGAAAAAGCAAACTTGACTGCTGAAGGTGTAACAGTTGCTGATAAAATCGAGCTTGGAATTATGGTTGAGATTCCTTCAACAGCTGTATTGGCAGACCAATTTGCGAAAGAAGTTGATTTCTTCAGTATCGGAACAAATGACTTGATCCAATACACAATGGCTGCTGACCGCATGAACGAAAGAGTTTCTTACCTGTATCAGCCTTACAACCCATCCATTCTACGTCTTGTTAAGATGGTTATTGATGCTGCGCATAAAGAAGGCAAATGGGCTGGAATGTGCGGAGAGATGGCTGGAGACGAAACAGCAATTCCGTTATTGTTAGGTTTAGGATTGGATGAATTCTCTATGAGTGCGACATCTATCCTTAAAGCAAGATCACAAATTCTTAACCTGTCTAAAAAAGAAATGGAAGAGCTTGCTGAAAAAGCATTGCAAATGTCCACAACAGAAGAAGTTATGGAAGCAGTTAAAGCTGCAGCAAAACTTTCTTAATCAGGCAGAAAAAATAAATAAATTTTTTAATAAAAAAAGTGAGGATTCATGTTTAGAATTGCTCACAGCGGGTAAAAATAAACTAAGCACAGGCACTTAAAGTTTTTTAAGTTTGCTAAGCTATTCTCATTTTCCCCTTATTGACTGACTAGTAGCCTAGTCAGTCCTTTTTTTGCTTCTTTTTCTCATGTCCTGTTAATGAATTATTTTAAGCCTGTATGGTATGATTGAGGAGCAAACGAAGAAATTGGGAGGGAGAATGGAATGCTTTCTAAAGAAAATACGGTAATTGGATTTATCGGCATCGGTGTAATGGGAAAAAGCATGGCGCGCAATCTCATGAAAAAAGGGTATTCTGTTGTGGTGTATAACCGCACGAAGGAAAAAGCAGCAGATTTGCTGCAGGAAGGCGCAGCTTGGGCTGCAAGTCCGAAAGAAGCAGCGGAAAAAGCTAATGTTATCATTACGATCGTTGGCTACCCTAAAGATGTGGAAGAAGTGTATTTAGGGGAGAATGGAATCATAACAAACGGCAAAGAAAATACATATGTGATTGATATGACAACATCAACTCCAAGCTTGGCTAAAAAGCTTTTTGAAGAAGCTAAGAGCAAACAGATGCATGCATTAGATGCACCTGTTTCTGGCGGCGATATTGGCGCTAGGGAGGCTAAGCTGTCGATAATGGTCGGAGGAGACAAGGAAGCCTTCCATGATATGCTGCCAATTTTCGAAATCTTGGGAACAAATATCGTTTACCAAGGTCCGGCAGGCTCTGGACAGCATACGAAGATGTGCAATCAGATTGCCATTGCTTCGAATATGATAGGAGTTTGTGAAGCGATTGTTTATGCTGAAAAAGCAGGCTTAAACCCGGAAAATGTTTTGAAAAGCATTTCGACAGGAGCAGCGGGCAGCTTTTCGTTGACTAACTTGGCTCCGAGAATGATTAAAGGAGACTTTGACCCAGGTTTTTATATTAAGCATTTTATTAAAGATATGGAAATTGCCATGGAAGAAGCAGAAAAAATGGGCATGGAAACACCAGGCTTGACGCTGGCTGAAAGCTTGTACAGCAGACTGTCTGCTTTAGGTCAAGACGAGTTGGGCACACAGGCATTATATAAATACTGGCAGCAATAAAAAAAGGAACTCTCCTTAAGCACAGGAGAGTTCCTTTTTTTGTTTAATGGGAGGCTAAATATGCTGCAAGTCTGTCACATGCCTCTTTTAATGTATCAAAAGAATAAGCGAAGGAAATGCGGAAATAGCCTTCTCCTAAAGCTGAAAAAGCGCTGCCTGGAACAACTGCTAAATTGGCCTTTTCCACTAAATCCAAGCAAAAGTCAAAGGAGCTTGTGCCTGCTACAGGTATCTTAATGAAAAAGTAAAAGGCGCCGTCAGGGTTTATCACTTCTAAGCCCATATCTGCCAGGCGGGAGTAAAGATAGTCCCGTCTTTTTTTATACTCCTCTTTCATTGCTAAACTGTCATTAATGCCGACAGTTAATGCCTGTAATGCTGCTCGCTGGGAAACAGATGACGCGCATGTCACGTTGTATTGATGAACTTTCAATATTTGCTGGCAAATGCTTTCAGGAGCAAACAGAAAACCAATTCTCCAGCCTGTCATGCTGTGAGATTTAGATAGACCATTAATCACAATCGTTTTTTCTCTTAAAAAACTGCCAATGGATATATGATCAGCATCAAAGAGTAGTTCGCTGTAGATTTCATCTGCCAGTACGAATATATCTTTGTCTTTAAGCAGTTCAGCTATAGCCAAAAGTTCCTGCTTGTTAAGGCTGACACCTGTCGGATTGCTTGGATACGGCAAAACGATGCATCTAGTCTTATTTGTTATGTATGGTGCAATAAGCTCTGCAGTAAAGCGAAACCCATTGTCTTTAATATCCACATAAACTGGATCTGCCCCGCAAAGGCGAACTATCGGCTCATATCCAGGATAAACAGGTCCTGGAAGTATCACTTCGACACCTTCGTCTAATATGGTCCGGAAGGCTATATCGATTGCTTCACTTGCGCCTGCAGTTACAATAACCTCTGATTGGGGATTATAGTTTAAGCCGTATTTTTGGTTGACAAAGTTACTTGCTGCCTCTCTGAGTGAAAGATCTCCTGCATTATGAGTATATGTCGTAAAATCCTCATCAATTGCTTTTTTGGCAGCTTCTTTAATATGATCTGGTGTAGGAAAATCAGGCTGGCCGATTGTAAGGGAAAGCATGTCTTTTTTGCCTGCAACCATGTTGGAGAATTTACGAATTCCGGATATTTCAATATCCTTTACTTTTTTGTTTATCAAATATTCCATGTTTTCCACCTTATTTTTTATTTTCTGCTTATTATTAGTATCATAACAAATCCGTGTTATCTTGAAAACATTAGCCTGACCATAAAAAAAGAAGCACTTTGAAAAAAGCGCTAAAGTTTATTGCAAAGATTAATAACCGTAGTCCCAATCTATATCATTTTTGAGAAAAACGATGTCTCCATCCGCGGGCGTAAGAATGAAATTTATTTCCTCTGTGACAGAAGTGTCTGCAATTTGTATATTTTCAACAATGATGATAGATGAATCAAGGTTAAAGAAAATGGCTGTACTATTCATCGGTTTACTTCCCCCCTTATACGCTCCATCTTAAGTTACTGATGCCCTATACAATATCCTATTCGCAAAGGATATTTTCGATTAGATTTTAGCTCGAAATTCACAAAGTTGTGCTTTTTTAAAGCGTATGGCAGAACACTTAAAGTTTTACGATTACAGTTTATTTACATAAAAAGGGTTGTTTCCTTTAATTTCAGCAGATAAGATGGAAAAGGAGGAGGTTATTACCATAAATGTATGGATAATGGGGGTAATCTTCATTTCCTTTCATATAATGATAAAACAAGTTCTGTTTGATTGAAGGAGGTCAATTTATAGAATGGAACAACGAAAAATCCAAACGAAAGATTTACGAGGGCCCGCACTGTATTTTTCATTGCCAATACTCGCTTGGGCTCTATATGATGCAGCAAACACGATATTTTCTTCCAATATTAACACGATATTTTTCCCTTTATATTTAAAAGAGGTAATTGGCTCAAATGAGGTTCAAGACCAAATAGCCAGCACGTTAATATCGTATTCTAACGCACTAGCTAGCTTTTTGTTAGTTTTATTCTCCCCTTTGTTTGGCGTGCTTATGGATAGAACAGGGAGGAAAAAGAAATATATTATCATTTTTACGATCATAACAGTTATTTCAACTGTTCTGATGGGAGTTTTCGGAGGAATCACATTCCAAGACTCTATCATAGGCATACCTATGTCATTATTTATCGTTATATTATTATTCGTTTTTGCAAAGTTTACTTACCATTCTAGTCTTGTATTTTATGATGCGATGATTTCAGATCTTGGCACAAAAGAACAGCTGCCGCTTATTTCTGGATTTGGTGTGGCAGTTGGATATATGGGGACATTGATTGGCTTGCTTGTATACATATTTGTTGGAGATGATAACTTTCATCAATCATTTATCCCGACAGGCTTGCTGTTTTTATTATTGTCTCTACCGCTTTTCTTTATTATTAAAGATACTCCAAAACAGACTGCAGAAAAACAATCCTTTCTGTCTGGCTATAAGGAAATCTATGAAACATTTAAGCAAGCAAAGAGCTACCGTAATATCTTTACTTTTATGATTGCTTATTTCTTCTTAAATGATGCAGTGGCTACGACAATTGCGATGATGGCTGTTTATGCACAAGCCATAGTTGGGTTTTCTACGGGCAAGTTTATTGTTTTATATTTAGTCTCGACACTATCAAGCATAATAGGCTCTTTTATTTTTGGTTACATTGCAAAAAGAATCGGTGCTTATCAATCAATCAGAATTGTGGGGTATCTATTAGTTGCTGCCTTAATTATCGCAACAGCTGCTTGGAATGAGCTGATGTTCTGGATTGCTGGAAGCATGTTTGGTATTGCTCTTGGCAGCATGTGGGTTACTTCTAGAACGTATATTGTTGAAATTACCCCCGAGGAAAAAAGGGGCCAGTTTTTTGGTTTATTTGCCTTCTCAGGTAAAGTTTCCTCTATTGTTGGTCCGCTTCTATATGGAAGCATCACCTTAATTTTTGCCGATTTAGGAGATACAGCGAGCAGGATGGCATTAGGGTCACTAATCATCCTAACTATAATTGGTTTGATCGTGCACGGAAAGGTACAAACAGATAAATAACGAATAAATAGGCTGAAACATAAGGACGTCAATCTCTAATCAAAACCAAACTATTAACGATTAATAGTTTGGTTTTTTGCATGAATATAATAATGAAAAGTCTTAGCAGAATGGAGCGGAGGACACTAGACTTCTGCGGGTAAAAGAGGACACTTTAGCTTCCTCCCCCCGAAAAAAGCGATTGGACGAGAGCTAATGAACCGAACAATTTATTCGTATTTAGATAGGCTATCTTTTGTTTTGTCTCATCTCCTGTTGGGTTTATGAGACACATCTGTGCAAATTATTTTTTTAGCACTCTTCATAGATTTTAAAAGCGGCCGATATAAAAAAAGAATCAAGGCAAAGCTTTCATCTGAACAAACTTTTGCCAATTATAAAATAAATGTTTAAGTTTACAATAATTGCAACGATATAACGAGTAAGCAGATTATGTTTAGTAGGAAGGACGAAAATAATGAACAACGATAAAGGAATCTTACTAGAGACAGGTACAAATGAATTAGAGATTGTAGAATTTGGTGTAGGCAAAAATAAATTCGGGATAAATGTTATTAAGGTAAAAGAAATTATTAACCCTGTACCTATTACGTCAATTCCCCATGCCCATCCTAATGTTGAGGGCATTATGGAATTGAGAGGAGAAGTGCTGCCAGTCGTAAACCTTGCAAATGCTTTAGGTTTGCCGCCTTCAGAGGAGCCGGAGAAAGATAAATTTATTGTTTCTGAGTTCAACAAAACAAAAATTATCTTTCACGTACATAATGTCTCCCAGATACATCGTATCTCTTGGGAAGACATTGAAAAGCCTTCTGAAATGTACCAAGGTGCAGAAAGTCAAATCATTGGTGTAATTAAGCTGAATGGCGAAATGATTTTGCTTCTTGACTTCGAACGCATTGTTGTTGATATTAATCCAGATTCAGGTATTAATGTTCAGCAAGTGAAAAGATTAGGAACACGTGAAAGAAGCAATAAACAGCTTATTGTAGTCGAAGATTCACCATTGCTAAGAAAACTGCTTGAGGATACGCTAGCAGAGGCAGGCTATGAGAAGGTGCATTTCTTTGAAAATGGCCGAGAAGCATTGGAACATTTGCAAGGAGTCATTGATTCTGGCAAAAAGATAGAAGATGTTGTCCAATTGGTGATTACAGATATTGAAATGCCGCAAATGGATGGACATCATTTAACAAGAAAGATTAAAGAGGAAGCTAAGCTGAGCCATCTTCCAGTTATCATTTTCTCTTCCTTAATTACGGAAGATTTAAGACATAAAGGGAAACGTGTCGGAGCGAATGCACAAGTAAGCAAACCAGAAATAGCGGAATTAATTCTGTTAGTTGATGAGTATATTATCTAAAAAAGAAAGACTGCATGAATGATGAATTCTTGCAGTCTTTTTGCTATATGCATTTAACTAATAGCTTTCCCCAAGTCTTTTGAAAACAGGCTTAACATATCGTTTGCTTGGCGGCTTGTTTTGATCTTGGTTGTCTTCTTTTAAACCAGTATATGCAATCAACAGCTTTTTTGCCTGGTTAAGAGAGAGGGTAGATTTTGGATTCCTGACGTTTTGGTTTAAAGAACCAAGATGAGGCAATTCTTCAAAATCTTTTTTTGTTGGCGGCAAGTGAAAGGTATATTCCCCACATTGAACCAGGATATCAGACTGCTGCTGGCTGTTTCTTGGATTGCTGGAAAAGTGAAGCCCTACCTTTTTTGCTTTCCCTTCACTCAGCAGTTTTTGCAGACTTGCCTGTTTCAGCTTATAAAGAAATTTCGGATCTGTTGCTGTTTTAGCATGGCGATTTACTACTGAAATGGATTGAGAGAGGTTTTCGATCGTTGGATGCAGTTGCGGCATTTTTGATGGATGCTTGTGCATTATCTATAAACTCCTTTCTAGTAGAGAATGAATACAAGCTATTATACTATTTTTCCAATAGAAAAGGAATCCTAATCTAAAAGCATCTTCTATAATGGAATGATTCCTTTTTAAAAGGTTATTATAAACATTTCTTACTAATTGCCGATAATTATACTAAGAAAAACGTAGATATATTATTGATTCCATTATTGTAGACGAACAGCCTGGGATTTATACATTTTAGCGCATGGCTAATTTTGAACGAAAAGCAATAAAAGAAGTAATTAAGGATGATACAAATGAACGGATTTTTTGAGAGTATTAAGGACGAACAGCATCTAGACCCTAATATGAAAATAGAGAGAATCATATTTGAAATCATTTTTAATCATGTTAATGATCTGGTATATATCATGAAGGCAGAGCCTGGTCCTGTTTTTCGCTATGTATTTGCCAATAAGGCAGGCTATATTCATGCGAAGCTCACACCTGATTATATCGGGAAATCATTGCAGGATGTTCTGCACCAAGGTGTATATGGTGGCCTGCAGCTAGAATATGAAAAGGTGTATGCGGAAAAAAACATCCATGTATTCTCTGATGAAGTTATGTTGCCAGAAGGAATTAAAAGATATGGTGAATCTGTCTTAACACCTATACTGGATAAAAATAGGGATGTTAAATTCATCGTTTCTGTTACTAGAGATGTGACAAAACTGCAGGAAGAAAAGCAGAGACTGATTGAAAGAGAGCAGGAAATTCGTTCCATCGTCGATCATAATCTAGACGCCATTTTAGGGATTGATTTAAATGGCTTGGTCCAAACGATTAATCCGGCAGCTGAAAAGTTAATGGAATATCCTTTAGACAAAATAAAAAACAGGTCAATCTTTGATTTAATAGAAGAAGTAAGCCATACATCCTTTAAGGATCAAGTTAGGAAATGCAGGTTGACTCACCTATCTCAGTCACTCGACAGCATGCTGAAAATGAAGAATGGCCAAGTACTTAATGTTCATATTAAAATCATCCCCATTCTAATTAGTAGTACTGCAAAAGGGCTGTATATCATTTTAAGAGATATGTCTGAGAAAACAGAGACTGCCGAGAAAATTAGATATATGGCTTTTCATGATCAACTGACAGGTCTGTATAACAGACGCGCTCTTCTGGAAGATTTAAATATTGAAATAAACAAGGCGACTAAAACCGGCCAAGAAATCGCGCTATTGACAATTGACCTTGATCGGTTTAAATACATTAATGACACATTTGGCCATATTGTCGGCGACCAGATATTGATAAAGGTTGCTGAAAGGCTGTTAGAATTCAATAACCAAGATTGCCATGTTTACAGGCAAGGCGGAGATGAGTTCATTATTATGCTATCTAACACAACAAGGCAGAAAACGAGCGCCTTTGCTCAAGCAATTTTGTCGAGGTTTGCCAGCTCTTTTTATCTAAATTCACAAGAATATTATATAACGCCAAGTATCGGCATCAGCATGTATCCTAACGATGGGAAGGATGAAGATACACTTATCAAAAATGCGGATGAAGCACTTTTCCGAGTGAAGGAAAGAGGAAAAGCTCATTCTCAATTTTACCGGTCTGATATGAATGTCGCTTTAACAAATATCGTAACATTGGAAACTAACTTGCGAAAAGCGGTGCAAAATAAAGAATTGACCCTTTTTTATCAGCCGCAGATTGATTTAAAAACTCAGAGTATTAAAAGTGTTGAGGCGTTGCTGCGCTGGGATAGCCCTGTCCTTGGAATTATTTCTCCAGGTGAATTCATCCCTCTTGCAGAGGATACTGGACTTATCATCCCAATTGGCAACTGGGTGATTGAAACAGCTTGTCAGCAAATCAGCAAATGGTTGAAGTCATTTAATGATGGTATTCGAATTGCCGTCAATATTTCACCAAAACAGTTTGAACAGCCGAATTTTGTTGATATTATCAAAACAGCCATTATAAAAAATGATATTCCGCCGCACTTGCTGGAAATTGAAATAACAGAAGGGGCTATGCATAATTCTAAAGATGCTATTCCTATCCTTCGGAAATTAAAGGAGCTTGGGGTCATTATTTCTGTTGATGATTTCGGGACAGGATACTCCTCACTCAGTTATTTAAAACAATTTCCGATTGATATTTTAAAAATTGACCAATCATTTGTCAGAGATGTGCTAAAGAATGTAAAGGATGCGGCTATAATTACAACCATTATCCACTTAGGAGAGAATCTGGGCATGGATGTCATTGCAGAAGGAGTAGAAAGCCGGGAACAGGCTGATATTTTAAAGGCAGCTAACTGTCATAAAGCGCAAGGATTTTATTATTCCAAGCCGCTCCCTGCTGAGGAAGTTGAACGTTTTTTACAAACAAAAATCAGCATTAATAACAGGAATGAACTACCTGGTTTGTGAATAAAATGATAGTGGATTATAGGAAACATAGGCAGGGAATCTGGCTATTCTCTTGTTTTTAACGGCCATCCTTGGATATTTCCGAGGATGGCATTCTTTATCTATAGCTGACAGCTCTATGCTTTAATGCTGTCCAAGATTCAATAAATCGTGACTTGCTTACTTTTACTTTTTTTCTTCCTGACAGTGGATCGTTTAAATAAACATATTTATCATCATACCCAACGAGGACAACAGCGTGCAAATCAAGTGGTGTTTTGATTGTTCTGCCATTATGCTGCCATGATTCCCATCTGTCTGGTAGTCGGTAGTCTCCTGTAGTCCATACTACAACGGGGTATCCGTCAGAAACATGCTTTTCAACAGCGGAAAAAGAAAGGTTAGTTAAATTAACGGCCCTTTCAGGCAAATAATTATTTACTAAATCTTCTATTGGCTGGTCAAACACAGCGTAGCCGCTCGTTTTGCCTGTCATATCTCCTACAAACCCTACAGCCGGGTCACCCCAGCTTATGATGTCCCCTCGTTTTTTAACAAGAGGGTCAGTATCCTTAGATACCTTTTTATATAAATCCATTTTCGTTACTTTCACCCCAGCATATTGCAGTACCATAGCAAGACTTGTGACTTCACACCCATATTTAAGCTCAGGGTTTTGCTTGATCAGCGGCACATTAAGCATGATGGACCTTTTCTGCGTGGAGGCAGCGTGTGTTTTTTGACTTAAGGCAAATTCCATTCCTATTTGTGATTGTTGGAAGCAAGTGATAAGCACCAACAGAGATAAAAGTCTAAATATACGCATTAGCAACCTACTTTCGATTGCCGGCTCCTATGGTAATTAGGATATGTGTTTATTTCCTGTTTATAAGTATCAACACTTTCCAGTTGAATGAACGATTTGCTTATATGCTCAATATTCAAAATAAATACGTTTCATGGCTATATTAAAGGGAAAAAGTCTAAATTTTTATGGTATAATAAGTCATTATTTATAGGGAGGCTGATCAAAATATGGACGCTTTAGATATTTTGACAGATCTAGATAATGTCATCCCTTATTTCCAAGCCATTTTTAGTGCTGACGAACATACCGTTATTGGATATGAAGTATTAGGAAGATATACTGGAATAAATGGAACAGAAAGCTTAGGCCCGTTTTTTTTAGATGAGTCGATTCCAGAAGAGTATAAAAATGAAGTAGACAAAGTAGTGCTAACAAAAGCATTAGACAGAGCGATAGAGCTTGATGATAATTTCCTGCTATTTATCAATCGTGATGCAGATCTTCTTATGTATGATGACGGCGAGGATTTCTTGCAAATGCTTATGTCTTATGAAGAAAAAGGCTTTGATTTAAATCGGATTGTACTGGAGATATCGGAACGAAATTATACCGGACAATCAGAGCATCTCGATCATTTGCTTGTCTACTATCGAACATTTGGAATTAAAATCGCTATTGACAAAATGGGAAGCGAAAGCAGTTATGTTGACAGAATTGGAGAATTGGCTCCTGATATCCTGAAAATTGACCTATTGGCTCTTCGTTCCACTTCCACTTCCCATATGTACCAGAATGTTCTCTATTCCTTATCAATGCTTGCTCGAAAAATAGGGGCGAACCTTTTGTTTGAGAATATTGAAATGGTACATCAGCTGCAATTTGCTTGGAAAAACGGCGGCAGATTTTATCAAGGCTTTTATTTGCATCATCCAGAAGAACATTTTGTGGAACCAACCATCCGGCAAGCCAAATTAGGGGCAGAGTTTCATGAATTTATCTCTTATGAAAAGAAAAAGCTGACATCAATCCTTCAATTAACAGATAAATTTCAAACGAAACTTCATGAGTTGCTGCAGAAATATCGTAAATATTCAAGCTATGAAGAACTGTTAAAGAACTTGTCTAACGAGTTGACAGATGTAGCCTTTAGAATGTATGTCTGTAATGAAGATGGATTTCAAAAATCAGCTAATATTTTTTATGATAACAGCAATTGGGTACTGCAAAGGGAGTATGTTAATAAAAACTGGAGCTGGCGCCCATATTTTCTCGAAAATATCATTAAGATGCAAAATGAAAAAAAGGGCATCTTATCGGACTTGTACAGTGATATTGAAACAGGCGGGACAGTCAGAACATTCTCCTATCCTCTTGATGCTAACGAATTTCTTTTTATTGATCTGTCCTATAACTTCCTTGATAAGATGGAAGTGCTTATTAATTAGACCCGCTATGGGTCTTTTTTATTTTGGGTGTCAATCTTTAGTTATTTCGGTTGTTTTTCGGGTATATGTATAATATCGCAGAAAATTGTCAAAGCATCACAGAATTTAACGAACGAAAAATCGAATACTGTGAATAGATTATTGTTATCATTAGAAAGAGAAAGGGGAGACGGCAATGAAGAAAACGATGCTTTGCATTTTTTTATTAATACTTGCCTTTGGAAATGCCCAATTTACCTATGCTATGGAGAAGGACAAGCTGTCTGAAAGAAAGGATGTACTCTTATTTTTAGAGGAAGCCTTTCATGCACAGGTACATTTAAGTGAAAAGCATAGAGAACTCTCTGAAGTTAACGCATTGTTAACACCATATTTTTCTGACGATTATATTAATAAGTTTCTAAAAGCAAATCTAGTCAAAGAAAACGGAAAGTATATAATCTACGGCAGTGATTTTGCACCATACTATATTCCGTACTTTCAGTTTTCAGAAAATACAGAAATAGATATTCATTCTCAAAAGATTTATGTATACGAATATTTTGAATCACCAGATGATGGCCCTCTATATTATGAGGACCACTATGAAGGAATGCTACTGGAGAAAATAAATGGTCAATGGAAAGTATCAAAGCAGCTTTCCGATGAAGAAATAACGAAGTATTTGTCAAAGAATGCGAAGAATGAAAATAGTGAAGTGGAAAAGGTGTCTAGGTTGAACAAACTTGCAGACTTACAAGTTTTCGCACAATTAAAAGTCATCTTTAGTCTTCCTTTTGCACAAAATGGACGATAAATAATGGGAGTTGTTTGCATATTAAAAGCTGTACCTTGTTGGTACAGCTTGCTTTCTTTAAAATTTAAGAACCTCTTGCAGCTTGTCATGGTCAAAACCGGCAATAACTATTTCACCGATTACAAAAGTAGGAGTAGAAAAGCATTGATATTTTTGCACAAGCTCTTTTCTAGCTTTGGCATCTTTCTGAATATCCCTCAAATCCAGTTCAAATCCCTTTTCCCGTAAAAACGTCTTCGCATATTCACAAGGCGGGCAATCAGGCTGTGTATACATCGTTATTTTTTTCAAAAAAAAATTGCCTCCATCTATCTGAAAATTTCGCTATCTATAATATATATATTGCCTAATCATAGCACATTTTAAGGGTCTGAGAAAAAAGATTTGCTCATTCTTCAATTTTACTTGGACAAACACTCCGCAATATTTTATTCTGTTATTATTGGCATTTACACAAAGCAAGAACGCTTGCTTTAATTTAAAGGGAAAGTGTATAGAAACATGCTAATAGTTAAACCTATAAGTAATATATGGGTTTGTTTGAAAGGAGAGAGAGCATGTCACAGCTTCAAGGCATATTAACACGTTTAAAAAATTTACAAGAACAATCAACAGGGGGAGAACCTTCCCAACGTTTTTTTGAGGTAAACGGCGAAAGAAAATGTCAAGTTACATTCCATCCTAAAACAGAAACGTATGAGTTGGAAGTATACAATGATAAAGAAAAGCCAAAAAGATATCAATTTGACAATATCGATATGATTACAATCGAAATCTTTGATCTTATTCAATAATCACTAAAAAGGAGCCGTATTCTTACGGCTCCTTTTTCTGTCATTAATCCTTGCATAATTGCTTAAATAAATTAACAGTCTAATAACAGAGTCACTCTAAAAGAAAGGAGATGGAGTTTGCATGCAGATTGCAGTAACATGCCCTGAATGTCAGCAACAGGAGTTGTTAGAGAATGTACTGACAGCCCAATCAAATCAGAATGTCATCTACACTTGTCCTAACTGTGGTTTTAATCAGCGCAATATCGAAACGAGCAAGGGTTAAATGAGCAAATGGCCGAAAACTATGGTAAGATAGTGGAGTAGAAAATAAACTATTGAGGAGTTTTCGGCTATGACCAGCATACACAACGGAGAATTTTTAGACATTACGGTGAAAGAATTAATGATTCCTTCAGAGCGTGTTGCCCATGTGCAAGTTGGTAATAATTTAGAACATGCCCTTTTAGTACTGACAAAAAGCGGCTATTCTTCCATACCGGTTTTAGATCCCTCCTACAAGCTCCATGGTTTGCTGAGTACGCCCATCATTATGGACAGCATACTCGGACTTGAGCGGATTGAATTCGAAAAGTTAGAGAGCATTAAAGTGGAAACAGTAATGAACACAGTTGTTCCTAGAGCAAATTCAAATACATCATTCAAGGATATGATGGAACTTTTAACGGATAATCCCTTCATTTGCCTGGAGGATAATGAAGGCTATTTTGATGGCATTTTGACAAGAAGGTCTGTGTTAAAAAGGCTGAATACGTTTTTGGAAATATAGAGAGTTTTTTCATGGCTTCGTTTTAACGTGCTTCCTTAAAGTTATTCCCCCTACGTAACACATCTGTTTATTCCATCTAATTGCAATACTGCTTACCCGGCAAAAAGAACAACAGGAAAAAGAAGGGAAATATATGTCAACAATATCTGAGCTGCAACTATTAAAGGTCCTTGCCCAAGAGATGAATATGAGAAAAGCTGCAGAAAAGCTGTTTGTGTCTCAGCCTGCCCTTTCACAGCGGCTGCAAAATATTGAGAAAGAATGGGGCGCCAAATTGTTTATCCGATCCCAAAAAGGGCTTTCTTTAACGGCAGCAGGAGAACTTGTTGCGCAGTTTGCAATAGAAACAATAAACAAGGAAGATAGTGTAAAAGAGTCCATCCATGCGTTAAAGGGAGAAGTTCATGGAACTTTAAGTATTGCAGCCGCCAGCATTGTCGGACAGAACTGGCTGCCTGGAGTGCTGAAGGAGTTTATTAAGACATATCCCCAAGCTAAAGTATCATTGATCACTGGCTGGAGCAGCGAGATTTTAAAATCGATGACTGACGGCAGCATTCATCTTGGCATTATCCGGGGAAGTGCTGATTGGAAAGGGGCCAAAAAGCATTTGTTTGACGATCCCCTATATTTGGTTGACAGCCAAATTTCCAGTTTGGATCAGCTGATGGATACTGACAGGCCGTTTATTCAATTTAAAAGCGATTCGAGCTATTATGAGGAAATCCAGGAATGGTGGCACAGACAGTTTCCTGCGCCTCCCAAAAATACAATTTATGTCGATCAAATCGAAACATGCAAGCAATTGACCTTTAACGGAATAGGCTACAGCATACTTCCAGCCATCGCTCTTAAAGAGGCGAATCAAAACCTCTTTCAAGTGCCTTTGCTCGATGAAAAAAATCAACCGATTTTCCGAAGCACGTGGCTGATTGGCTATGAGGCGGCGTTTCAATTAAAGCAAGTGCAGGCATTTTTTGAAATTATTGAAGAGTATGTAGCTGGAGAAAAGCGGGCGATAAGAGAAGGAAATATTCACCCGCAGTGAATGGCTAAAAGGCAGGCAGAAAGATAGACTAACCGTTATTTTTGCTTGTCTTCTATGCTTTTGTTTGGTAAAGTAATGCTTAGTGTTATATATACATTATTGGAGGTAACTAACAATGAAAATGATGGATGCAAATGAAATTATTTCATTTATTGCAAATAGTACAAAATCTACACCTGTAAAGGTTTATGTTAAAGGAAACTTATCTGAAGTTAACTTTGGCGAAAAGATTCAATCTTTCATCAGCGGAGATGCAGGGGTTGTATTCGGTGAGTGGTCTGATATCAATGAAGTGATTGAAGCTAACAAAGGCAGCATCACTGATTTTGTAATCGAAAACGACCGCCGCAACTCAGCGATTCCTCTATTGGACATGAAAAATATTAAAGCTCGTATTGAGCCAGGCGCAATTATTCGCGACCAAGTAGAAATCGGTGATAATGCTGTTATCATGATGGGTGCTGTAATCAATATCGGCGCAAGCATCGGTGAAGGTACAATGATCGATATGGGTGCGATTCTTGGTGGACGAGCTACTGTCGGAAAAAACAGCCACGTAGGTGCAGGCGCAGTTCTTGCTGGTGTTATTGAGCCGCCATCTGCTAAGCCGGTTATCGTTGAAGACGATGTTCTTATCGGTGCAAACGCAGTTGTAGTTGAAGGTGTTACAGTTGGAAAAGGTGCTGTCGTTGCAGCAGGAGCAATCGTTCTTGAAGACGTTCCGGCAAATACATTGGTTGCAGGAGCTCCAGCACGCATCATCAAAGAAATCGATGAGAAGACAAAATCTAAAACAGAAATTATGCAAGAGCTTCGTAAACTATAATGTTAAAAAAAGCGTGGAAACTTCATTCCGCGCTTTTCCTTTTAGCCTGCAATTTATAAGCAGGAGCTATATTTACATTAAGCTGGAGGAGAGAAATGGTGGCAAATACAGACTATGTACAAATCAGAAGAGAGCTGCACCAAATCCCTGAACTTGGGTTTCAAGAATTCAAAACACAAACATATCTGTTAAATTATATTCATGCATTACCTAGCGAGCGGATTGAAATAAAGACTTGGAAAACCGGGATATTTGTAAAGGTGAAAGGCAGAAAGTCTGCAAGACTTATCGGTTATCGTGCGGACATTGACGGTTTGCCGATTACCGAAGAGACAGGCCTTCCCTTCAGCTCTAGTCATGAGCAGGCAATGCATGCATGCGGACATGATTTTCATATGACAATTGCCCTCGGTGTATTAACAAATATAGTGGAAACTCCAATTGATGATGATATGCTGTTTATTTTCCAACCGGCAGAGGAAGGGCCCGGCGGTGCTGAACCAATGCTGAAAAGTGATATCATGCAGGAATGGATGCCTGATATGATCATGGCCCTGCATGTGGCACCAGAGTATCCTGTCGGCACCATTGCAGTGAAACCTGGTCTCTTGTTTGCCAATACTTCAGAGCTTTTCATCGATCTGAAAGGTAAAGGCGGGCATGCTGCCTATCCGCATCAGACGAATGATATGGTTGTAGCAGCTTGTTCCTTAGTAACACAGCTGCAATCAATTGTAGCAAGAAATATCGATCCTCTAGACAGTGCTGTCGTCACAATCGGTAAGATTACTGGAGGCACAGTTCAGAATGTTATCGCAGAGTCAGCGCGATTAGAAGGGACGATGCGGACGCTTTCTGCTGAATCCATGACCAAGGTTAAGGATAGAGTTAAAGCGCTCGTTAAAGGAATTGAAGCAGGGTATGAATGTGAATGTACAATCGATTTTGGAAGCGGATATTATCAAGTTTATAATGAAGAAGCAGTCACGAAAGAATTTATGGACTTTATTAGACAAAACACAACGATTGAGCTGATTGAATGCAAAGAAGCAATGACAGGTGAAGACTTCGGTTATATGCTGAAGGAAATCCCTGGGTTTATGTTTTGGCTTGGTGTCCATTCTCCATATGGTCTTCATCACAGCAAACTGAACCCAGACGAAGATGCATTGCAAACTGCTATTACTATGATTACTTCCTACTTACAGTTTAAAGGCAATAACAACTGAGCAAAAAAAATCCTCAAAGACTAAAGTGTGCATTTCAGTCTTTGAGGGTTTTTAGTTTATTTACTTATTGCCGTTTTCTAAAGCTAAACTTGCCGGTGATGGCAATTTAACTCCTTTTTCCTCCAATGTTTCCTGAACTCTTTGCCGCAGTATTCTTTCGACACCCCATTGCTCATTATTAAGTGTTTTGGCAATAATGCGGATAGTCAAGCTTGTCCCAGCAAACGATTGAATACCAATAACATTCGGACCATCTGTGATTACATCACTTTCCTTACGGATAGTATCACAAACATCCTGGAGTATTTCCAAACAAGCCGGGATGTCATTGTCATTAGAAATAATAACGTCAACAAGTGCCTGCATATCTCCCCTAGAGTGGTTGCTTAAAATTTTAATTTCCCTGTTAGGTATGAAATGAAGGGTGCCATCTGGAGAACGGAGCTGTGTTGTTCTTAGTCCGACTTGTTCCACAGTGCCTGAGAAGGTGCTTGTAGTAATAGAATCACCGACATCGAGCTGTTTTTCTAATAATAGAAAAAAACCTGTGACAATATCACTGACAAGTCCTTGGGCACCAAAGCCGACGGCAAGACCAACAATACCAGCACCAGCAAGGATAGCGGTAGCATCAATCCCGAATGTTTGAAGAACAGTGACTGCCAAAATAAAAATAAGGATATAGGACAAAATATTCTTGGTTAAACTTTCTAATGTTGAAGCTCTCCCTGTTGAGATGGAATGCTTCTTCATATAAGAATCAAAAAGCTTGGATATAAATAATAAGCAGATTTTTTTGATGATAAAATAGAGACAGAATATCAGCAGCAGCTTAAGTAAAATTAATCCTGTGCTGACAAGGAGATTTGCCCAATTAAAGTTTATAAAATAATCTTGCATATCTGTAATTGTATTCATACTGCACTTCCTTTATATGTATTGCTGCTATTAAAAACTTTTTTAATGTATTCCCTAAAAAATAAATTGTAAACTTTTTGGCTGACTAATTATTCCTAAGTATTTTAACCGATTTTTGTAAAAATATTATTAATAATTATTATTAATTTATATTTAATATTACGTGTATTTGACTGGTGAAAATATAGTGTTTATAATTAGAATAATAAGATTATTCTGTTCGTCTCGTTACTAAGTATTCTCAATTAAATCAGTTTTTTTGGAGGTAATTAATAATGCCGGAACGTATGGTAGGCAAGCAAGCGCCAAAATTTGAAATGGAAGCAGTATTAGCAAATAGAGAATTTGGAAAAGTTAGTCTCGAAGAAAATATGAAAAATGACAAATGGACAGTACTGTTTTTTTATCCAATGGACTTTACCTTTGTATGTCCCACTGAAATCACTGCACTTTCTGCCCGTTATGACGAGTTTGAAGATCTTGATGCAGAAGTAATTGGTGTTTCTACAGATACAATACATACTCATTTAGCGTGGATTAAAACAGATCGTAAAGAAAATGGGCTAGGGGACGTAAACTTCCCGCTGGCAGCAGATACGAATCATGTAGTATCAAGAGAATACGGCGTTCTGATTGAAGAGGAAGGGATTGCTCTGCGCGGTTTATTCATCATCAGCCCTGAAGGGGAATTGATGTATTCAGTTGTGAATCATAATAATATCGGCCGAGATGTTACTGAAACATTGCGCGTACTCCAAGCACTGCAAACAGGCGGACTTTGCCCGGCTAATTGGAAGCCTGGCCAAGCTACTATATGATCTGGTTAAAGAATAAGAGAATATATACTTAATGGAGAACCAATTGGGGGAGAAATCAAAATGAAACTACGAGAGCAGATGCCTGAATTAACAGGTGCCACAGCATGGCTGAACAAAGAACAATCAAAAGCCGATTTGATTGGTGACAAACCAACTTTGATTCATTTTTGGTCTGTAAGCTGCTACTTATGTAAAGAAATAATGTCCCAATTCAATGCGTTTAGGGACGAATACAGTGAAAAGCTTCATTTTATCGCCGTGCACATACCAAGGGTAGAGCAGGATTTAAATATGGATACAATCAAAGCAACAGCTGAAGAATATGGCATAACACAGCCAATTTTTATAGATAATGAGCATAAACTTGCTGATGCCTTCGAAAATGAGTATGTCCCTTCCTATTATGTATTTGATCTGACCGGTGAATTGAGACATTTCCAGGCTGGCGGAAGCGGTATGAAAATGCTGGAGAAACGTGTGAATAGAGTGCTTGATGAGCCGATTAAGAAGGGTGATTAAGCAAATTTAAAAAGCATAGATTTTAATCTATGCTTTTTATTATGCAGTAAAAAAACTTTGAATCATTTTGTTTTCAAAAAATTGCTAAAAATCTTATAAAAGCAGTAGATTAATATTTCGAAAACCGTTATATTAATAGTGCAACTTTTTTTGCTCTTAAAAAATGGAGTCTGTTAGGGAAGAAGAGGGGGAGCGGTATTTGGAGACATTTCAGAAGTTAAAGTCGTATTATTTGCCGTTTAAAAAGTATTTTATGGTTTCGATTTGTTTTTTAATTGTGGTGACTGGCATTACCGTTGTGTATCCGATTATTTTGCAGATCACCATCGATGAAGTCGTATTGCAAGGCAAGTATGATTGGATACCGTATTTGTCAATCGGATTTATCGGGGTGATGATTATTAAAGGAATTGCAACATATATTTACCAGTACACAGGTGATATGTTCGGTATCAGCTCTGTGTACTTATTGCGGAATGGGTTATACAAAAAGCTGCAGTATTTGCCTTTTTCCTATTATGATAATGCAAAAACTGGTGATCTGATGTCGAGGCTGACAGCAGATGTAGAAGGATTCCGCTTTTTCTTATCAGCAGGCTTCTCTGAGCTGATCCGTTTTATCTTGTTAATCGCAGTAAGCTTTACTGTAATGCTGAATTACTCTGTATCTTTAACGTTTGTAACTTTGGTAACGCTTCCGTTTTTAGCTGTAGTTACATACAAGTTCGATAAAGCAGTTCATCCTGCGTTTAGAGGAATCAGGAAATCCTTCGGTGTCCTCAATACAAAGGTGCAGGAAAACATCAGCGGCATTAATACAGTGAAATCACTTTCCAGAGAGGATTTTGAGGTCGGAAAGTTTAATAGAGCGAACGGTGACTATAAAGATCAATATTTATTCACTTCAAGTATTTGGTCAAAATACTTCCCATTAATGGAGTTTCTGGGAAATGCCAGCATTGTCCTGCTTATTTCTTACGGCGGATATTTAGTTATTGAAAACAAGCTGCAGCCAGGTGAACTTGTGGCATTTTACAGTCTGCTTGGGTATATTATGTGGCCAATTATGAACTTGGGATTTGTTGTTAATCAGTTTTCCCAGGCAAAGGCCTCTGGTGAAAGACTTTTAGAAATTTTGGAAAAGGACTTTATTATCGAAGATAAACAGGATGCTAAATATGCACAAAAGCTGGTTGGGGAAGTGGAATTCCGCAATGTCAGCCTTAAGTATGCAACAAAAGAAGGTTTTGCCCTACAGGACATCAGCTTTTATGCACAACCTGGCAAAACAATCGGCCTGATCGGCGGAACAGGCTCCGGCAAAACAAGCATTACCCAGCTGCTGACAAGATTTTATGAAGCAACAGAAGGCGTTGTTCTTGTTGACGGGCATCATGTGGAAGAGTATGAGATTGAGTCGCTTCGGGGCAATATCGGATTAGTGTCACAAGAATCGTTTTTATTCTCCTCTTCTATTAAGAGCAATATTGCATATGGCAAACCGGAAAGTACAATGGAGGAGATTATCCATGCTGCTAAACGGGCTCAAGCACATGATTTTATTATGGAGCTGCCAGACGGCTATAATACAATGCTTGGGGAGCGCGGTTTAGGACTGTCTGGAGGGCAAAAACAGCGTATCGCTATTGCGAGGGCTATTTGTATTAACCCTAGTATTCTTATTTTAGATGATGCAACAAGCGCAGTTGATATGCAGACGGAATTTACTATTCAGAAGGAACTGAAAGAAGTAATGGACAATAAAACGACCTTTATTATTGCCCATCGGATTTCGTCTATTAAGCATGCTGATGAAATAATCGTGCTTGATGAAGGGCGGATTGTAGAAAGGGGCTGTCATGAGGAGCTAATTACCCAAAATGGGCAGTATCGAAGAATATATGATATTCAATTCCAAGATAAAAAAAAGATAATAAATGCTTAGGGAAGCAAGGGGGTAAGAAACTTTGAGTAAACAGAAAACGGAAAATAAAGATACCCTAATTTTAAACAGGTTTGAATATACGACAGAAGAAGTAATTGAAAAGCCGTTTAACTGGAAGCAAATGTGGCGCTTGCTGAGCTATATGAAACCATATCAAAAAAATCTATTGCCGTTGTCCATTATCACTGTTTTGATAACAACAGCTGTAAGGCTGATAATTCCAATCCTGATTGGTGTTTATGTCCTCGATCAAGCTATCACAAATAAGGATGGCAGCCAGTTGACAACATTTGTACTGCTAATCGGAGCGATGTATGCCGTTTCCTATGCAGCCAATTTCTATCGAATCAAATGGATGAACGAATTAGGTCAAAAGGTAATCTATGATTTGCGAAAAGGCCTATTTACACATGTGCAAAAGCTGTCACACCGGTTTTTTGATGAGCGGTCTGCCGGTTCTATACTTGTTAGAATATTAAATGATATTAATTCCCTACAAGAGCTATTTACAAATGGTGTTATCAACCTATTAATGGATATCATCTTACTGATTGGAATTTTTGTAATCCTGCTAACATTAAGTCCAGAACTGGCTTTAGCTGTATTAGTGGTCATTCCTGTCATGTTCTTTATCTCTACAGCGTTAAGACGGAAAATCAGGAAATCATGGCAAATTGTTCGGCTTAAACAATCTAAGCTGAACTCGCATTTAAACGAGAGCATTCAAGGAATTAGGGTTACCCAAGCTTCTACTCAAGAAAAGCCAAATATGATGTTCTTCGATGGCTTGAACAATGAAAACTTTGAGAGCTGGAAAGATGCTTCTAAGCAGAATGCTATGTTCCGTCCGTTTGTGGAAATTACCAATGCCATTGGTACAGCAGTACTCATCTGGTATGGAGCGTATTTAATCCAGCACGGAATGACAATAGGTGTTTTTGTTTCCTTTGCGTTTTATTTAGGAATGTTCTGGGAGCCAATATCCCGACTAGGCATGGTATATAACCAGCTTTTAATGGGAATGGCTTCCTCGGAGCGGATATTTGAATTTTTGGATGAGAAGCCAAATGTTTCAGAGGCGGACGATCCTGTCACCCTTCCAGAAATGAAGGGGCAAGTTTGCTTTAAAGAGGTGGAGTTTGCTTATACAAGTAATCGCAAAGCTTTAAATGGAATTAATTTGACCATTCAAGCTGGTCAGACAGTTGCTCTTGTTGGCCATACAGGTTCTGGAAAAACCACTATTGCCAATTTAATCAGCCGCTTTTACGATCCGACAAAGGGAGAAATTTTCGTAGATGGTATCGAAATAAAAGACATCTCACTGAAATCGTTACGAAGTCAGATCAGCATTGTGCTGCAAGACACGTTCATCTTCTCAGGAACCATTATGGAAAATATTCGCTTCGGCCGACCTGATGCAACAGATGAGGAAGTGATTTCTGCGGCGAAGGCAATCGGAGCTCATTCATTTATAGAGGCATTGCCTAAAAAGTATGAAACAGAAGTAGAAGAACGAGGGAATATCTTATCTGTCGGCCAAAGGCAGCTTTTATCCTTTTCAAGAGCACTTTTGGCAAATCCACGCATATTAATTTTAGACGAAGCGACAGCAAGCATTGATACAGAAACGGAAGTCAAAATCCAAGAAGCATTAAAGACCCTACTCAAGGGAAGGACTGCCATCATGATAGCACATAGACTTTCTACGATTCGAGATGCGGATAAAATAGTTGTTCTTGACCACGGCAGCATAATGGAAGAAGGCTCACATGAACAATTGATGGAACAAAACGGTATATATTATCATCTCGTAGAAGCGCAATTTAAGATGTTAAATGCAGTATAGATCTTAAAACGAAAATGGTATTCCTTTTAGTGACAGTATGGGTATAGCTGGTAAAATAGTAGCTGTTCCTTTATTATTATAGAATAAGGTACTAAAACTGGAGGAAATACAGTGAAAAAGGAATTTGCAGTAATCGGACTTGGCCGCTTTGGCGGAAGCATATGTAAAGAATTAATGGAGCTTGGTATGGAAGTGATGGTCATTGACAAAAATGAGGAACGTGTCAATGAGTATGCTAATATTGTGTCACATGCAGTTGTCGGCAACTCTGTAGATGAAAATGTACTGAAAAGCCTAGGCATTCGAAATTTCGAGCATGTGATTGTGGCGATTGGCGACGATATCCAGGCGAGCATTTTGACGACGCTTATCTTAAAGGAGATGGGTGTCAATAACATTACCGTTAAAGCCCAAAATGATTATCATGAAAAAGTGCTAAAGAAAATTGGCGCAGATTCAATTATTCATCCAGAGCGGGATATGGGGAAAAGAATTGCCCATAATATCGTTTCTAATAATGTCCTCGATTATCTCGAGCTGTCTGACGAACATAGTATTGTCGAAATCAAATCAAGCAGCCGTTTGGCGGGACATACAATGGTTGATCTTGATATCCGTGCCCGCTACGGTATTACAATTGTAGCTATCAAGCGAGAAAATGATATCATTGTTTCTCCGCAAGCGAATGAACCGATAAAAGAGGATGATGTTCTCATCGTAATTGGGGCCGATTCTGATATTAACCGGTTTGAGAAAAAAGTAATGTCCTAAATAAAGAAAAGAGGTCAGCGATTAAGCTGGCCTCTTTTTATTAAACTTCCATAATGATAGGAAGTATCATTGGTCTTCTTTTTGTTTTTTCGTATAAGAATGGAGATAGGGTATCAATAATCTCGTTTTTAATTTCAGACCATTGCGTTGTTTTACGCTCCATTACTTTGTTTAAATGCTTGTTAATCAATGATTGCGCATCGTTGATTAAGTCGCCAGATTCTCGCATGTATACAAAACCTCTGGAAATAAGGTCAGGTCCAGCGGAAATCTTGAAGTCCTTCATATTAATGCTCACTACGACAACAACAAGGCCTTCCTCTGAAAGAATGCGGCGGTCGCGCAAGACGATATTGCCGATATCCCCGATGCCGCTTCCATCAATGTAAACAGAACCGGACGGAATTTTCCCTGCTACCTGTGCTGTATCGCTTGAAAGAGCAAGCACTTCACCATTATCCATGATAAAGCAGTTTTCTTCTTCCACACCGCAGTCAATTGCTGTTTGTGTGTGGATTTTTTGCATTCTGAATTCTCCGTGAATAGGCATGAAGAATTTAGGTTTAATTAATCGCAGCATAAGCTTTTGCTCTTGCTGTCCGCCGTGACCTGATGTATGAATATTGTTTAAAGGTCCGTGGATAACTTCGGCACCAGCGCGGTAAAGCTGATTAATTGTTTTATTGACACTTAATGTATTCCCAGGAATCGGGGAAGATGAAAAGACAACTGTATCTCCAGGTATGATCTGGATTTGGCGATGTGTGCCGTTGGCAATTCTAGACATCGCTGCCATCGGTTCTCCCTGGCTTCCTGTACATAGAATCGTTACTTGATTTGCAGGTAAACGATTGATATGGTGCGGTTCAATAAACGTTTCTTTCGGAGCTTTAATAAACCCAAGCTCAAGACCAATATTGATTGCAGCTTCCATGCTACGTCCAAACACGGCAACTTTACGGCCAAATTCTACTGCTGCATCTGTAACTTGCTGCAGTCTGTAGATATTTGAAGCGAAAGTCGCGAAAATCAAACGTCCGTCTGCTCTGCGGAAAATATCTTGAATGCTTTCGCCGACTTTTCTTTCAGACATAGTGAAATTCGGCACTTCACTGTTTGTGCTGTCAGACAGTAGGCAAAGCACGCCTTCTTTTCCAATTTCAGCCATTTTTGTTAAGTTCGCAGGTTCGCCGACAGGAGTAAAGTCAAATTTAAAGTCTCCTGTATGAACGATTTGCCCTGGCGGTGTCTTAACGACAATCCCGTAAGAATCAGGGATGCTGTGTGTTGTCTTAAAAAAGGAAACAGATGTTTTTCTAAACTTAATCACATCATCTTCTTTAATTTCATGCATAGTTGTTTGTCTTAATAATCCATGCTCTTCAAGCTTATTGCGAACAAGAGCAAGAGCAAGCTTTCCGCCATAAAGAGGAATATTTACTTGTCTAAGCAGGTAAGGAATACCGCCAATATGGTCCTCGTGACCATGTGTAATGAATAATCCTTTAATTTTATCTGCGTTTTTCACAAGGAAACTATAATCAGGAATTACATAATCGATACCGAGGAGCTCGTCCTCAGGAAACTTAATTCCAGCATCAATAAGTATAATTTCATCTTGGAATTGCACACCATATGTGTTTTTACCGATTTCCCCTAGTCCACCTAGAGCAAATACAGCTGTTTGATCGTTTTTAACAAATTTCATTATTCAATCTCCAATACTGTAAAATCTTCATTTTGTTTTTCATAGTCTAGGTAAGCTCCATCTACTGGGCGTACAAATTCAATATTGTAAGGTTTTTCAGCTAGTTTAGTACGGACATCTCTTTCTGATATACCTTCAACGTAAATTGTTTTTGTTTTTTCTCTTACTGGTACCTCTGTTTTTAATTCTTGGAAGTAAACTTTATAAACCATTTGAATCGCTCCTTAAAAAAATATTATCTAATTTTTATTATATAAAAGATTAACATGTTTTTCATGTTTTTCTATATAGAAATCGCTTTAATGTAAAGATATGTAAATTTGTAGGTTTCAATCTTTCCTGAAATCCTGCTTATTTTAGAACAATGATAATCGTATCATAGCATTATTTTCCCATAAATAATATAGATGAAACAGATGTTCACAAGCAAGTCCATGAAAAAAATAAAAGGCCCAACCCTCTGATAAGTGTACATGCATATAAAGGGCCATTCGACAGCCGTGCTTTATATACGTGTTGGCAAAATGAGGTCAGACCCTAATGGAACAATCGGTTAGTTTTTAAGCAATTGTTTTTTTACGCAACAAATCTTTCCACTGTCTACGAAGCTTTTGACGAAGCTTTTTTAACATAGTGGATCATCTCCTTACTTCCTATTTTAAACCATTCTTGTACAAAGTAAAGCCTTGCTTCTTAGTATATGGTGTATTTTGTCCTGAAAAGAGAAAATTATGTCTATAGTGGAGAATATTATAGGAGGAAAATTAGTAATGACTCTATATTGTTAGTATATGTAACACTAGTTAAATCTTTTATGTCAGGAGAGGTTTTTTTGAAAATGGGCGACAGAAGGCACTGCCTAATAGCAGCGCCTTAACCCATTATCTATCAATTGGAATCGCGTTTTCAACCGGTGTATACGGAGCTTCTAAATTGATATGGTCATAGAACATTACACCGTTCAAATGGTCAATTTCGTGCTGGAAGACGATAGCAATAAGTCCCTTAAGACGCAGCTTTATCTCCTTATTATCAAGGTCGACTCCCTTAACAGTGACTCTAGCATATCGCGGCACGAAACCAGGGATGGTCTCATCCACAGACAAACAGCCTTCGCCGCCAGTTAAATAAGACTTTTCAACAGAATGACTGATTATTTTAGGATTAAACAAGCAATAGCTGTAAAGTTTTCCATCCTCATCTTTAGCATGAACAGCAATCATGCGTTTTGGAACATTAATCTGTGGTGCTGCAAGGCCCACACCGCCCCTTAAGCCATACTTTTCAGCTTTTTCAGGGTCTTGGCTATTTATTAAATACTCCATCATGCTTTGTAAAATCTGTTTGTCTTCCTCGCTGGCAGGCAGAGAAACTTCTTCTGCTACATTTCTTAATGTCGGATGACCGTCACGAATGATATCCTTCATCGTTATCATACTGATCACGTCCTTTTGCATACATAAAATGATAAATACGAATATAAGTCTAACAGACAAATGCTAAAAAGTTAATCTTTTGGAATTCATCCAAAATTATATGAAAAATAAAATACTAGAATAAGTAATATAAAAGAAGAGAACGGAATAGCTTTTAATAGAAGATTACTATTTGGGTTTTCGTAAAGGTATTTGCCCTTATGTTTCACAAATGGCAGAATAGAGTGGTTATATCATAAAACCATACAGCATTATATTTATACTTAATAGCAAATGAAACGAGAGTGGGGAGGATATAATTGAAAAAAGCGAAAAGACTGGCAGCAGCAGCACTTATGATTGTCATTATTACCAGCTTGTCCGCTTGCAAGGGCTTCGAATCTTCTGGTGAAAAAATGCATGGCAAGCTGGAAAAGGTAGTAGAGCTAGAGAAAGAGTTTGAGGATCAGCAAGATCCGCTAGTAAAACTAGAAAAGAGTGAACAAGAGATTTACGCCAACATCATCTCGTTAGGGCTCGAAAAAATGGATGAAATAAAAAGTCTCTCAGATGAGGCACTTGCATCAGTAGCCAAACGGGAAGAATATATGAATAAAGAGGAAGAAAGCATCCAGAAATCAAAGGAAGCTTTTAAGAAGGTTAAACCAATTATTGAAGATATGGATGAAGATGAAAAAGACCTTAAAGCAAAAGCAGAGGAGTTATACAATGTCATGATAGACAGGTATGAAGTGCATGACCAATTATATGCAAATTACACTACCGGCTTAAAGTATGATAAAGAGCTGTATGAAATGTTTAAAGACAAAGATGTAAAAATAGATGCGCTTGAAGAGCAGATTAATAAAATTAATGAAGTATATCAAAAAGTGCTTGCCAATAATGAAGAGTTTAATAAATTGACGAAGCAATACAATGAACAGAAGCTCGATTTTTATAAAAAAGCGGGAGTCGAAATTAAAGTAGAAGAAACACAAAATAAATAGACTAAAGTAAGCGTCTTAAGAGATTGGATGCCAGATAGGTATTGGATGTATATTCATTTACTTATCTGGGCATTCATTACACTAGGGCGCTTTTTGTTTTACATAGGCGTTTTTTAGGATGTTTTCGACAAAATGGCGAGCTGGAAAAAAATGTTGATATTATAATACAGATTCGGATAGTGTTATTTTTATAGTACAGATATATAACAGCTGATAATACAGTTTAAATAAATTTTTTTTAGCAAAATAAAAAAATACACAAAAAACATAGTACTTTAAGATTGACGGATAATATTTATGTATATTAAACTTATACATGTATTAAAAAGTTGTATTAATATATTTTATTGTACTTATTGATACAGAACATACGGATACCGAATTATTTATAAAGACGTTTTTTCTAGCGGATTTTGTGGAAAACTGCATAAGTATGGTTTTTTTTAAGTTGAAAAACAATGTGGAGGATAAACTAGAAAGCGCTGTCTAACTAGGTTACCACATTTTCATTACCATGAAACAACGAAAAGAAAATGCGTTAGATTTTTTTTGATGCGTCTTTTTAAAAAGAAAGGAAAGGGTGGCTTAAATGGCTTCTAAAACGAAGAAGGCTCAATTAGATGTGCAAGCACAGCTTGAACAAGTAGAAAACCAATTTCAAACACTTCAGATTCTAAATGAAGAGGGCGAAGTGGTAAATGAATCTGCAATGCCTGATTTAAGTGATGAGCAATTACAAGAATTGATGACTCGCATGGTGTACACTCGTATTCTTGACCAACGCTCAATTTCTTTAAACAGACAAGGTCGTCTAGGTTTCTATGCACCGACTGCAGGTCAAGAAGCTTCTCAATTAGCTTCTCAATTTGCATTGGAGAAAGAAGATTTTATTCTTCCAGGATATCGTGATGTTCCTCAGTTAATCTGGCACGGACTTCCTTTATACCAAGCATTCTTATTCTCTCGTGGACATTTCAAAGGTAACCAAATGCCTGAAGGTGTTAACGTAATTTCACCGCAAATCATCATCGGTGCACAATACATCCAAACTGCTGGTGTAGCACTAGGTATGAAAAAACGCGGAGCGAAATCAGTAGCTATCACATACACAGGTGACGGCGGTGCTTCACAAGGTGACTTCTATGAAGGTATTAACTTTGCTGGTGCATTCAAAGCTCCTGCTATCTTTATCGTACAAAACAACCGTTTCGCAATCTCTACTCCAGTTGAAAAACAATCTGCTGCAAAAACGATTGCACAAAAAGCAGTTGCTGCTGGTATCCCAGGTATCCAAGTAGACGGAATGGATCCATTGGCTGTTTATGCAGCTGTTAAAGATGCTCGTGAAAGAGCTGTTAATGGTGAAGGTCCAACATTGATCGAAACACTTACTTATAGATATGGTCCACATACAATGGCTGGAGATGACCCAACTCGCTACCGTACATCAGATCTTGATAGCGAATGGGAAAAGAAAGATCCATTGGTTCGCTTCCGTAAATTCCTAGAAAACAAAGGAATCTGGAACGAAGAAAAAGAAAACGAAGTAATCGCTCGTGCTAAAGACGAAATTAAAGAAGCAATCAAACTTGCTGATGCTGAACCACAGCAAAAAGTAACTGACTTGATCAACAACATGTTTGAAGAGCTTCCAAATAACTTGAAAGAACAATATGAAATCTATGCAGCAAAGGAGTCGAAATAAGCCATGGCGCAAATGACAATGATTCAAGCAATCACTGATGCGTTACGCACAGAATTACGTAATGACCCGAACGTTTTAGTATTCGGTGAAGACGTAGGTGTTAACGGCGGTGTATTCCGTGCAACGGAAGGACTTCAAAAAGAATTCGGCGAAGATCGTGTATTCGATACTCCGCTAGCTGAATCCGGTATTGGTGGTTTGGCTGTAGGTCTTGGTCTTCAAGGCTTCCGTCCAGTTCCTGAAATCCAATTCTTCGGTTTCGTATATGAAGTAATGGACAGCATCAACGGTCAAATGGCTCGTATGCGTTACCGTTCAGGCGGACGTTACAATTCACCTGTTACTATCCGTTCTCCATTTGGCGGTGGTGTTCATACTCCTGAGCTTCACTCAGACAGCTTAGAAGCACTTGTAACAACTCAACCTGGTTTGAAAGTTGTTGTTCCATCAACACCTTACGATGCAAAAGGTCTATTGATTGCTGCGATCAGAGACAATGATCCAGTTGTTTTCCTTGAGCATTTGAAATTATACCGTTCATTCCGTGAAGAGGTACCTGAAGAAGCGTACACAATCGAAATCGGTAAAGCAGACGTTAAACGTGAAGGTAAAGACCTATCATTGATCGCTTACGGTGCAATGGTTCACGAATCACTTAAAGCTGCTGAAGAACTAGAAAAAGAAGGATACTCTGTAGAAGTTGTTGACTTGCGTACAATCAGCCCATTGGATGTTGATACAATCGTTGCTTCTGTTGAAAAAACAGGAAGAGCTGTTGTAGTTCAAGAGGCGCAAAGACAAGCAGGTATCGCTGCACATGTTATCGCAGAAATCAACGAGCGCGCTATCCTTAGCCTAGAAGCTCCAGTATTGCGTGTAGCTGCTCCTGATACTGTTTATGCATTTACACAAGCTGAGAACATTTGGCTTCCAAATTACAAAGATATCATTGAAACAGCTAAAAAAGTCCTTACTTTCTAATAAAGTAGTTATTAGTCAGGGATAATAAGAAGCAACGTAAATAATGGAAATGTAGGAGGTTGAATTACTTTGTCTTTTCAATTCAGATTACCGGATATCGGTGAAGGTATCCACGAAGGTGAAATCGTAAAATGGTTTGTTAAACCAGGCGATAAAGTTCAAGAAGACGACGTTTTGTGTGAAGTACAAAACGATAAAGCAGTAGTAGAAATTCCGTCTCCAGTTGACGGTACAGTAGAAGAAGTACTTGTAGAAGAAGGTACAGTTGCAGTTGTAGGTGATATCCTAATCACTTTCGATGCTCCTGGTTATGAAGACATTCAATTTAAGGGCGACCATGGACATGACGCTCCTAAAGAAGAAGCTAAAACAGAAGCTCAAGTACAAGGCACAGCAGAAGCTGGCGATACTGTAGCTAAAGAACCAGTCCAAACTCCTGCTGCTGCAGAAGAAGTGGATCCAAACAGACGCATTATCGCTATGCCATCTGTACGTAAATATGCTCGTGATAAAGGTGTGGAAATCCGCACAGTATCTGGTACTGGCAAAAACGGCCGTATTTCAAAAGAAGATATCGATGCATTCTTGAACGGTGGAGCTGCTGCACCTGCTGCAACAGAAGCTGCTGAAGCTACTCCAGCTGCAGAACAAGAAGCACCAAAACCACTTGCGATTCCAGAAGGCGACTTCCCAGAAACTCGCGAAAAAATGAGCGGTATCAGAAAAGCAATCGCTAAAGCGATGGTAAACTCTAAACATACAGCTCCACACGTAACACTTATGGATGAAGTAGAGGTTTCAAACCTTGTTGCTCACCGTAAGAAATACAAAGAAGTTGCTGCTGCTAAGGGTATTAAATTAACGTTCTTGCCATATGTTGTTAAAGCATTGACAAGTGCATTAAAAGAATTCCCAGCACTTAACACTTCTTTAGATGATGCTACAAGCGAAATCGTTCACAAGCACTACTACAACATCGGGATCGCTGCTGATACTGAAAAAGGACTTCTAGTTCCTGTTGTAAAAAATGCTGATCGTAAAGGAATTTTCAATATTTCTAACGAAATCAACGAACTTGCTGGTAAAGCTAGAGACGGTAAACTTGCTCCAGCTGAAATGAAAGGTGCTTCTTGCACAATTTCAAACATTGGATCTGCTGGCGGACAATGGTTCACTCCAGTTATTAACCACCCAGAAGTGGCTATCCTTGGAATCGGACGTATTGCAGAAAAAGCGATCGTTAAAGACGGCGAGATTGTTGCTGCACCAGTATTAGCTCTATCTCTAAGCTTCGATCACCGCATGATCGACGGAGCTACTGCTCAAAATGCAATGAATCACATCAAGCGTTTGCTAAACGATCCAGAACTATTGTTAATGGAGGCGTAAAAACATGGTAGTTGGAGATTTTCCTATTGAAACAGATACTATAGTCATTGGTGCTGGCCCTGGTGGGTATGTAGCTGCAATCCGTGCGGCGCAACTAGGACAAAAAGTAACAATCGTTGAGAAAAATGTATTGGGCGGAGTTTGCTTAAACGTAGGCTGTATCCCATCAAAAGCATTAATCACAGCAGGTCATCGTTTTGAGACTGCTAAGCATTCTGACGATATTGGGATTACTGCTGAAAATGTAAAAGTAGATTTCTCAAAAGTTCAAGAATGGAAAGCAAGTGTTGTTAACAAGCTTACTGGCGGTGTAGAAGGCCTTCTTAAAGGAAACAAAGTAGATATCGCTTATGGCGAAGCATACTTTGTTGATGCTAACACACTAAAAGTAATGGATGATAAGTCATCTCAAACTTACACTTTCAAAAATGCAATTATTGCAACTGGATCTCGTCCAATTGAAATTCCTGCATTCAAATACTCTAAACGTGTTCTAGATTCTACTGGTGCACTTTCTCTTAAAGAAATTCCAGAGGAAATCGTTGTTATCGGTGGAGGTTATGTAGGTACTGAGCTTGGTGGAGCATACGCTAGCTTCGGAACTAAAGTAACTATTCTAGAAGGTGCTGACGATATCCTTAACGGTTTCGAAAAGCAAATGTCTTCATTGGTAGTTCGCAACTTGAAGAAAAAAGGTGCGGAAATCATTACTAAAGCAATGGCTAAAGGTGTCGAAGAAACAGATACTGGCGTTACTGTAACATATGAAGCAAAAGGTCAAGAGCAAAAGATCGAAGCTGACTATGTATTCGTAATGGTTGGAAGAAAACCAAACACAGACGAACTAGGTCTTGAACAAGTAGGAATTGAACTTGCTGAACGCGGACTTATCAAAACTGATAAGCAATGCAGAACTACTGTAAGCAATATCTTTGCAATCGGTGATATCATTGAAGGACCACCACTTGCACATAAAGCTTCTTATGAAGGTAAAATTGCTGCAGAAGTTATCGGTGGTCACAATTCTGAAATCGATTATCTTGGAATTCCTGCTGTTGTGTTTGCTGAGCCAGAATTGGCTACAGTTGGACACACAGAAGCTTCTGCTAAAGAAGCTGGAATCGAAGTTACAGCTGCTAAATTCCCATTCGCTGCTAACGGCCGTGCACTTGCACTTAACCAAAGCGAAGGTTTCATGAAGCTTGTTACTCGTAAAGAGGATGGCCTAGTAATCGGTGCTCAAATCGCTGGTGCAAACGCATCTGATATGATCGCTGAACTTGGTCTAGCAATCGAAGCAGGAATGACTGCTGAAGACTTGGCAATGACTATCCATGCTCACCCAACATTGGGAGAGATCACTATGGAAGCTGCTGAAGTAGCAATTGGTAGCCCAATTCATATCATTAAGTAATAATAAAAAAACCTCTCTTTATAGAGAGGTTTTTTTTGTATTATTTAACAGTTTTCTATGCTTGGGTGCTGAGAATGGTTTGCAAGTTTGAGGGGACTATATAATGGAAGGAAAAATCGTTATTATACGGCATGAATTGTGAGGACATGCATAAATATAGTGTATCATACTTACATTTCATAATGGACGAACTTAAGCGGAATGGAGAGTGGGGTGTTTTCCTTGAAGGTTTATACGACAATTCTACTGCAACTTATGTTATGGAGCGGTTACTCTATCATTGAATGGCTGTCAGAACATGACCTTTTCATTTATAAAGTGGTGATGTTTGGCGTGTTTTTATACTTGGCTGTTATACTAGGGAATTACGTAAATAGGTCGCAAAGGAAAACCATGCTGGCTACTGCCATAAGTCTTTCTATTTATGGCTCCTTTCAGATGATTATGAGTATCATAGCAGTCGTTTAAGAGTGAATAAGGGTTCCTATCAATGTTTAGCATAACTTCTTGCCTTCCAGTCATTGTGGGCGTCTCACGCAACATTATATACAAATAAAAAAAGCCTTCTATAATAGAAGTCTTTTTTCATATAGTAGATCTTTAAAAATTAAAGTTCATCTTTTTTATCTTTTTTTCTGCCATTTTTATTAATTGCTTTTGTGCTGAAGCTTGCAACTACTGTGTATACACTGAAAATTAATAAGAAATAACAGATGAATGTAAACACAAGTGGAAATGGTTGAAGCTTTGTTTCCGTTTCTAAAGGTGATTGGAAAGTGAATTCAGCAGGGTAGGCATTTTCCTCTTCGGGTAATTGCACCTTTTGTTCAGCAAAGGGGATAGGTCCGCCAAAAACCAATGTTTCTTTCTGTTCTAACGGTTTTTTCTCTAAGTAGTTATGAAAGATGAACGGGGAACTTAAGCTGACGATAAGACTGATAATTGCAACTATAATAACTCTCTTCAATGAATAATTCTCCTATCTTTATCTATCTTTTCCCGCAAATAAATATATACGGATGCAGGTAGTTGCATCCGTATATGATTATGCAAATTTAAATTTAGCGGATAGCTTTATGTTCTTTAATAACGCGCAGTTTTTTGAAATCATAATCCTCAGGACCTTGCACAGGTAGTCCTGCTTCCATATTCCTGCGAATGTATTCCAGATTGTCCTCTGTAATAATTTCTCCAGGAATGAAAATAGGAATTCCCGGTGGATAGACCATGATGAATTCAGCAATAACTCTTCCAACAGAGTCATTAAAATCAACAAGCTCTGTTTCCGAATAGAACGCATCACGAGGAGTGACGGCAAGCAACGGTATATTAGGAAGCATTACTTTTGCTTCTACCTTGCCTGCTTTACTATGACATTCTTTGGACAGTTCATTTAATGCATGAAGGAGCATGTCTGCTTCTTTTTTTGTATCTCCTGGTGTAATAATACAAAGGATATTATATAAATCAGACATCTCTACTTCAATATTATAATGCTTACGCAGCCATTCTTCCACATCATGGCCTGTTAAGCCTAAATCCTTCACAGAAATAACTAGTTTAGTCGGATCAAAGTCGAAGGCCATAGATGAACCAACGATATCTTCACCTAAGCAATAAAGATGTTCGATTTCATTCACTCGTCTGCGAATGTTTTGGGCAAGCTCAATCGTATTATCAAGAAGTTTTTTTCCTTCTGTTGCTAAACGTTTTCTTGCTACATCTAATGATGCGAGCAATAAGTATGATGTGCTCGTTGTAGTCAGCATGCTCATAATCGCTTGGACGCGTTTATAATTAACAAGATTGCCCCTCATATTCAAAATGGAGCTTTGCGTCATCGAACCACCTAGCTTATGAACGCTGGTTGCTGCAATATCTGCGCCTGCCTGCATTGCTGACATTGGCAGCTCGTCATGGAAGTGTATATGCACACCATGAGCCTCATCGACGAGGACTGGTATATTATAAGAATGGGCTAAATCCACAATTTTTTTTAAGTCTGCAGCTATGCCAAAGTAAGTAGGATTTATTACTAATAAACCTTTTGCATCTGGATGTAAATCTAGGGCATGCTGAACAGCTTCCACTGTTATACCATGCGAAATGCCAAGCTCTTTATCCACTTCTGGGTGGATGAATATTGGAATAGCACCAGCAAAAACAATGGCAGACATAATAGATTTATGAACATTTCTTGGTACGATTATCTTATCTCCTGGACCACAAACGCTCATAATCATGGTCATAATGGCGCCGCTGGTTCCTTGTACCGAGAAAAAGGTATAATCAGCACCAAATGCTTCCGCTGCCAATTTTTGCGCTTGTTTAATAATTCCTTTCGGTTGATGAAGATCATCAAGTGGACCAATGTTTATTAAATCGATGGAGAGGGCATTTTCTCCAATAAACTCTCTAAACTCTGGGTCCATTCCATTTCCCTTCTTATGTCCAGGAATATGAAATTGAACAGGATTTTTTTTTGCATGTTCCAATAAACCGTGGTATAACGGTGTTTCGTATTGTGACAATTTATTACCACACCTCTTTAAGTTAGTATTTTGTTTGCCGTTTTCATAACGGATTTTGATCCTCCTAAAAATAGAAGTTTTCCACTGTTTGTAAAAACAAATGGATATTGGGTTTTACCCTTAAAAACTTATTAAATTCATAAAACAAAAGAATTATAGCACTTTTTATTTTTTTTGCATACAATTAGTTTTTACTATAAAGGAAAGAATTATTGTAACGAATTTATAAAATATATATTTGCCTTGTAATAACAGCCTAATTTCCGCAGTGAATTAAAGCTGGAAAGCATGTAGAAGTGTTTTAAACTGCGGCAGAATGCGTATAGTAGGAAGGTGTTTTACAATTTGTTTTTATTCCACTAAAATAAAGAGAACTAAAAATTTTAAAAAACAAAAGAGGTACTTATATGGAATATCAATACCCGATAGATATTGATTGGTCAACAGAGGAAATAGTTGAGGTAGTAAAGTTTTTTGAATGCATCGAAGCAGCATATGAGAAGGGGATTGAAAAGGAAGCACTTATGGAACAGTATAAGTTGTTCAAAAAAATTGTCCCTGGTAAAGCACAAGAAAAAAATGTATGTGATGAATTTGAAGAAGTCAGCGGCTATTCTACGTATCGCACTATAAAGAAGGCGAAGGAAGCGGAAGCTGGAACTAAAATAAAAATGCCTTAATAGAAAAGAGGAAGAAAACATATTGTTTTCTTCCTCTTTTTTTAGATGGATAGTTTATAAAATGGCAGCAACGTTTCATATGTGTTGTCCACTAATTCAGCAAACTTTGCTCCGTCTTGTAAGATTGGATCATTTGCATCGAAATGTCTGCCAACAAGGAATTCTGCTTTTTTGACATCTCTGAATCTTTCCAATGCCTTTTGTAAGTCAATTTCAGCTATTGGGAAAGACTCTTTTTTCATATGATCCATTGATACTACAAAATCTCCAGGGATTTCTGTAGAGAATCGCTCCATATTCTCTAAAAATACATTTGCGATGCTGCTTTTGTTTGGAAGCTCGTAAATATAGGCAAGCCATATAAATACATGATCATCAAATAATCCAAGCTGGAAATGCGGATGCTGCTTATAGCCTCGTTTGTTCCCTGCAATTGCCATCCATGTATCCTTCGGAGGATTTACGGTGCGGCGTGCATGCTTCGCAATATGCAAATGCATTTCGATTCCTAGCTTGCTTGAAAGGCTGTCAGTCAGCTCTTGACCAATCTCCTTAAATTTCGGCTGTATGCGAGTTTGGATTGCTTCCATTCTTTCCTCTAAACCATCTATTGTAAATGTTTCGAAATCGTTTTTGTTAAAACCAGCAAATTTCATAATTTCTAGAAACTCCTTTACTCGTTTATATCTTAGCTTTTTGGGTAAACAGATTGTAAGAAGGAAAGCAAGTTAGTTAGAGAGCGTGTGATCATTTCTCTAAAACTTTTCTTAAATTAACTATCTGCTTACAGTAATTCCTAATTCTGTACCGCTATTCTGTATTTTAGCATACATATTGCTGACAAGAGAAATGATTAGGACTAAAGGTTAGGTAATAGCACATATTTGTACCACTGATAAGGAAAGCGACATATTATATAAGAAATAAAAGAAGCAATCCACTAAAGTCTATGGAAGGGGTGTACTGTCCGTGAAACAATTAATGAATTCATCAAAAAGAAATAGACTAGAAAATGAGAAGAAAGCTGTTTTGCGATTAGAAATGGATTATGAGCTTGCTACATTATTTGATGCAATTAAGGAAAACAATGAAATGCAGAAAAAAGCTAGCAAACAGAAGCTTGAAAAGATTCGACAGGAACTTCTGAGACTTAAGGCATTATAGGTAGCGGTTTAAAAATCATAAATAAAACCCTTCTCCCGGTTTTATTTATGATTTTTTCCGTTGTTGTCATTTTGTTGGAATTTATTTCTTCATGCATGATAAAATAACGATAAGCAAAAATATAAGAATAGCATACGGAATAGGGCAGCCTGAAAAAATTATTTCAGTACGAGAAGGATGAGAATATGACAAATTGGCAAGAGGTCGATACATATGCGAAACTTTGGATTAAAGAAGCGGGGGATAGGATAAAAAAATCCTTCACCAAAGAATTAGTAGTAGAAACAAAATCTAACAAAAATGACTTAGTTACAGAAATAGACAAAGGGACAGAACAATTCCTAATAAGTAAAATAAAAGAGGTATACCCGGAACATCATATTCTAGGCGAAGAGGGCATGTCATCAGGAGTTAATGACCTGAAAGGGGTTGTCTGGATTATTGACCCGATTGATGGAACGATGAATTTCGTCCATATGCAACGGGACTTTGCCATATCAATCGGAATATACGAAGATGGAGTCGGCCAAATCGGACTTATTTATGATGTAGTCGCTGATGAACTTTATCATGTGAGAAAAGGGAACGGCGTATATATGAACAAAACGAAATTGAAGCCGTTAAAGCCTACTAAAGTGGAAGAAGCTATCATCGGCTTGAATGCAACATGGGTAACGGAGAATAAAAGGATTGATCCTAAATATCTTGCTCCGCTTACGAAGGATGCAAGAGGCACCCGCTCGTTTGGTTCAGCTTGTCTGGAGCTTGCCTATATCGCAGCAGGACGAATGGATGCCTATATAACGTTAAGGCTGTCTCCGTGGGATTATGCTGCAGGCAAGATAATGGTCGAGGAGCTCGGCGGTAAAGTAACCAGTCTCAAAAATGAAGAACTTGATATGCTGACGCAAAATTCATTCTTTGCCTCAAAACCAGATCTTCATGAAGAGATATTGCAAAACTATTTAAATAATGGAAAATGGTGAGACAGCAAATAATTGCTGTCTTTTTTAAATGTAAATAATGTTTCCGTTTACATTTATTTTTTTACTGTTTTTTTTGTTTTAAGAGAAAAACCCTTTAGGTTATTCTCATTTTCTATGGTATAATGACTCAGTTATAATGTGTAAACTAATGATAAACGAGATAGACATTTCAGGTAGGAGTGAAATTTTTGAAGATTAGAGAAGATATTCGTAATATCGCTATTATTGCCCACGTTGACCATGGGAAAACAACGCTAGTTGACCAGCTGTTAAAACAATCTGGTACATTCCGTACGAATGAACATGTAGATGAGCGTGCAATGGATTCAAATGATTTAGAAAGAGAACGCGGTATTACAATCCTTGCAAAAAATACTGCAATTCAATATAAAGATACAAGAATCAACATCTTGGATACTCCAGGACATGCTGACTTCGGTGGAGAAGTAGAACGTATCATGAAAATGGTTGATGGTGTGCTTCTTGTTGTCGATGCATATGAAGGCTGTATGCCACAAACACGTTTCGTTCTTAAAAAGGCGCTTGAGCAAAACTTAACGCCAATCGTCGTAGTTAACAAAATTGACCGTGATTTCGCACGTCCAACAGAAGTTATCGACGAAGTACTTGATTTGTTCATTGAACTTGATGCATCTGAAGAGCAGCTTGAATTCCCAGTTATATATGCTTCTGCAATTAACGGAACTGCAAGCACAAACCCAGAGCAGCAAGATGAAAACATGCAATCATTATATGATGCAGTTGTTGAGCATATTCCAGCTCCAGTTGATAATAGAGATGAGCCGCTTCAATTCCAAGTATCTCTTCTTGACTACAATGACTATGTAGGACGTATCGGAATTGGCCGCGTATTCCGCGGAACAATGAAAGTAGGTCAGCAAGTTGCTTTAATGAAGCTTGATGGAACGGTAAAACAATTCCGTGTAACAAAAATCTTTGGTTTCTTCGGTCTGAAAAGACAAGAGGTAGAAGAAGCTTATGCTGGAGACTTGATTGCAGTTTCTGGAATGGAAGACATCAACGTAGGAGAAACAGTATGTCCTGTTGAGCATCAAGAAGCATTGCCTGTATTGCGCATTGATGAGCCGACATTGCAAATGACATTCCTAGTGAATAACAGCCCATTTGCAGGTAGAGAAGGTAAATACCTGACTTCAAGAAAAATTGAAGAAAGACTTCGTGCACAATTAGAAACAGATGTAAGCTTGCGTGTAGAAAACACAGATTCTCCTGATGCATGGACAGTATCTGGACGCGGTGAATTGCATTTGTCTATCTTGATTGAGAACATGCGCCGTGAAGGTTATGAACTACAAGTTTCTAAGCCAGAAGTTATCGTTCGTACTATCGATGGAGTTCGTTGTGAGCCAATCGAGCGCGTACAAATCGATGTGCCAGAAGAGCATACTGGAAGCGTTATGGAGTCTATCGGTGCCCGCAAAGGTGAAATGCTAGATATGATCAACAATGGTAACGGCCAAGTTCGTTTGATCTTCAATGTACCTGCACGCGGACTAATCGGATATACTACTGAGTTCTTAACACTAACTCGCGGTTACGGAATCATCAACCACACATTTGACAGCTACCAGCCAATGGCTTCAGGTCAAGTAGGCGGAAGACGTCAAGGTGTGCTTGTCAGCATGGAATCTGGTAAAGCATCTACTTACGGTATCATGCAAGTAGAAGACCGCGGTATCATTTTCGTAGAAGCTGGTACAGAAATCTATGAAGGAATGATCGTCGGAGAACACACTCGTGAAAATGACATCACTGTTAATATAACGAAAGTAAAACAAGCGACAAACATCCGCTCAGCAAACAAAGACCAAACAGCTACAATGAAAAAACCAAGAATCATGACTTTGGAAGAATCTTTAGAATACTTGAATGACGATGAGTATTGTGAAGTAACGCCTGAATCTATCCGTCTTCGTAAGAAGATCCTTGATAAATCAGAGCGTGAACGTGTAGCGAAAAAGAAAAAGCTTGCTGATCAATAATAAATAAAAAAGGCTGTTCCTTTAGGGAACAGCTTTTTTTGTGTTTGATTTTTGAGTTCTGTTGAGATAGGTACTAGCGCTTTTATAGGGGCGTGTGATTGTTTGGGGAGGAGGTCATAAGCCAAATAAGCCAATGAGGTTGAAAACCGCACCTCCTTGGCTTATTCGTCTTATGCTAGTCGCCGATAAGCAGGCGCTCTCCGCTTTTCAGGTGTCTAGCTCCGAGCGCCATCGGCTCGAGTCATAAGCCAAGCTGTCAAAGGGAGGTAAAGAACACCTCCCATTGCCACCTCGTCTTATGCTAGTCGCCGATAAGCAGGCGCTCTGCGCTTTTCGTAATGTCTAGCTCCGAGCGCCATCGGCTCGAGTCATAAGCTAAGCTGTCAAAGGGAGGTAAAGAACACCTCCCATTGCCACCTTGTCTTATGCTAGTCGCCGATAAGCAGGCGCTCTCCGCTTTTCTTAATGTCTAGCTCCGAGCGCCATCGGCTCGAGTCATAAGCCAAGCTGTCAAAGGGAGGTAAAGAACACCTCCCATTGCCACCTTGTCTTATGCTAGTCGCCGATAAGCAGGCGCTCTCCGCTTTTCTTTTACCATTCTTCTTCTTTTATTTTGCTTCTGTAGAGTACGAATTTTCCGGAGTCGATTCGTTTTTGTGTGTTTTCGGTTATTCTTGTTTCGCATTCTTTGCACATATATGTGTGAATGGGTCTGTTTCTTAGTCTTTTTGCTTGAAAGGAGTTTTCTTCAATATCTTCGATTTTGTCGCATATTACACATTTCACTCTCAATACGTGCACCTCTAATCAATCTTTGTTATTTATTTGATTATAGGTTTATTATAATAAAAAATGCTGTGGAAATCGAATGTTAGTCTTTCAAGTGATTGTTTGATTGTTCGTCTTGGTCTTTTTTGAGCTGATTCTTTTCGTTTTCGTTCAGTTTATTGTCAGGTGTTTTCAGATTGCTGCCTGGGTCGTTATTCAGGATATCTGCTGGTAATTCTGGGATAATTCTGCCGGTAATGTCGGCGAGTTCATTGAATATGCCTTGTACTGGTTCACCGTCCTGGATGTCTTCGGCAATTTCTGCTAGGCGCGCATTGATATCAGGATCTGCAACAATCATCGCATTTGCGCCATTTGGGTCGTTTTTAAGGCTTTCTGCTACAGCATACTTAATGGAGCCAACCTCTGATCGGTCTAAGTTAGAATTTATATCAATTCCGACAATAGCATATCTTCCTATTACTACGGCTGTGGCATCATTCACATTAGGAATGCTTGTTGCTAAATTTACAAGACGCTCGGAAATTTCTTGGCCGGATTTTCGATTTACATCATCTATCGTTGAGTTTTTAACGTCCGCTAGATCGTTGTCTGTTTGTGCATCACGATTACCGTTAGCGGCACAGCCAGCAAGCAATAGTACAAGACAAGTACATAAAATGCTTTTTTTCATGCAGGATTTCCTCCTTTTATGATGATTCCTCTAAAATTTTTTTACACTTCTAATGTTTATTGTGCAAAATATCTTCTATCTTTATTCGATAAAACATATATTTTATCAAGGTTCTTTCCGATATCGGAGAGTAGGGCAACTCATGACGTTTTAGAGCAGGAGGCATCAGTTTGAGTAAAATTTATGTTTTAGATACAAATGTCTTGTTACAGGATCCTTATTCCATTTTTTCTTTTGAAGAAAATGATGTAGTCATTCCAGCAGTAGTTTTAGAAGAGGTAGACAGCAAAAAAAGGTATATGGATGAAATAGGGAGGAATGCAAGACAAATATCCAGACTAATTGACAATCTAAGAGAATCAGGAAAGCTGCATGAAAGAATACCACTCGAAAATGGCGGCACATTACGAATCGAATTGAACCATCGCTCTTTTCACCAGCTGCAGGAAATTTTTGTGGAGAAAACAAACGATAACCGCATTCTGGCAGTTGCAAAAAACTTGTCTTTAGAGGAAGAGAAAAAAGAGGATGGACGAACTGTCATACTGGTTAGTAAGGATACGCTCGTCCGAGTGAAGGCAGATGCAATCGGCCTTGAATCAGAGGATTTTCTGAGCGACCGGGTGGTGGAAAACGATCATCTTTATACTGGTTTTACGGATGTACAAGTAACCTTAGATATATTAAATAAGTTTTATGAAAAAGGGCAGCTGCTTATTTCTGAATTGGGAGCTGGTTATAATACAGGAGCTTTTTATCCAAATCAATTTATCCTCCTGAAGGATGTACTTGGTTCGTCCTCATCAGCGTTAGCAGTGGTGGATGCAACTCGTAAGTATGTGAAGAAGCTCATTTTTGATCATGAACATATATGGGGAATTCGTCCGAGAAATGTTCAGCAGACGATGGCGATTGAACTGCTGCTGAAAAGAGACTTGCCGCTTGTCACATTGATTGGCAAGGCTGGAACAGGTAAAACTTTGCTTGCATTAGCATCAGGTCTGATGCAGACAGAGGATTATGGAGATTATAAAAAACTGCTTGTTGCAAGACCGATTGTACCAATGGGGAAGGACTTAGGTTTTCTTCCTGGAGAAAAGGAAGAGAAGCTGAGACCTTGGATGCAGCCTATCTTTGATAATCTGGAGTATCTTTTCAATACAAAAAAACCAGGAGAGCTGGAAGCAATACTAGCTGGAATGGGGTCTATTGAAGTAGAGGCGTTAACCTATATAAGGGGAAGAAGCATACCAGATCAGTTCATCATCATTGATGAAGCGCAAAACTTAACAAAGCATGAAGTGAAAACGATTCTGACACGAGTGGGAGAAGGCAGTAAAATAGTACTCATGGGAGATCCGGAGCAAATTGACCATCCGTATCTTGATGCTTTCAATAATGGTTTGACATATGTAGTCGAAAGGTTTAAAGACCAGCAGATTGCAGGGCATGTCAAGCTTGTCAAAGGAGAGCGGTCTGGTTTAGCCCAATTGGCTGCAGACCTGCTGTAATAAAGTATGTGCATCTATTTCAGGCTGTTGTGACAGTATATCCTTCTGAAAGTGTGTCTGATAAAAACGCATCTCGATTGACAGCTTGAGATCACGTTTAGAAAGATAAGCGGTTTCAAAACAGCCTGGCATAGTTGGATTTAAAGTACTTTAGTTAGTAACCATAAAAAGGGCAAGCTGATATAACTAAAAAGCAATGTTTAAGTAAGTTCAAATCCTGTGATGGACGTTAACGGCGTTTGGTCTATTCCTTTGTTTTTAAAAAATAAATGAATAGGTCCGCTGTCCGTTAGCGGCTTACCGTTTTTGCAGAAAAGCAGCACCATATCATCTACAACGCTTAGTGGGTAAGTAAGCTCCTTTTCTGCAGATTGGATCACAATTTGCTCTGCTTCTTTTAATGGCTCGGCATTTTTTATAAAAGGCGCAAGCGGCATGTAAAATGTACCTGTTATTATCTCTTGTTTTTTAAATTTTTTTCCTGCAGCTTTTTCAGGCAAATGTGCACCTTCAAGCAATTCCCGGTCCCAGTGCTTCGAAACCTCTTTCGTATATGCTTCCAAATCAGACTCAGATTGCGTCAAAGCAAATATTTCCTCACTTGTTTTTTTTCGGTCATCAAAAATCCAAACACTTGGATCGATAGTAATTGGAAATGCGACTAATCCCTTTACTTGCATGATTTGGTTCATATTTTTATCTCTCCTGTCTGTATGACTGCAATTAGTATGTATGTTTTTAGTATATCTTGTCTATGTTTCTTTGTCAGTTTTTAACTTTCGGCAGGTAAGGAGAATTCTAGATTAGCTTTCCTGTAAATAACTTTCTTGTGATAGTTCTTGCAATTTTCCTATGTTGAGTTTAAACTTTATAGATAGGATAATCGCTCGGAAACGGGGGGATAGGGTTGACTTCTGATATGATCATAAACCATAAAGAGAAAGCAAATGCACTGTTAAAAGCAGATGCTGACAAAATACTAAAGCTTATAAAAGTTCAAATGGATAATTTAACAATGCCGCAATGTCCTTTATATGAAGAAGTTCTGGATACACAAATGTTTGGATTATCCAAGGAGATAGATTTTGCTATTCGGTTAGGGTTAGTGGAAGAAAGCGTCGGCAAGAAGATACTAGACGAATTAGAAAAAGAACTCTCAGTATTACATGAAGCGTCTATAAGAAAATAATAAGCGAACTCAAACAAACGAACTTATTGTTTGAGTTTTTTTATTGTTGAAATCCATGTGATATTTTTTATATCATGTTAGAATAGTAAAAGCAGCAAAAGAAAAACTTCCAAGCTAATAGGCAGGAATTGAAACAAATGGCAGCGAATGTATTGTCATTGCTTAAACTTTAGTAAGGGGTAGCAGCGGATGTTCAAAAAAATCTTAAAATCATATGATTATACACTGATTGTTGCAATGGTATTACTTTCTCTATTTGGAGTAATTATGATATACAGTGCCAGTATGGTATCATCTGTCCAATATTATGGGGAAGACAGCAGCAGTTTCTTTTATAAGAAACAGATTCTTAACTTGCTTGTGGCAGGAGTGGCCTTTATTGTTGTCGCCCTTTTTCCTTATAAGGCATTTATGAGCAATAGATTTCTCGTTCCCATGGTTTTTATATCGTTAATTGGTCTTTTCGGTGTTTTTATTCTTGGTCATGTGGCAGGAAATGCACAAAGCTGGTATAAGCTTGGAACTGCAAGCCTGCAGCCTGCGGAATTCGTTAAGCTGTCGGTGATTGTTTATCTCTCCGCCATCTATGCGAAAAAGCAATCTTACATAAACGAATTTAACAGAGGGGTTGCACCGCCGCTCGCATACTTATTGCTTGTATGTATGCTAGTCGGCTTACAGCCTGACTTTGGAACAGCAGCGATAATCTTCATGATTGCGGCAACGATTATTATCTGTTCCGGAATGAGTTTGAAGAACTTGTCAAAGCTAGCCGGCATCGGCCTTGCTGTAGTGGCAATTGCTGTAGTAGTTCTTCAGCTTTTTGGCAAAGATGTCTTGACTGAAAAGCAGCTGAGCAGGATTTTCGTATTTATGGATTCGCCTTTTGCTGAAGACATGGTCCAATCCACCGGCTACCAAATGAGCAACTCGCTTATTGCCATAGGCGGAGGAGGCTTAAAAGGTCTTGGATTAGGACAGGGTATACAAAAGCTCGGATATTTAACAGACGGCCACACAGACTTCATTATGGCGGTAATTGCAGAAGAGCTCGGTATTTTTGGGGTAGGTTTTGTAGTCGTATGCTTAAGCTATATTGTGTTAAGAGGTATATATATTGGATTGAAATGCAAAGATCCTTTTGGCAGCCTCCTTGCAATCGGGATTTCAAGCATGATTGGCATCCAGTCTTTCATTAACATCGGCGGTGTGTCAGGAGTGATACCTCTAACAGGTGTTCCGCTCCCTTTCGTAAGCTACGGAGGGTCATCGCTTGTACAGCTCGCCATAGGCATGGGAATATTGCTGAATGTTTCGATGTTCACTAAATATGAAAAAGTGTATAAAAATCGAGAAGAGGCTGTTCCTGAGGTTCCTTTGAGAAAAAGAATCGCACAGCAGGAAAGAATCTAGCATAAAGAAGATGCCCTAGTGGATTAGGGCATCTTCTTTAATTTTCCTATGTAAGTGAAGTATATCCATTTCAGTTATTTTATTTGGCTAACGGGGCAATTAGATTTATAATAGATTGTGGGTCGAAGGAATCTATTTCGCATAGAGAGACTTTTATTTTTTTGTAAAAAAATGCGGAAAAAAAGATTGAAATATGTTTTAATTATAAAAGGGCCTTTTTTCATCGTTTAAATGTTGTTAATAATTGTGAAATTGGGCACAAACAATCATTTACCTTTATGTTTATATAAAGGAAAGATGAGTTTAAGTGGGAATGAACAGTAATTCCAATTGCACTTTTAAGCTTTTTATAAAGGATATAGATTTGGTTTAAATAAGGGAGGAAACATCTATGGCAAATTATAGAGCGTATCCTGAAGCTCAGGTTGACGGGGAAGAATCATTGCCAAAAACATCTGCGTGGAAGGATTTCTTAGCGCTGATCAAAGTAGGTATTGTAAATTCTAACCTAATTACAGTCTTTACAGGATTGTGGCTGGCGCTGCATTTTTCTGGAGAGAAATTTTTGGTGAATATCGACACAGTCTTGTATACATTAATTGGTTCAGCCTTAATTATTGCAGGATCTTGTGCACTAAACAATTATATTGACAGGGATATTGATCCGCTGATGGAAAGAACTAAGGAGAGACCGACTGTTACTGGGAAAGTCACACCAGGCAAGGTTGCAGTTCTCGGATTCGGTTTGCTTGCAATCGGAACATTCTTTATGCTTCTAACGACTATCTCTGCAACGGTGATTGCATTGGTAGGAGCTTTCAGCTATGTGGTTGTCTACACAATGTGGTCTAAGAGAAGACTTGTTTCAAACACAGTTATCGGTAGCTTTTCCGGTGCTGTTCCGCCTTTAATCGGTTGGGCGGCAATTGATCCGAATCTTGATATTATGGCATGGAGCTTGTTCTTAATTATGTTCTTCTGGCAGCCACCGCATTTCTATGCATTGGCAATTAGAAGAGTAGAGGAGTACAGAGCAGCAGGAGTGCCGATGCTTCCTGTTGTAAAAGGCTTTGAAGTAACAAAAAAACATACGTATGCATGGGTTATCGCTTTACTTCCATTGCCATTCTTATTAGTGAAACTTGGTATTCCTTTCTTAATTCTGGCAACATTGCTTAATATCGGCTGGATTATCACAGGTATTATTGCAAGCAAGAAAAAGGACGAGATTAAATGGGCGACTGCTATGTTCGTATATTCTCTTCAATATATGACCATTTTATTCGTTGCCATGGTCCTTGTCACATTCATCATCTAAGTAAGAGGATATTCTATCAATGGATAGACACGATCATTCAACATAACTCCAATACTTAAGGCAGACTTACTTAACAGTAATTCCTAAAGCAGGCACAGTATACTTGATTCTTGCTTTAGGAAGCCGTTAAGATGAAAGGGAAAGCTAGACAAACTTTGGAGAGATTGTCGAATAGAAGTGTTATCCTTTTGCTAGAATATCCTTTTTTTGTCTTGCTTGTTTCATACATATTTTTATTGTGTGCAAGGTACACTTGTTAAAAGCTTAGGGAATTCCCTTTAAAAATACTTATTTAGAGAGGGTTTGAAAATGAATTATTCACTACCGGTTTTACCTACTATTAGCACTGCATTTATTGTATTGAGTGCGATTTTTGTCGCAATTGGCTGGGGCTTAATAATCAAACGAAAATTGGAAGCACATCAAAAAGCAATGCTTATTGGCGCAATCTGTGCGGTTATTTTCTTTGTCATCTACGCTTCCAGAACTATTTTTATCGGGAATACTGCATTCGGTGGACCAGATGATATTAAAATATACTACACAATATTTCTGATTTTTCATATCACTTTAGCAACAACAGGCGCTGTGTTAGGAATTACGATGCTTGTCACAGGTTATAAGAAGAAATATGAAATTCACCGTAAGATTGGCCCAACTACGAGCATTATCTGGTTCTTCACTGCCATTACCGGTGTTGCGGTTTATTTACTGCTTTATGTAATCTATCATGGCGGAGAGACTACCTCTGTTATTAAAGCTATACTAGGATTTTAATTTCTAAAAAGTTCAGTCTATCAGATTTTATTTTAATAATGCTATACTATTTAGTAAGCAGCAAACATATAATGATAGAAATGATGGTAGAGAGGGGGTTCAGCCTCTGAAGACATTACTCAGAATTGTAATTATTATTTCTATATTGCTAGCGGTCTGGTTTTACATGAGTATTACTGATACAAGTGAAAACTCTGATGCCCTTGTAGATGACGGCACGAACTCAGCGAAAGTCGATGAAGGTCTTTCAGAAGAAGCGGACGAAGACACATCGATTTCAATGCCTGAAGAGGGGCTTGGAAGCATGATCGGCAGCAGTGCAAAGGACCTTGTCAAAAAATACGGAGAACCAGCAAGAAAAGACCCATCCAATTACGAATATGAATGGTGGATATACAATCAAGATTCCTCTAAATATTTTCAGGTTGGTGTGCTCGATGATAAAGTGGTGACGATTTTTGCAATTGGACAAGATGTGAACATAGCTCCGTACAAGATTGGCGAAGAAATCGGCAATATATATGAAAAGACACCAATCGAGACAAATATCAGTTTGAATTATGAGGACTCCTCCTACCGGTTTGAGCTTTCAGAAGATGAAATTAACAACAGGCCTCTTGTGAAAATGGGCGATTATTATGTGCAGCTGTACTTTGATAAGTTTACAGGAACACTCTCAAGCGTCCGTTATATGGATGCACGAACATTGCTTCAAATCAGGCCGTATGAGCTTGTATACAGAGGAGAGCTTTTGGAAGCAGATTTGGTAGTGAAGGAAAATGAAGCTGTTGAGGATGGCAATGAACGTCAAATATTAGATATTACGAATGTTATTAGAAGCAGGTTTAATTTAGGGAAGGTTCAATGGGATGAAGACACAGCAACAGTAGCTTTAGGTCATAGTGTAGATATGTATGATACGAAGAATTTTTCCCATACATCTGATAAATATGGCGACCTGGAGGAACGGCTCAAGACAGGAGATGTTTTTTATCAGCTTGCAGGGGAAAATATAGCAGCGGGATACACAGATGCAGCTGCTGTTATGGAAGGCTGGCTGAACAGCAAGGGGCACAGGGAATGCCTCTTGAATGAAAGCTTCACCCATTTAGGTGTAGGAGTATATAATAAATACTACACGCAAAACTTTATTGAAAAATGGTAAAAGGTTAACTGCAGCACTTTTATTGCTAAGAATCCACTTAACAATAAAAGTGCTTTTTTATGCCCAATTTTCTTTTGCCAACTAGGCACCTTTTAAGGAAGTTAACATATAGTAAGGTAGGCAAATTCAGCGTAATAGAGGTGAAAAAAGCATGTCAGGTAAACAACTTCATCCTTCAGTCCAACAATTTAAAGAGTTTGTGAAAGAGAATCCCCACATTATTCAAGAGGTGAGAAGTGGCGAAGCAACATGGCAGCAGTTATTTGAAGATTGGTACTTGCTGGGAGAAGAAGACGCTCGCTGGAGCAGTGAGCAAAATACAGGGCAAAGTACAGAAAAAACCGAAGAGACAGGAACAAATACAAGTAAATCATTATGGATGTCTTCTATTATGGATTCCATAAAAAATATGGATCAAAATCAGCTGCAAGGCTATATCGCTAATATCAACCAAGCGCTTGGTACAATTCAAGGTGTCATTGCGCAGTTTTCTCCAAACAGCAGCCCCTCTCAAGAGGCCAGCAAAGGTAAAGTGCAACAGCCGACAGGTCCTTTTGCATTTAGAAAAGATTAAGGAGGCAAATCTTTGAGGAAAAACGTGAAAGAGTACTTAGAGGAAAACAGGGAATTGCAGCAATTTATTCGGGAACAGCCGCTTTGGTACAGACAATTAAGCAGAAATCCAGGTGAATTACAGAGTTTTGAAGTTGCTTCATTACATTATTATAAAAAGACTATTCCTCATCATGTGGAGAAGTTTTCCAATGGTGTCCAAATGGCCTCGATGATGGTCGGGATGTTCCAAGCAATGAACTCACAATCGTGATGGTAAATTTTCGGCACTCTGTGTGAGTAAAAAGGGAAGCAGCAGCGAATACTAAACGAAAAGAATTCATGTTAGGGAGCTGTTCCTTATGAAAAAAATTCTAATGTTTTGTATTCCTGCTTTATTCCTTTTGAATGGCTGCAACAATGACGTTCCAGATCCTCAAGTGAAGGAGGAAGGACAAGCAGCAATGAATTTAGGAAGTGAAACAGCATTAGCATCAGCATACGTTCAGAGTCAAGATATTACCGTGCATTACCTCATTAAGGGTAATAATGTTTATATTGATTGTAAAGCACCATCTCTTTCTTTTCGCGAAGACAGTGGCAAGGAAACAGGGAAAATTATATTAGAAATGGACGGCAAGACTGTAGGGGAATACAAAAGCGCAGCATTTGTTGTCAGGAATGTAGAAAGCGGCCAGCACCAAGCTCTTCTTAAAATTATTAATAACAAAGGGATAAATTTGTTTCAAAAAGAATTTACCGTGACAATCAACTAAGTCCTGTTAAGGCAAGTTTTATGTACAGCTGTTTTCGTAACAGATTGCTTTCTTTTCTCGTATTTATCAGTTAAAATGAGAATTGGAGGTGAGCTAATCGTGCTTGCTACAACTGAAATGCTTATGTTACAAGAAGAGGCAGAGTCCATAGCGGAAATGATATTGGAATCAGATGTGGCAGAACAATATCGTATGCGCATGGCAAACCTTATAACTGATAAAGAAACACAGGGGAAAATCATTTCTTTTAATGAAATGAAAGAACTGTACGAAGAAGTGCAGCGCTTCGGCAAATATCATCCTGAGTATAAGAGAGTTATGATGGAAATCAGACAGCTCAAAAGGGATATGGATATGGACGAGAATGTTGCTGCATTTAAGATAGCAGAAAATAATCTGCAAAAATTGCTCGATGAGGTCAGTGTTATCATCGGAAGATCTGTTTCTGAATTCGTAAAGGTACCAACAGGAAACCCGTTCTTCGATGAGCTTTCCGGCTGCAGCGGAGGCTGCGGAAGCGGAGGCAGCTGCAGCTGTTCGGCATAAATGATAGAAGGCGATGATGATTGCTTCATCGCCTTTTTTATGGATTAATGAAGGCGGAACCTTTCTAAAATTTACATAATTCATATGAATTTTTTTATTGCTATGCTAGAATATAAAAAAATAGAAGCGGGGGAATATCATGCTAGGGCAGAGACAAGGCATCATCGTGTACCTTTATTCGTTGAAGCAGGCGAAAATGCTGCGCAGATATGGAAATGTCCACTATATTTCCAAACGATTAAAGTATGTTGTGCTATATACTAATTTAACGGAAACAGAAGCTCTAATGGAAAAGTTAAACTCCTTTTCATTTGTGAAAAAAGTAGAGCCTTCGTATAAACCGTTTTTAAAAATGGAATTTGAAAATTCTAAACCGGACAAAGCAAAAGAATATGATTATAAGATGGGCATATAAAAAAACTAAGAATACATCTTGGTTTTTTTATTTTGAAAAAAAAAACCTGCAAGCTATTTGCTTGCAGGCTCCTTCTATATCCTCTTACAGGAAAGAAGGTAAAGGGAGAGGAGAAACCGGAGGAAGAACTTATGGGGAAACGTAAGTCTTCTCCGCGGTTGGCAACAACATCCTCGAATAGATGTTGTTAATTACAGTATTGCCAAGGAAGCGCACCTTATACATCAAAGTTTGCTTTTTTGTGAAAAATTAAAAACAGCTTGAGATTTGTGTGTGCCGATATCTGATTCTTTATAGAAGTGTAAATGAGTGTTGGAATCCCGGGAATGTTTATGATAGGATAGTCAATGATAAACTATCAACTAATAAATCAGTGGTGATGTATGATGAGAGTCGTTTCAGGAACGAATAAAGGCATTTCATTAAAGGCGGTGCCTGGCAATTCGACAAGACCGACTACGGATAAAGTGAAAGAAGCAATCTTCAATATGATTGGCCCGTATTTTGAAGGCGGAATTGGTCTCGACCTGTTTGCCGGCAGTGGTGGATTAGGGATTGAGGCGTTAAGCAGGGGGCTTGAAAAGGTCATTTTTGTTGATAAGGATGGAAAAGCTATACATACAGTTAAGACGAATATCGCTGCTTGCAAATTGGAAGCTAAAGCAGAGGTTTATCGCAATGAAGCAGACAGGGCGCTTAAAGCGCTAATAAAAAGAGATGTAGTTTTTGATTACATATTTTTAGACCCGCCTTATAAAAAACAGCAATTGGAGAAATTAGTCCTGATTATTAATGAAGAGGGCCTCCTTGCTGATGATGGTGTAATAGTTTGCGAACATGGTTCAGAAGTAGCACTCCCGGAAAAAATCGGCAGTTTTCAGCAAATTAAATATGAAAAGTATGGAATCATTGCTGTATCGATTTATTCAAAACAAACAGATATGGAGGAAAATGCATAAATGGCTAGTATTGCAGTATGTCCTGGCAGTTTTGATCCAATCACAAATGGTCATATCGACATTATTAAAAGAGGGGCAAAAGTTTTTGATCAAGTTTATGTTTGTGTTTTAAACAACTCATCGAAAAAGCCGTTTTTTTCTGTGCAGGAAAGACTTGAGTTAATAAAGGAAGTAACAAAGGACATTCCTAATGTAACTGTCTCCTCATATGAAGGTCTTCTTATTGAATATGCGAAAAGTGTCAATGCAACTGCCATCATTCGCGGCCTTCGTGCTGTTTCTGATTTTGAGTATGAGATGCAGATCACATCTATGAACAGAGTCTTATCAGATGAAATTGAAACTTTTTTTGTGATGACAAATAACCAATATTCATTTTTGAGCTCTAGTATTGTGAAAGAGGTCAGTAAATACGATGGAGATATATCTGAACTCGTACCGCCATCGGTTGAGAGTGCGTTAAAGGAAAAATTTCGTCAGTTAAAAAGTACAGATAAAAAGGGATTGTGAAGATTTTTCACAATCCCTTTTTTGTTAAACTGTCCGTTTCTTTCCTGGAAGCCGGAAGAAAAGGATGACAACATAAACGGACAAGCAAATAATGGTAAATGCCGGACCTATCTCCATCCATTTTTGCATAGCTTGGCTAATCCATCCCTGGTCTTCTAAAAACGCGGGCATCGCAAACGCTGGTTTATCATCATTAAGGAAATTCGCGCTGAAAACATCCCAGAACAAATACGTGTAAATACTTGCAAAAATAGCTTGCAGAATTCGTGCGAAGAAGAACGGCTTAAAACCAATATCTGTTTGTGCTAAGATACTTGCAACCTGTGCTTGCACACTCAATCCGCAAAAGCCAAGAATCATGCTTGTCACAATTGCTTGTTGCATTAAAGTGCTCGATTCTACTCCGCTTGTTAATTTACTTCCCAGCGTAATCTCGAAAATCCCGGCAATAAATGGGATAGACAAAGCGGTGGAGAAGGAAAAAAGCTCAAAGAATTTATCTATGAACCCAGCCAAAAGGGAAGTTACCTGCAAGTGAAACAGCAAGCGATTAATAACAGAAAAAAGAATGATGAACCCGCCTACCATTAATAGAGACTGTATGGAAGATGTTACAGCATCACCTAGCAGCTTTCCTAATGGACGCTTATCCTTCAAGCGGGTGTGATGAAGCTCCCGCAATGCACGCTTCAAAGAAGGAACTTTGCTGCTCTTTTTATCTTTCGGAATCTTTTCATCTACTCCGTAAAATCTCATACAAAGACCGACAGTAAAATTCGCTAAGTAATGGGCTCCTGCCAGCAGAAATCCAAGCTTCGGATTATGAAAGAAAGCAGCAGAAACGGCGCCGATAATGAACATCGGGTTAGAAGCATTTGAAAAGGAAACGAGCCTTTCAGCTTCAACCTTCGTAATTTGCTTTTCTTCTCTTAACCTGGCTGTTAATTTTGCTCCTGTAGGGAAGCCGGATACCATCCCCATCGCCCATACAAACCCGCCGACACCTGGAACTTTAAAAAGTGGGCGCATTACCGGTTCTAGTAAAACCCCTAAAAATCGAACAACTCCAAATCCGATTAAAACTTCAGATAAAATGAGAAAAGGAAGCAATGATGGAAAGACGATTGTCCACCATGTGTTTAGACCGTCCTTGGATGCTTCGACTGCTGTTGCAGGGAATGTAACTAGTGCAAAAGCTAAAAAAGATGCAGTGCCAGCTAGAATTATGGTTTTCACTTTCGAACGATACAAGAATATATTCCCTCCCCTTTATAAAACATCTATTTCAAACTCGTCCTTTTAGCCCTCTACCAAACAATATACTCATAAGCAGAAAAAAAAGACCATAAGATTACTATGACCAAATTAAATAATTGGAGGGTTTTCCTTTAATGAATAGACCGAAGATTGGATTAGCACTTGGTTCCGGCGGTGCCAGAGGGTTTGCGCATATCGGAGTCATCAAAATATTAAAAGAGGCCAATATTCCGATAGATTATATCGCAGGAAGCAGCATTGGAGCGATAGTTGCTTCCCTTTATGCGGCAGGCTCAGATATTGACAGACTTTATTTCATCTCTAAATTTTTTAAACGAAAATATTATCTTGATTTCACACTCCCGAGAATGGGTTTTATAGCAGGAAACAAAGTGAAAGAGCTTATTCATTTGTTTACGTATGGAAAAAATATTGAAGATTTGGATTTCCCTATTGCGATTGTCGCAACAGATTTGTCGTTGGGAGAAAAGGTTGTCTTTAAAAAGGGGCCGATTGCAGAGGCTGTCAGGGCAAGCATTTCGATTCCAGGCATTTTTGTGCCGGAAAAAATGGACGGGCGGCTTCTAGTGGACGGAGGAGTAATCGACAGGATTCCTGTTTCTGTCGTGAAAGAAATGGGAGCAGACTTAGTGATTGCCGTTGATGTAGCAAATGTAGGCAATGATGCCGAGATAAGCTCTATATACGATGTCATCATGCGCAGTATTGACATTATGCAGCGGGAGCTTGTTAATTATCGGGAAGAGGCGAGTGATTTTATGATAAGGCCCCAAGTTGAAATGTTTAACAGCAAGGCTTTTACCGATTTAGAGAAAATAATTGAAAGAGGAGAAGAGGAGGCAAGACTGCATACAGCTAACATAAAAAAAGCGATAGCAAAATGGAAAAGAGAAAAAAAGGAATGACCTGTTTTTACTTGGTCATTCCTTTTTTTTATTCATCTACCATGATAGGAACATGACTGTATTCCATCGCTAATAGCTCCTTCTGGTTTGCAGGGTGTGCACCCAGTGCATAAATAGATGCTGCTCGTATGTCTAAGTCAATTTGATGATGTTGTATGGAAGAAAGCTTGCTGATAAGTGGGAGTTTAAGTGTCTTTTTGTGCTTCTTCAAATAAGCTCTCCCTAGTTTTGTGCTGCCTAACAGTCGCAAGTATGCAGGTGTGTCGTTCTTTTGTATTTCCCCTTTTGTTGTGTTTGTCAGAATATGGACACATATTCGCTGGAGCCTTGTCCAAGTGTAGCGTTTCGTTTTCAACAAGGACATGAACTCCTGAAAGGAATCTGCTTTTTGACAAATCGCCAAAATTCGGTTCTCAATACCTTCCTCCACTTCATAAATCGTTTGCAGTTCACTCGGTGACATTTGTATAAGCCTAAACTTAAGATATGGCCAGTAATTTTCCCATTGATGAAAAATAGAGAAGGTTTGTTTGTAGTCTTCTAAGATCTTCAGAGTAGTGGTATTCACGTAGGGTGCAATCGTTTGAACGCTATGTTTTTCAAAAATTTCCTTGCGGATGCTCGTAGCGCTGGCAATAGTCTCGGAACTAAAATATGAATCATGATAATTTGCTTTAATCCGCGGAATTGTATAAAGACCCATCTGCAAGCCTTTTGACATTACTGCTTTTACATACTCAAAGCCCAAAATATTGTTTGGCAATGTTAAGTCGGCAATATTATCCTCACCTGTTGTTAAATCCGTAAAGGCAAGTGACATTGCTTTTGGATAACTGCAGCCTTCCTGCAGATGCTGCTTGATCCTTTCAGCGAATAAAGCATTCTTGCTAGTCAAGATATGGTATGCATTCATAAATTCATTAATTTTTCCAGACTCGCTGCCAAAGCAAACAGCATCACAGTGTAAACTGTCCAACAACTGCACTGCTCCTTGTGCAAAAATGGTTGCATGTTGTACGCTAAACGCATAGGGAAGTTCAATGACAAGATCAGCACCGCCAGAAATCGCCATCTCTGCTCTGTGCCATTTGGAAACTAATGCGGGTTCGCCCCGCTGCAGGAATGGTCCACTCATAACTGCTATGACAATATCTGCATCTGATAATTCCTTTGCTTTTTGGATATGATGTAAATGTCCATTATGAAATGGATTATATTCGACAATTATCCCAACAGCTTTCATTTCAAATCTCCTTACAAGTTTCTTTCAAGAATGATTGGCATTGCTTTCGTAACTATATCGATTAAAGCTCAATTTCTTATCCTAGAATACATGATAAAGAAACGATAAGCAAAGCTTATAAAGCAAGGATTCTTTTTGCGAAAAAAGGTGCAGCCATAATATTTGCAATTCCGTCTTTTCGAGGTAGAATAGATACAGTGCTATTGCATTAGAATTGCAAACCCATCATGCTTTTAAGTATAAAAGGGAAAAGCAAAGATAGTGTAAAGAAAAAATATTGACAAATAATTATATGAAAGCTATAATTACCTTTGTTGCCTTGGGGTGATATATATGAAATGGACGTTAAGCCAGTTACAAAAATACCGAAGTAAGGGACTATCTATTGATGAAACAATCAACGCAGATGGAATTAAGGAAGTTGATTCCTCCATCAGGCGTGTATCTCCTATGCATATTACAGGAAGAACAGATATTGATTCAAAGAAAGTGACTTTTCATTTAAAAATACAAGGTCATTTAGTATTACCTTGCTCTCGTACTTTAGTAGACGTGGATTATCCAATTAATGTAGAAACGACTGAAACTTTCCTTTTGAATGTTCCGGATTATGAAACAGGAGAAGAGGAAGTTCATCAAGTAAAGGGCGATGTAATTGACTTATTGCCAATTATAGAAGAAATACTTTTACTTGAAGTACCAATGCAAGTCTTCTGTGAAGACAGTACAGAAGAGGGTGCTCCTCAATCCGGTAAGGACTGGGAAGTTATCCATGAGCAAGAGAAGAAGGAGAAAGTTGATCCTCGGCTTGCAGGACTTGCGAAATTTTTTGAAAATGAGTAAAGCTCCTTGCTTTATGCTTGGACAAACAAGAAAACCTGAGAATGGATTGTATCTGCTCTCAAGACTTTCTTAATACTCTTTAAGGAGGTGGGAAGAATGGCTGTACCTTTTAGAAGAACATCTAAAACTGCAAAAAGAAAACGTCGTACACATTTTAAATTACAAGTGCCTGGTATGGTAGAATGCCCTAACTGTGGTGAAATGAAACTTGCTCACCGCGTATGTAGCGCTTGCGGAACATACAAAGGTAAAGAAGTTGTAAGCAACTAATTTTCCTTTGAAAAAAGCACCGGACAAATAGTCCGGTGCTTTTTTTGTGCTTAAGTTAATCTTAGGAGAAAAAAACACTTAGTTATTTGTATAATAGAGGTATTAAATAGTAGTGACGAAGGAGGCAGCTTTGGCGTGATTGTGGTCAGTTCCTGTTTAGCAGGGTTGAAGGTAAGATATAACGGGTCGCATAGTCTTAATGAAAAGATTAAAGAGCTGATTGACAAAAAAGAGGCGATTGCCGTTTGTCCAGAATTGCTGGGAGGTTTTCAGACACCAAGAGAGCCCTGTGAAATTAAAGGCGGCAATGGCTATGATGTGCTCGATGGTCATGCAATTATAATAGATAAAAGTGGGAATGATGTTACAGATTTATATGTAGATGGTGCCTTTAAAACACTGGCTGTTGTGAAGCAGCTGCAGGCGAGTACAGTCGTTCTTAAAGAGTCTAGCCCATCTTGTGGTAGCAGCTATATATACAATGGTAATTTTGAAGGGATACAGCATGAGGGAGCAGGAATTACAACAGCGCTATTAAGAAGGGCAGGAATTAAAGTTATATCAGAGAACGAACTCGCAAAAGCGTTGCTGTGATAGACTAGCTTTTTAGAAAATTTCAGAGTAGATTCTTTGTGAAATGCAGGTTTAGGCCAATAACTAGTCTAGTTAAGACAAGTCTTGTTTTGTTCTAGTGTGATTTTAAATATTTTTTTTCTAAAAGACTAAATATCAGTCTATCTTTTCTAGTATACGCATATGTATGAATAAAAAACACTAGGAGGGATTTAGCTGATGTCAACAACAAGACAAGATGCTTGGTCAAAAGATGAAGATATACTGCTAGCAGAAGTAGTACTCCGTTTAATTAGAGAAGGTGGAACACAGCTTCAAGCGTTCGAGGAAGTAGGAAAGCTATTAACAAGAACAAGTGCAGCATGCGGATTCCGCTGGAATTCATATGTGCGCAAACAATATAAATCAGCTATTGAATTAGCAAAGAGCCAAAGAAAGCAGTTAAAAAAAGGTTTTGTTCTTGTGGAAGAGCCAGTGGAAGAAGTTTCTTTCATAGGCGGTCAGCCAGAGCCTGTTGAAACGAAAAACTTTGAAGAAATTTTAGAATATTTAAAAGATATATATCAAAAATCTTTACAGCTTGAAGAACATCATAAGCTTGATAATGCAGCTGTTAAAGAGACTGCTGAACTTGAAGCAAAAATTAGTGAGCTGCACAATGAGAACCAAAAGCTCCAAAAGGAATTGCAAACAATGGATGAAGCCTATAAAGCGCTAGTTGATTTGATGGAAAAGGCTCGTAAAATGGTTGTATTTAAAGAAGAAGAAAAACAACAAAACGCTTAACAAAAGCAACATGGTCTTGCCCCCTTGAACCTTTCTTTGCAAAAGGATTCAAGGGGGCTTTTTCGTCTAAACGGATATATCTCCCTATAAAATTTTTCATTCATAATTATTTTTTCTGATCATATGGAACTGTTTTTGCTTTACACCTTTTATATTTATAGGTACTTTGGTCTTAATTGCTACTAATTTAGCTGGAAAATGTTAAGATGGTACTACAGAATAATAAAGAATACAGGGGAAAAGGTGTTGAAATGAAAATAAGCATTATCGGCGGTGGGGCTATTGGCTTGCTTTGTGCAGCTTATTTAGCACCAAAACATGATGTAACCGTATTTGTCCGCACACAAAGCCAAAAAGCACAATTAAGGGAAAAGGGACTGACCCTCTTTTTGGCGAATAAAGAAGAACAGCATCATTTTACGGTAGAATTATTTGAAAATTGGGATGGAGCAGGAGATCTGTCCATCATAACTGTTAAGCAGTATCAGCTTTTGCCTGTGATGAAAAAAGTGACGGAACTGTCATCCGAAATCAGAGGGCTTTTGTTTCTGCAAAATGGAATGGCTCACCTGGAAGCACTAAATAGTTTGGCAGTGGAAGAATTATATGTTGGGATTGTAGAGCATGGTGTGATGAAGCTCGACAGCACTTCTATTAGACACACCGGAATCGGGACGATTCAAATTGCTAGTCTACCATTTAAAGACCAAGTCCGTTTGAATCTGACAGGCACTATTCTAGAGCAGGACAGTATTCCAGGATTTTTGGTGCAGATTCAGCCAGACCCGATATTGATGATGCAAAAAAAACTGGTAGTAAACTGTTTGGTTAATACATTGACAAGCATTTTGGAAGTGACTAATGGCCAGCTACTCGAAAATCCTCACTATAAACGACTTCTAGCACCTTTTTTAGCAGAGATAACGGATACCTTCGGCTGGAATGAACAAAAAAAAGAGACATGCAAACAGTACGTTTGGAAGGTTATTAAGCAGACAGCTGCAAATAAGTCTTCTATGCTGAAGGACATAGAGGCAGGGAGAGAGACAGAAATTGATGCTATCTTAGGGTATGTGTTGAAGATTGCTGCACAGACAAATAAACATCTGCCGTTATGCGCTGCCTATTATGCCATGCTAAAAGGCAAAGAGCAGGAAAGGAAAGGGGGGATATAATGTTTCAATTTACGTCTGCAGTCATTAGTTTTTTCGTTGCATTCCCAGTTATTTGCTATCTTTTGATATTTATCCTCAGTAAACAAATGACGAAAAAACATAAATTATCTGTACATATTGCGTTAGATATAAGCACGCTCTTTTTTATCATTTCTGTCCATTTTTTAATTATATCTATTTGGGGAAAGTCCATGCTGTCTTATATATTGTTAGTGATCCTTTTTATTGGTGTCTTCATTGTGATCCTTCATTGGAAAGTGAAACAAGAAATTATTTATAAGAAAGTCTTCCGAGGATTTTGGAGAATTAACTTTCTGCTCTTTTTTTGTGCCTATCTTTTTTTAATGGCATACGGACTCGTCTACTATGTAATGAAACAGTTTGGCATATAGCTAATGAGCATATCTGAAAGAAAAAGACAATTTTTAAGCAAAGTCTTTTTCTTTTTTTTAAAGAGAATGCTATACTCTCTATGTATGTAAAGTATAGGTTATTTTCTTTAAGCAATATAATAATCACGGACGACATAAAATAATAAATAAAAATGAAAACTTTTTTGATGAGAAAGGAAGTACATAAATGGAGATGGTAAATCTCTCGTTGCCAGCGGGGAATCAGTTTGTGACAGATTATTTATCACAGGACGATAAAGTGAAAGGTTTTTATCATTATAATCATGGTGATAAAGATAGTTATTTTCAAAGGGTGAAGGAACTGGAGAAGAGACAGTTCATGAGAAATGAATTAGCTGATCATATTGCTGGTTATATGAGAGCTTTTCCGCAATCAGAGAAAGTCCAGCAAAATATCGCCAATTTAAGAAAGGACAACAGTGTTGTTGTCATTGGTGGACAACAGGCTGGTATACTTACAGGCCCGCTCTATTCTGTACATAAAATCATCAGCATCATTCTCCTTGCAGAAAAAAAGGGTAGTGAGCTTGGAATACCTGTAGTTCCTGTATTTTGGATTGCTGGTGAAGATCATGATTATTTGGAAGTAAACCATGTATTTGTGCCTGGAGCAGAGAAAATGGAAAGAAAAACATTCCCGCAAAGGGTAGTGGAAAAGAAGATGGCTTCCGATATTGAGCTCGATAAAGAAATTTGTTATGCATGGGTAGAGAAGCTAATCAAGGCTGATGGCGAAACAGAGCATTCAAAAGAGCTCTTGGTATTAGTGAAAGAGGCAGTTGATGCATCCCATACTTTTGTTGACCTGTTCAGCTATTTAGTGATGCACTTATTCCAGGAGTTTGGTTTACTGATTGTTGATTCAGGTGATAAAGCATTACGTGTTCTCGAAAAAGAAATTTTCTTAAACCAAATAGACCAGTTTAAAGAAATAGGAGAAGCTGTTCAAAAACAGCAAACGATTGTTAAAGAAAGCGGCTATTCTACAGTTATTGAAATGAGTGATAATCCTGTCAACTTGTTCTATTATGATGAAGAAAATTCAGAGAGAATACTGCTTACATATGATGAAGAAAAAAGTCTGTTTGTCGGTAAAGACCAGACAGTACATTTTACGTTAGAGGAATTAAAGGAAATCGCAAGTGAATTCCCTCATAAGCTTAGCAATAATGTGGTGACAAGACCAATCATGCAGGACCTTCTTTTCCCGACACTTGCGTTTATTGGCGGTCCTGGGGAAATCGCTTATTGGGGCGAGTTGAAGCAGGCTTTTGAACAAATGAATATTAAAATGCCGCCAATTGTACCGCGTCTAAATATCACCTTGCTTGAGAGATGTGTGGAAGCTGATATGGAAGAGCTTGGTTTAACGCTCGCAGATGTATTACAGTCAGGCACAGAGGAAGCATGCAACTCGTTCCTTGCAGCTGTTAGCAATGATAAGGTGGATGATCTTATTGTTCAGTTGAAATCCGACATTGCCAATAAATACAAGGATTTGCAAAGTGAAATGGAAAAAACCATGAAAGGCATGCTGCCATTGCTTCAAAAGAATGAGAATCTCCTGCTTAATCAAGTGGATTTCCTCGCTAAAAAGGTGGAAATGGACCTAAAGACGAAGCATGAGGTGATTTTAAATAAGTATGCACGAATTGAACGATGTATCAGGCCAGACGGGATACCGCAAGAGCGTGTATGGAATATTTTCTACTTTTTGAATCACTTTGGTCTTCATTTCCTTGAAGATGTACTGAAGCTGCCGATGGAGTTTGACGGCAGCCACAAGGTTGTTAAATTGTAATATTTGTAGCTGTCCTGTTAAAAAGGGCAGCTTTTTTTGCGTTTATCAGGCAAAATCAAACATTTTTCCTCAAATGTTCAGTAAAACAGCCGAAATAAAAGGCGAAACCGCAAAATTTGCTTATAAAAATACAGGGATATCTCTTGCAGGAAATGCATAATACAGATAGAATTTATGTATCAGTGGTGGAAAGTGGGGGAATGTGGTACATTGAGGTTAGAAAGTGGGGGTTGCAGGTATGTTTATGGGCGAATATCATCATAATGTTGACGCCAAAGGTCGTTTGATCGTACCTGCGAAATTTAGGGACCATTTAGGGGAAACCTTTATACTAACCCGCGGACTTGATCAATGTTTATTCGGTTACCCGCTCTCAGAATGGGAGATAATAGAAGAGAAGCTGAAGGCGCTGCCTTTAACGAAAAAGGACGCTCGGGCTTTTACACGTTTTTTCTTTTCTGGAGCCACAGAATGCGAGCTCGATAAACAAGGGCGCATTAATATTGCTTCCCCGCTTGTGCAGTATGCAAAGCTGGAAAAGGAATGCATAATTTTAGGTGTATCCAATCGCATCGAAATCTGGAGTAAATCACTCTGGGAAGAATATTTTTCAGAATCTGAGGATTCTTTTGCAGAAATTGCAGAAAATATGATTGGCTTTGATATTTAAAAATGGTTTTTAGAATAATCTATAGACAGGTGGACAACATGTTTAAACATACTACAGTATTGCTGAATGAGGCCGTTGACGGCTTAAATATACAACCAGATGGCATTTATGTCGACTGTACGCTTGGTGGAGCAGGACATAGTGAACTGATTCTATCCAAACTATCTGACAAAGGCAGACTGATTGCTTTTGACCAAGATGAGACAGCTATCATGAATGCAGAGAAAAAACTTGAACCCTATAAGGACAAGCTGACAATCGTCAAAAGCAACTTCAGCAATTTAAAGGAAGAAATACATAATCTTGGAATTACAGGTGTGGATGGGGTGCTTTACGATTTAGGTGTTTCCTCACCTCAGCTAGATACACCAGAAAGAGGCTTCAGCTATCACCATGATGCCCCTCTCGATATGAGAATGGACAGTGATGCAGATATATCTGCATACGAAGTTGTTAATAATTGGAAGTATGAAGATTTAGTGAGAATCTTTTTCCGTTATGGGGAAGAGAAATTTTCAAAGCAAATCGCCCGCAAGATTGAAGCGGCAAGGGAAACAAAGCCTGTAGAAACGACTGGGGAGCTTGTTGAATTAATTAAAGACGCAATTCCAGCACCTGCAAGACGAAAAGGCGGACATCCGGCAAAAAGAGTATTCCAAGCCATCAGAATTGCTGTAAATGATGAATTGGGTGTTTTTGAAGACTCCATTGGACAAGCTATTTCATTGTTAAATAAGGGCGGAAGAATAAGTGTCATTACCTTCCATTCCCTTGAAGATAGAATTTGCAAGGCTGCATTTAAAAAGGCGAGCGATTTACCTGACTTACCGCCAGGTTTGCCAATCATTCCTGATGAGTTTCAGCCAGAGTTAAAGCTAATCACTAGGAAACCGATTGTTCCGTCTGAAGAAGAGCTTGAAGAAAATAACAGAGCAAGATCTGCGAAGCTTCGCATTGCAGAGAAATTATAAAAACTTTAGGAGGTATACAAATGAGCAATTTAGCGCGAAAGCTGCAGCAGGAACAGTTTCAGCAAGAAGAAAAACAAACATTTAAAAAGGTAATAAAGCAAACTAAATCATTATTATCTCCTGGAGAAAAACTGCTTGGAATTGCTTTCGTTGCATTGCTGTGCATTGGCGGTGTGAAGATTGTCAGCAACCAAGCAGAGATTTATCAAGTGAACAAGGATATCCAAGTTGCCGAAGGCTCGATTTCTAAGCTTGAGAAGTCCAATAAGGAACTGGATATTGAAGTGAAGGATTTGAGCAGCTTTGAAAGAATTAGGGAAGTGGCAGAAAAACTTGGCCTTGATTTTAGCAAAGATAATGTAAAGGTTGTGCAATAAAAAATGATTCGAAAGCAGCAGAATATTAACCTTGGAGCAGCCATCTTGTTTTTATTTTTCTGTCTGCTCTTTTTTATTTTAATCGTCCGGTTTGCCGTCATTCAATCAACAGGGAAAGTCTCTGGTGAGGTGCTGGCAAAAGAAGCTGAAAAAAAATACAGCTCCTCTATGGTATTAGAAGCGTCGAGAGGGACGATTTATGACAGAAATAAAGATGTGATTGCAGAGGATGCGTCATCCTATAAGCTTGTAGCAGTTACAGACAGTTCTTTGAGCAAGAATGATACTGAAAATCCAATTCATGTGGCTGATCCAGAAAAAACGGCTAAAGAGCTTGCTAAATATATTGATATGGAAGAATCAGAGATATATAGAATCTTGACAAAAGAAGGAGCTAAGCAGGTAGAATTCGGATCTGCAGGTAAAAATCTTTCTTATGAAACAAAGAAGAAAATTGAAGACTTAAAGCTTCCTGGTGTTCTCATAGTGGAAGGGAAAAAACGCTTCTATCCTAATGGAACATTTGCTTCCCACGTCATCGGGTATGTAGAGGAAAAGGAAGATGAGGCAACAGGTAAATATACAGCTACAGGTAAACTGGGCATTGAAGAGAGCTTGAATAATCTTCTCACAGGTAAAGACGGTTACTTAAATTATAAGCGGGATATTTGGGGATATATACTGCCAGATTCAGAGGAAGATATAACACCTGCTCAGAACGGTGATGACGTCTATTTGACATTGGATAAAAAAATTCAATCCTTCCTAGAAGATACGATGTCGAAGGTGCAGGAGAAGTATAATCCGAAAAAGATGATTGCGATTGTGGCAAATCCAAAAACTGGTGAAATTTTAGCTATGAGCCAGCGGCCTAGCTTTGACCCGGAAACATTGGAAGGAATCAATGCTACTTGGCATAATGAAGCAATCGAAACTTCCTATGAGCCTGGGTCAACGATGAAAATCTTCACATTGGCAGCGGCGATTGAAGAGGGCAAGTTTGATGCAAACGCAAAATATCAATCAGGTTCATACAAAGTAACAAAAAATTCGCAGACAATCCATGACCATAATGGAAGCGGCTGGGGATCAATAACTTATTTAGAAGGAGTTCAGCGCTCATCTAATGTGGCCTTTGCAAAAATTGCGAAAGAACAGCTTGGCTTTGAAAAGCTGCGAGAGTACATCACAAACTTTGGACTTGACCAAAAAACAGGGATTGACTTGCCGCATGAAGCGAACAGCTCGATTGCCTTTACTTGGCCTGTTGAGAAAATTACAACTGCATATGGACAAGGAACAGCCTTGACTCCTATTCAGCAAATCCAAGCGGTAACGGCCATTGCCAATGACGGCAAAATGGTCAAGCCACATGTAATTGACAAGATTGTTGATCCGAATACGAATAAAGTGGTAAAACAAGTGAAAACAGAGGTTGTCGGAACACCTATTTCAGCAGCTACAGCTAAAGAAGTTCGCGACATTTTAGAAACAGTAGTGACAGATCCTAAAGGGACAGGCTATAAAAAATATAATGTTGATGGGTACAGTGTTGCCGGTAAAACGGGCACGGCCTCCATTCCGAAAGCAGGCGGCGGCTATTTAACAGGAAGCAGCAATTATGTTTTCTCCTTTTTAGGAATGGCGCCGAAGGACGACCCAGAACTTGTTATGTATGTGGCAGTTCAGCAGCCTGAATTGAAAGAAACACAAACAGGTTCTGACCCTGTTGCTGAAATCTTTACATCTGTTATGAAGAGCAGCCTTCAATATATGGAGATTCAGCCTACTGCTGACAGTTCCCTGCAAACAGTTGATGTCCCAGATCTTGCTGGTATGAGCACATCTGTAGCGGAAAAAGAACTGAAGAAATCTGGTTTAGAACTGGTAGTAACAGGTGAAGGTAGCACGATTACAGACCAGCTCCCTGCTGCAGGGGAAAGTTATCTCGAAGGAGAAAAAATTGTCGTGAAGACAGACGGAAAAGGAACTGTGCCAGATATGATTGGCTGGTCATTGCGAGATATACTAAAAGTGACAGACTTGCAGTCCTTAAAGCTGAAAACGAACGGCAACGGCTATGCGACAAAGCAAAGCATAAAAGCAGGTAAAACAGTCAAGGAAAATGATACATTAACGATACAATTGAAAAAACCAGAATAAAAAATAAGGTCCGCATGCAGCGGGCCTTATTTTTTTGTAAAGGGATGGTAAATGCCTGCAACTTCTATAGTCTTTGATTCTAAACAGAGGTGTACAAGCATATATTGGAACGAGCCATAGAAAAAGGAGGTTCTAAATGGATGCGGGTTTCAAACGTAACCGTTCGTAAGCGGTTGACGATTGCTTTAATTGTAGGCATTGCTATTTTTTTTATCATTGACTTGAGACTTGGGTATGTGCAATTTTTTCTTGGGGATGAATTGACAAGTAAAGCGAAAAGCTTATGGAGCAGACAAATTTCCTTTGAGCCGGAACGAGGCGAAATTGTTGACAGGAACGGTGTTGCATTAGCGACAAATATCAGTGCTCCAACCGTGTATGTTGTTCCGCGGCAATTAAAGGACCCAGCAGATGCTGCTGAAAAGCTTGCGGCAGTCCTAGAAGCGGACAAGGAGAAGATATATAAAGAGTTAATTCAAAAAGAAATGAGTGTCAGATTGCCTGAGGGCAGAAAGATTTCTCACGAAAAGGCAAAAAAGGTAAGAGCGTTAGATATTGACGGTGTGTATATAGGCGAGGATTCTAAAAGGTCTTATCCTTACGGAAACTACTTGTCACATGTTTTAGGATTTGCAGGGATAGATAATCAAGGCTTAATAGGTCTTGAACTGGAATATGATGATGAATTAAAAGGCTCGAAGGGGTCTGTGCAATATTATTCTGATGCTAAAGGGCAGAGGATGAATGATATGGCAGATGATTACGAAGCCCCTGTTAACGGAAACGACTTGAAGCTGACAATTGACACGAGAGTGCAGACAATTATAGAGCGGGAGCTGGATATCGCCGAACAGACTTACAACCCAGACAGCATAATCGCCATTGCGATGAATCCGAATACAGGTGAAATTATGGGGATGTCAAGCAGACCTGGCTTTGACCCGGCAGATTTCCGTAATGTTTCATCAGAGGTTTTTAACCGAAACTTGCCGATTTGGAGCGCATATGAGCCGGGATCGACATTCAAAATTATTACCCTTGCTGCAGCCTTAGAAGAAGGCAAGGTAGACTTGGAAAAAGACACATTTACAGACCCAGGTTATGCTGATGTCGATGGAACGAAGCTGAAATGCTGGAAGCGCGGCGGGCACGGTGCACAAACCTTTTTAGAAGTTGTCCAAAACTCCTGTAACCCTGGATTTGTATCGTTAGGGCAAGAGCTGGGTAAGGATACTTTGTTTAAATATATTCGCAGCTTCGGATTTGGCGAAAAAACCGGAATTGATCTTCAGGGAGAATCGAAAGGTATCCTTTTTAACTTAGATAGGGTCGGACCTGTTGAGCTTGCGACAACTGCCTTTGGACAAGGTGTTGCTGTAACGCCTATCCAGCAGGTGACAGCATTATCAGCAGCCATCAATGGTGGCACATTGTACACGCCATATGTGGCAAGCGAGCTGATTGACCCAAACACAGGTGAAGTCATTATGAAGAAGGAGCCAGTTGCAAAAAGGAAGGTAATATCCGAAGATACTTCGAAAAAAATCAGGGAAGCGCTGGAAAGCGTCGTTGCCCAAGGCTCAGGGGGGAAAGCCTTTGTAGATGGGTACCGTGTCGGCGGGAAGACAGGAACAGCCCAAAAAGCTTCTGGCGGAAAATATTTAGAGAATAACTTTATTGTTTCCTTTATCGGTTTCGCACCAGCAGACGATCCTGAGCTTGTCGTGTATGTGGCGGTCGATAATCCGAAAGGTACAGTCCAATTTGGTGGAGTAGTAGCAGCTCCGATTGTAGGAAGCATCATGGGTGACAGCCTTCGCGCGCTTGGAGTGAAGGAAAGGAAGGATCAGCTGGAAAAAGAATATAAATATCCAGAAAATCCTTTAATCGAAGTTCCAGATTTAGTAGGCCTGACGAAAAAAGAAATCAGTGAAGTTTTCCTTAACCTCAAGATTGAGCCGAGCGGAAGCGGAGACACTGTTATCAAGCAGTCGCCAGAGCCGGGAACAAAGGTAAAAGACGGCTCAACCATTCGTTTATACTATAATAATTAACCACACCTTTTAAGATAAAGGCGGCACAATCGCCGCCTTTATTTTTCATTATTACGGAGAAAAAACCGAACACGATGGCACAATTCCTTTTTATCATGTAAAATATAAACGCTAAGAAAAAATGCATTTTCTAACATTGGTCATGCATTTGATATAATATTAGTATTTATGAATAAAATGAGTACATATGGATTTATTAGAAAAGAGGATTTGAATCATGCAGTTAAAACAATTATTAAAAAGCTTAGGGCCATATGCTTTATATAATGGAACAGATGCAGAAATCACTTCAATTGAAAATGATAACCGCAAAGTGGGTCAAGGCAGCTTGTTCATCTGCATCAAAGGATTTACTGTCGATGGACATGATTTTGCTCATAAGGCTTATGAGGCAGGTGCCGCTGCTATCCTTGCAGAAAGAGAATTAGCGGAAGACTTTGACATACCGGTCATTATTGTAAAGGACACGAAAAGGGCGAGCAGCATTCTTGCTGACGCGTTCTATGGTCATCCAACACAAAAGCTAAAGCTTATCGGCATAACAGGAACAAATGGCAAAACAACAACAAGCCATCTGATTGAGACAATCCTGCAAAAGGCTAATAGACGTACAGGTATCATTGGAACAATGTATACAAAAATAGACAATGAAATTCAGGAAACAAAAAACACTACACCAGAAGCAGTAACTTTACAAAAGATTTTTCATCAAATGACAGAAAAACAGGTGGATACTGCCGTGATGGAAGTTTCTTCCCATGCCTTATATGAAGGCAGGGTGTTTGGCTGCGATTATGATGTGGCAGTGTTTACGAACTTGTCACAGGATCATCTAGATTTCCATGGCACGATGGATGAATACAGAAGAGCAAAAGGCTTGTTATTCACAAGGCTGGGCAATGTTTATTCAACAAAACATCCGAAATATGCTGTTTTGAACAAGGATGATGCTGCAAGTGAAGAATATGAAAAACTGACAGCAGCAATTGTCGTTACGTATGGAATTGACAAAGATGCAGACATCATGGCGAAGGATATACATATCGATGCAGGTGGAACGAAGTTTGAATTAATAACACCTGCAGGAAGCTATGCCGTTTCCCTGCAAATGGTCGGCAAATTTAGTGTATATAATGCTTTAGCGAGTATTGCAGCAGCGTTTGTGAGCGGCATTCCAATGGAAACGGCTATTTCCGCCCTTGAATCAGTAAAGGGTGTGTCAGGCAGATTTGAGACAGTTGATGCAGGTCAGGATTTTTCTGTTATCGTCGACTATTCTCATACACCAGACAGTCTTGAAAATGCCCTTGTAACCATTAAAGAGTTTGCAAAAGGTGATATTCATGTTGTTGTCGGCTGCGGCGGTGACAGAGATAAAACGAAGCGTCCTTTAATGGCAGAGATAGCGTGCAGATATGCCGACCATGCTATATTTACAAGCGACAACCCAAGAAGCGAGGACCCGCTTGAGATATTGAAAGACATGGTTTCAGGCGTTCCTGGCAAGGGATATAACGTCATTGCCGACAGAAAAGAAGCTATTGATCATGCGGTTAAGACTGCAAAAGCAAATGATGTTATTTTAATTGCAGGTAAAGGGCATGAAACGTATCAGCAAATAGGAGCACAAACTTTTGACTTTGATGACCGCCTTGTAGCGAAAGAGGCGATATTAGGAGTGAAAAAATGACACTGTCCTATAAAACTATTCTGCAGGCAATTCCTGATGCGAAAGGATACGCAAATGAAGAGATAAACTTTTTGACGGTTTCTTTTTTCAGTGATGAACAGCAGACTAAAGGACTGTTTGCGCCCTTGTATGGCAAAGAGTCCGGGGATTTGTCCACAGCAATTGCAAATGGTGCAATAGGAGCAATATGGGACAAAGAAGAAGAAATACCATCCTATACACCAAATCATTTTCCAATATTCTATACAAATGATATAAAGAAAGGCTTATACAAAATGATCGAACTATATGAACAAAACTTAAATGGACAACAACAAGCTAAATTTATTTATGCAAAAGACAAAAGCGCGAAGGCCTTGGAAACATACGACGGAGCTGTAATCAAAAATGTGCTTGGCGCTGTGAAAGGAGGGGAATGAACATGATGGAGAAAGTTATCTTTTTTACAATAATATTAGGGTTTTTAATAACGGTTCTTACTTCACCAGTTTTTATTCCCTTCTTGAGAAGGCTGAAATTCGGACAAAGCATTAGAGAGGAAGGCCCAAAATCCCATCAGAAGAAATCAGGGACGCCAACAATGGGCGGACTGATGATTTTATTATCTGTTGTCGTAACAACACTCGTAATGACTTATAAGTTTACAGAGCCGACTATGAAAACATACATGCTCCTTTTTGTTATGTTAGGATTCGGATTGCTTGGCTTCTTGGATGATTTTATTAAAGTTGTGATGAAAAGGAATTTAGGATTAACTTCCAGACAAAAGCTTTTAGGTCAAATTGTTATTTCCGTTATTTTCTATTTTGTGCTGATGCAAAATGATTTCTCAACAAGCATCAATATTCCGCTGATTGATAAATCATTTGATCTCGGTTGGTTTTATGTTGTATTCATCGTCTTCTGGCTTGTAGGTTTTTCAAATGCAATCAACCTTACAGACGGTTTAGACGGACTAGTGTCCGGAACCTCTGCCATAAGCTTTGGTGCGTTTGCGGTACTTGCATGGAGCCAGTCACAGTTTGAAATCAGCATTTTTTCTGTGGCAATTGTCGGTGCTGTTTTAGGCTTTTTAGTATTCAATGCCCATCCTGCGAAGGTATTTATGGGAGATACAGGTTCATTAGCTTTAGGAGGAGCAATTGCGGCAATCGCTATTTTAACGAAGCTGGAAATTTTGCTTATTCTAATCGGGGGAGTCTTTGTTATCGAAACATTGTCAGTTATCCTTCAAGTAATTTCCTTTAAGTCAACAGGAAGAAGGATTTTCCGAATGAGCCCGCTTCACCATCATTATGAGCTTGTAGGCTGGTCAGAATGGCGCGTTGTTGTGACATTCTGGAGTGTAGGATTGCTGTTTGCAGTATTAGGAATTTATATTGAGGTGTGGTTATAAAAATGAAACATATCACTGATTATCATCATAAAAAGGTACTTGTATTAGGTCTTGCGAAAAGTGGCGTTAGCGCTGCTTCTCTTTTGCATAAATTAGGGGCGTTTGTGACTGTGAACGACAGCAAGCCACTTGGAGAAAATCCTGAGGCGCAAGAATTGCTGGAGCAGGGGATTACGGTTATATGCGGCAGTCACCCTGTGGAGCTATTAGAGGAAGGATTTCAATTAATTGTGAAAAATCCTGGTATTCCATACTATAACCCAATGGTTGAAAGAGCTGTAGAAAAAGGGATTCCCATCATTACAGAAGTGGAGCTTGCTTATAAGGTTTCTGAGGCTCCTTTTCTTGCGATTACTGGTTCAAATGGCAAGACAACGACAACTACCCTATTGTTTGAGATGCTTGAGGCTGCCAGCAAAAAGCCACTGATTGCGGGGAATATTGGAACTGTTGCTGCAGATGTCGCACAAAAAGCAGAAGCTGACAATCAAATTGTTATTGAGCTTTCATCATTCCAGCTGATGGGGATTGATCAATTCAAGCCGAAAGTCGCGATTATTACGAATATTTATGATGCCCATCTGGATTACCATGGCACTAGGGATGAGTATGCAAAAGCGAAGGGTAATATTACAAACAACCAGGATGAGCATGATTACCTTATTGTCAATGTGGAGCAAGAAGTGGTAATGGATATTGCCCGCAGAAGCAAAGCAACCATCATTCCTTTTTCAACAGTAAAGCCCCTTGAATTCGGAGCATTTGTAAAAGATGGTTCTATTTACTTCCATGATGAAAAAGTGATTGAGGTTAAGGATATCGTATTGCCTGGCGCTCATAATTTGGAAAACATTTTGTCTGCCATTGCGGCAGCGAAGCTGACTGGTGTTGACAATAACAGCATTCACCGTGTATTGAGCTCATTCAAAGGGGTAAAACACAGATTGCAGTTCATTGATGAGATCCAAGGGAGACGCTTTTATAATGATTCAAAAGCAACGAATATCCTTGCGACGGAAAATGCGCTTGCAGCGTTTACGGCACCGACCATTCTTCTTGCTGGAGGCTTAGACAGAGGCAATGAGTTTGATGAGCTCATTCCGTCCCTTAAAAATGTCAAGGCGATGATTACGTTTGGCCAAACTGCTGAAAAACTGGAGCGAATTGCCAAAGAGGCAGGAATAAAAACTATCCAACGTGTCGATAATGTGGACAAAGCTGTACCGGCTGCTTTCCAGCTATCTGAGGAAGGCGATGTTATCCTTCTGTCACCAGCATGTGCAAGCTGGGATCAATACAAAACTTTTGAAGTCAGAGGAGACATTTTTATTGAAGCGGTGCATAAGCTTAAATAAGGGCTTGTTTACATCCATCGTTTCAAATTAGGAAAATGATGATTAAGGTGATTTTATCACCTTAAAAGGGATAGGAATGTCACCCTTCATTCTAAAGTCCGATGCAAGCCCTAATACTTGCAACTCGAGGTGTGGAAAAGGTGCCGACAAAAAAAACAACTCCCGACATATTCCTTATTATCATCACGTTTACATTACTGGCGATAGGACTGATCATGGTGTACAGTGCAAGTGCTGTATGGGCAGATTACAAGTTTGATGATTCTTTCTTCTTTGCAAAAAGACAGATGCTTTTTGCCGGAGTCGGAATTGTCGCCATGTTTTTCATCATGAATATCGACTATTGGACTTGGAGAACATGGGCGAAAATTATCGTTATTGTATGTTTTGTTCTGTTAGTATTTGTACTTATACCGGGAATTGGGAATGTCCGTAATGGATCGCGCAGCTGGATTGGAGTGGGAGCATTCTCCATTCAGCCATCAGAATTTATGAAGATGGCGATGATTGCTTTCCTAGCAAAATTTCTGTCAGAAAATCAGAAAAAGATTACTTCCTTTAAAAAGGGGCTTGTACCAGCATTAGGCATTGTATTTTTAGCGTTTGGGATGATTATGCTTCAGCCTGATTTAGGGACAGGCACCGTCATGGTTGGGACAAGTGTTGTGATGATTTTTATCGCTGGTGCAAGAATACGGCATTTCGTGTTTCTCGGTTTGATTGGACTAGCCGGCTTTGTCGGACTGGTTGCTTCAGCGCCGTACCGGATAAAAAGGATAACTTCTTTCCTTGATCCGTGGTCAGACCCTCTTGGAAGCGGCTTTCAAATCATTCAGTCTTTATACGCGATAGGACCAGGAGGATTGTTTGGCCTAGGGCTTGGAGAAAGCAGACAAAAATTCTTTTACTTGCCAGAGCCGCAAACGGACTTTATTTTTGCGATTCTTTCAGAAGAGCTTGGATTTATTGGAGGCTCTTTGATCCTGCTGCTGTTTTCCTTACTGCTGTGGAGAGGCATTAGGATTGCCCTCGGAGCACAAGATTTGTTTGGAAGCTTGCTAGCTGTAGGAATTATCGCAATGGTTGCCATTCAAGTTATGATCAATATCGGAGTTGTAACAGGCTTAATGCCAGTTACTGGGATTACACTGCCGTTCTTAAGCTATGGCGGATCTTCCTTGACATTAATGCTTGTGGCAATAGGGGTTTTATTGAATGTGAGTCGCTATTCGAGATATTAAATAAAGAGAAGCAGCATTACACGGAGAGGATGGCTTAAAGCCTTCCTTTTTTTTATGCGTTCAGCAGGTAATTTTATTTAAAATCTTCATATAATTCACTAATATAAACAAATGATAACAATTATTTCACTACGAATGTAGGGAGAGGGGAGGGGAAGGGGGAGGATGCTCAAATAAAATGCTTGTTTGACAAGGGGTTATTAATGCAAGCCCCGCAAATGAAGCTCTTTTTATCCTTCAATAAATGTATTACAATTTGTTTTCAATTTTAGTAAATTACACGAATAGGTTTAAAATATAGTACAATAGGGAACATCTAGTTTTGGGCTTTAAGAAAATCCTCCAAAATATTCAAAGAAGATAGTTTCTGTTTTTCATAAATAAAGCTATAATAAAGAAGATTTGAAAATCGTAAATAAATGCTTAAATAAGCAGCTAGAACAAGTACGTGTTATGAGGTGGGAAAATGAAAATAGTGGTTAGCGGCGGTGGTACCGGAGGACATATTTATCCAGCACTTGCCTTAATCCGTGAAATACAAAAAGAAGTCAAGGATGTCGAGTTCTTATACATAGGAACAGAACAAGGGCTAGAGAGTAAACTAGTGCGCCGTGAAAATATTCCATTTAAAGCGATACATATAACTGGTTTTAAACGAAAGCTCTCACCTGAAAATGTGAAAACCGTTTGGAGATTTATTTCTGGTGTCAATAAATGCAAGAAAATCTTGAAAGAATTCCAAGCAGATGTGGTAATTGGAACAGGCGGTTATGTTTGCGGACCTGTAGTGTATGCTGCCGCAAAAATGGGGATTGCTACGATTATTCATGAACAGAACAGTGTGCCTGGATTGACTAATAAATTCTTGAGCAAGTATGTCGATAAAGTGGCAACATGCTTTGCCGAAGCAGAACAGTTTTTCCCGAAGGAAAAGGTTGTTCTAACAGGCAACCCTCGTGCATCGGAAGTATTAAACCAGGATGCAATTAAAGGAAAGCTTTCTGCCGGACTTAAACTTAATAGCCCAGCTGTGCTAATCTTTGGAGGCTCAAGAGGAGCGAGACCGATTAATGATGCGGTTATTGCTGCATTGCCTGAGTTTGGGAAGAAGGATTATCAGATCCTTTATGTAACGGGAGAAGTCCATTATGAATCAGTGAAGAAGGAAGTCGAAAAAGTCGGCAATCCGGAAAATGTGATTATCAAACCGTTTGTGCATAATATGCCAGAGGTGCTTGCAGGAATTGACCTGACAGTAGCAAGGGCTGGAGCTACAACATTGGCTGAGCTCACGTCCCTTGGAATTCCAAGCATTTTAATCCCAAGCCCTTACGTGACGAATAACCATCAAGAGAAAAACGCCCATTCACTTACTAATAACGGTGCAGCAAAACTATTGCTTGAACGTGAATTGACTGGTGATAGCCTGGTGAAAGACATCGATGATATTATGCTGCAGCCTGAAAAGTTGAAAAGCATGAAAGCTGCTTCATTGGAATTAGGGATTCCAGATGCTGCGATGAGACTTTTCAATGTTATGAAGGATGTCACAAAATAATCAGTTGGGTGGGAAAAGTTTTCCGTTTCCCATCCAGACTTTTCTTCAATTAATGTAATCAGGATGCTATAATCAAACATTAGAAGAGTTAAGTCTATTATATTTGTAATAGACAAGCTTTATCACCTTGAAAGTCATGAAAAAAGTTTCAAAACAAGACATTTTCTGCTTTAAATAAAACAGATATATTCCGATATATATTAAGTGATTATGAAACGGCAGCTTACATACTGTTGCTTGTTTGTTAGAGGTGGTTATTTGGATAAAGGGAAGATTGTTTCCATTGAAGATAGAATTCCTAAATTGAAACAGCAGCGAAAAAAGAAAGCAAACAAACGCCTCATATTTCTGCTCATGCTATTTTTTCTCCTCATTGGATGCATTATTTACTTTCAGTCACCATTAAGCAATGTGAAAGAAACAATCGTGACAGGAAACATCTTGTATACGGAAGGGGAGATAGAGGAAATCAGCGGAATCAGCTATTCGACAAATATTTGGACTATAAAAAAGGACAAGATTGAAGAAAAACTGAATGCACTGCCTGAAATCAAGTCATCCTCTGTTTCTTTAAAGCTTCCAAACAAAGTGAATATTGAAGTGGAAGAATATAAACGGATTGCTTACATGGTAAGCGGCAATAAGTATATTCCCATTCTGGAAAGCGGAACTGAATTAGAGGGAAGAAGCTCTGAATCAACACCGTATGATGCTCCGCTCATTATGGATTTTGATAATGACAAAGCGCTGGAGAAAACAGTCAAGGAGCTGAAAAAACTCCCAGCTGGTGTTTACAATGCTATCTCTGAGATCCATTACACACCGAAAAAAACGGATTCATACCATATTAATGTATTTATGAATGATGGATTTGAAGTGGCAGCCTCTTTAAGCACTTTTGCAGAGAAGATGGAACACTATCCATCGATTATCAGCCAATTGAATCCAAAGAAAAAGGGTGTTATTGACTTAGAAGTCGGCTCTTATTTCAAGGAGTATGGATCATCAGAAGGAGAGGAAAATAGTGAAGAATAAACGAAAGGGGAGCCACGTAATCTTTTCTTTTGTTTTTCTTGTACTAGGGTTCATTGTTGCCTTTGCCTTCCAAATGGCCAATGCTGAAGACGGTCCGAAAAGTTTGAGTGACAGCCAGTTTGATCGGGATCTTGCATTGCGAAATGAGCTGATCGAACAAGAAGAAAGAAATAATGAGCTTTATAAAGAGCTCGAACAAGTTCAAAAGGATCTGTCCAATTACGAAAAAGAGCTCTCCACAAAAGCGGATGCCTATTACAATCTTGCTGAAGATGCCAATAATTACCGCATGTATTTAGGCAAGGTTGGCGTTGTGGGACAAGGAGTGCAGGTTACTCTAGAAGATGGGAATTATGATCCGAATGATGATAATGTTAATAATTATCTTGTTCATGAACATCATATCTTTGAAGTGGTGAATGAGCTTTATGTTTCAGGCGCAGCAGCCGTTAGTATTAACGGCCAGCGCTTAAGCCATGATTCTTATATTCTATGTAATGGACCTGTGATTGAAATTGACGGAAATCAGTATCCTGCTCCATTTGTGATTACTGCCATTGGAGACAGTGAAGTAATGGAAGGTGCATTAAACATTAAAGGCGGAGTGAAGGATACATTGGTGAATGAAAACATCAAATTCACACTCGAAAAGAAAGAGACCATTACAATGGAGGCACTTAGAACAAATTAGGTGAAAAGAGATGTGCTGCCGAATATTTATTATGGAAGTATGGTGAAGGCATGAACAAAAAACTTTTCACTATGACAATAATCTTGCTAGTAATCGGGTTTATGCTTGCCGTTCAATTCCAAACAGTCAAAAAGCCGAAGGTGAGAGACACAAGGGATACTTGGGAGTTAAAGCAAGCCCTTCTCAAGGAAAAAGAAACGGAGCTTAAGCTGTTAAGCGATATTCGTGCAAACAGCCAAAAAGTCGACGAGTATAAAAGCGACAGCTCACAGACGAAAGAAGAGCTCCTTCAAGAGACAATTGCTGAGCTGAAAGATGATATTGGTCTTACAGAAAAAGCTGGATATGGAATCGTTATTTCCATTCAGCCTGTCAGCTCAGATTTGCTGATGGGTGATGAGCAAGGCGCCATTACAGCCGATCTTTTGAAACGGCTCATTAATGAGTTGAATTTGTACGGCGCAAAGGAAATAGCCATTGACGAACATCGTTACATTAATACTTCTGTCATTAGGGATATTAATGGGGAGACAAAGATGAACGGTTATTCTGTCAACAAATTTCCTTTGACGATAAAAGTGATTGCTGCAGATAAAAACAGTGCCGAGCAGCTGTATAATCGCATGAAGGTTTCACAATCAGCGGATGATTTCTTTATGGACAATCTGTTGCTGGATGTTAAAAAGCCGCAGCAAACAATAACCATTCCAGCATATGAAGACAATATCCGGATTCGGTATATGAAGCCTGCAGGAGATGAAGAAGGAGGCGGTGCTTAATGTGGCTGCCTATATTTGGCCTTATTATCGGCATATCACTTGGTCTTATGACAGATATTACAGTCCCGGATGAATATGCCAACTATTTGTCAATTGCAGTACTAGCAGCACTCGATACGCTGTTTGGCGGCATCAGGGCGCATTTGCAGAACATATATGATGAAAAGGTGTTTGTATCAGGTTTTTTCTTTAATATTCTCCTTGCTGCAAGTTTAGCTTTTCTCGGTGTTCATCTTGGTGTAGACTTATACTTAGCTGCCATATTTGCCTTCGGTGTAAGGCTGTTTCAAAATATCGCAGTCATTAGAAGAATCATCTTGACAAAGTGGGAAAATAAACGAGAAAAAACTGAAAAAAATCAATCATAAAAAAGGGAATATATTAGTTTTGGCGAATTATTTAATAAATAATATATTAATAGGGAATTTTATTCATTAAAATTTAACATTCGCTAAATAAGCAGGATAGCTGTTGTTCACTTATTTTTAAAAAGCAAAAGGAGGTGCCCGAGAATGAACAGCAATGAATTTTATGTAAGTCTAGACATCGGTACATCCAGCGTGAAAGTAATCATCGGCGAAATGATTAATGAGTCCTTAAACATTATTGGAGTAGGCATCGTACCTTCTGAAGGGTTGAGGAAGGGTTCTATTGTCGATATAGATGAAACCGTTCATTCCATACGAAGAGCTATTGAACAGGCGGAAAGAATGATTGGTGTAGAAATTAAACAAGTTATTGTTGGCGTTTCGGGAAATCATGTAAGCTTGCAGCCCTCACATGGAGTAGTGGCAGTTTCAAGTGAAAATCGTGAAATAACAATAGAAGATGTCATGAGAGTAAAGGATGCAGCACAAGTTGTTTCCATTCCGCCTGAGAGGGAGATAATCGACATTATCCCAAAGCAGTTTATCGTGGATGGTCTTGATGAAATTACAGATCCTCGCGGGATGATAGGCGTCCGCCTTGAAATGGAAGGAATCATTATAACAGGCAGCAAGACAATATTACATAATACGCTTCGCTGCGTGGAAAAAGCAGGCCTTGAGATTGTTGATATTACATTGCAGCCTCTTGCCGCTGGTTCCTTCGCGCTGTCAAAGGATGAAAAAAATCTTGGAGTGGCACTGCTTGATATTGGAGGCGGGTCTACTACAATCGCTGTTTTTGAAAATGGCTTCTTGAAAAAAACAAGCGTCTTGCCAATCGGAGGAGATCATATAACAAAAGATCTGTCCATTGGCTTGCGAACAACAACCGAAGATGCAGAAAAAATCAAAGTGAAATATGGCTATGCCTATTACAATCACGCATCAGAGGAAGAAGTATTCAGCGTTCCGATTATCGGAAGTGACCAGCATCAGCAGTTCAACCAACTGGAAATTGCCGATATTATTGAAGCAAGATTGGAAGAAATGTTTGATTTAGTGATGGACGAGCTAGAAAGACTAGGTGTGTATGATCTTCCAGGCGGTTTCGTACTTTCTGGAGGAGTCGCCGGAACAAAAGGCATTTTGGAATTGGCCCAGGAAGTTTTCCAAAATCGGGTCCGCATCGCGATACCTGATTATATTGGTGTAAGGGAAGCTCAATATACAACTGCTGTCGGCTTGATTAAATTCTCATACAAGAACAACAAGCTGCAAGGCGGCAGTATTCAACAGGCTGAGCCTGTTGCAGTTGGGGAACCAAAGGAAAAAAGAGCACCAAAACAGGCTCCACCAAAAGCTTCATACGAAAAACAGCCTGTCGAAAAAGGACCTTCCAAGCTAAAGAAATTTATGGGATACTTTTTCGATTAAAAGATAAAAAACATAAGAACTATTAAAATGGTATGTTTACTCCATATCACCAAGATTTGAGACGCGGACAGTTCGATACTGCTGAATATCGACGAATTAGGAGGATTTGTCATGTTAGAATTTGATACAAATATAGATTCATTAGCTGTAATAAAAGTTATTGGTGTCGGTGGCGGCGGGAACAATGCTGTCAATCGAATGATTGAACATGGTGTTCAAGGAGTAGAGTTTATTGCAGTAAATACGGACGCACAAGCGTTGAACTTATCAAAAGCTGAAGTGAAAATGCAAATCGGCGGCAAACTGACAAGAGGTTTGGGTGCCGGTGCTAACCCTGAAGTGGGTAAAAAAGCTGCAGAGGAAAGCAAAGAACAAATCGAAGAGGCTCTAAAAGGAGCTGATATGGTATTTGTTACTGCAGGTATGGGAGGCGGAACAGGTACTGGTGCAGCTCCTGTTATCGCACAAATCGCAAAAGACATCGGCGCATTAACAGTTGGTGTTGTAACAAGACCGTTCACATTTGAAGGCAGAAAGCGTTCAACACATGCAGCAAGCGGTATCTCTGCTCTTAAAGAAGCTGTAGATACTTTGATTGTCATCCCGAATGACCGCTTGCTTGAAATTGTGGATAAGAGCACTCCGATGCTTGAAGCATTCAGAGAAGCAGATAATGTACTCCGTCAAGGTGTACAAGGTATCTCTGACCTTATTGCAACACCAGGGTTAATCAACCTTGACTTCGCTGATGTGAAAACAATCATGGTTAACAAAGGATCTGCATTGATGGGAATCGGTGTTGCATCAGGAGAAAATCGCGCGGCAGAAGCAGCGAAAAAGGCAATTTCATCACCGTTGCTTGAAACATCTATCGATGGAGCGCAAGGTGTGTTAATGAACATTACGGGCGGATCTAACTTAAGCCTATATGAAGTTCAGGAAGCAGCTGACATTGTCGCTTCTGCATCTGACCAAGATGTTAACATGATCTTCGGTTCTGTTATTAACGAAAACTTAAAAGACGAAATTGTCGTAACAGTAATTGCAACTGGATTTAACCAAGATGCGATTCAAGTATCTGCTTCAAGGCCATCTTTAAATAGCATGAAGCCTTCAAGCAACCCTAGCAGCTCACGTGAAGTGAAACGCGAGGAAAATCCAAACAGTGCAAAAGAGCCTGTACGCGGAAACTCAATCCAAACAGGTGAAGATACATTGGATATACCAACATTCTTACGTAACAGAAATCGCAGAAGATAAAAAAAAGCGGGATAATTTCCCGCTTTTTTTTTATGCTTTCATAGCCTGGGAAATAATTTCATTTTAAAAAAACTGAAAATTTACCATTAGAACAAACTTATAGCAGAAGGCAAGAAATAGTGACAAAATCTGTTGTTAATAGAGAAAATTTCTGATTTTTTGATTACAGGAAGTGACACACTTTCCTCAAGCAGTAGGTTATACTTTTTCGTAACAGATTAATAGAGTTAGATGAGCAAGCAATCATGCCATAAAACTTTAGGAAGGAGGCTCAAACTACTTGGCCGTTTATTTAGATGTCATATGGCTGCTAAATTTCTTGTTTGACAGCTTGCTGCTCTACTTGACAGCCATCATCTTAAAAAGAGACGTAAAGCTTTGGAGAGTGCTGTGCGGCGGCCTGATAGGATCGATAATCATTCTTTTGGCAGTTACTCCATACCACATCTATACAAGTCACCCGATTTCAAAGCTAGGCTTCTCTTGTGTGATGATTTTGACTGTTTTTGGCTTTAAAAGACTGCGCTATTATCTTAGTGGATTAATGACCTTTTATTTTGTCACCTTCCTGATTGGAGGGGTCCTGATTGGCAGCCATTATTTTGTTCAGTTTGATTTTCAATTATCTTCTTCTGTTATGCTAGCTAGTGTTAAAGGTTTTGGTGATCCAATCAGCTGGCTGTTTGTATTGCTTGGCTTTCCAGCAGCCTGGCATTTTTCTAGAAAGAATGTAGAAAGCATTGAAATAACAAAAATCAAATATGAAGAGATTGTCCAAGTGAGCTTTCAAATAGCCGGTAAGGCTTTTACTTTAAAGGGGCTCGTTGACAGCGGCAACCAAGTATATGATCCAATTTCAAGAGTTCCCGTCATGTTTGTATCTATTAATGGAATGGGCGATGATCTGCCAGCTGAGTTATGTGAAATTGTTGATGACTCGGAAGCGACTATTCATGGGCAAAAGCAGCTAAGTGATGACTGGCAATACCGGATGCGCATTATCCCCTATAAGGTGATGGGGAAAGAGCATCAGCTCATGATTGCCATTAAGCCAGAACAGCTTGTCATTGAACAAAAAGATGACAAATATTTAGTGGAAAAAGGGCTGATTTCTTTTACAAGACAGCAGCTTTCATCAGATGATGCTTTTTCATGCATTGTGCATCCTAAAATGCTGACAGGCAAAAAAATCAATGTGGTAAACGAAGGAATGGTTAGTTAATATACTATACTCTTTTGATACATCATTTAGAAGGAGGACAATTATGAAAAAACTAAAGCTTCGCTTAACTTACTACTGGTATAAGCTATTAATGAAATTAGGTTTGAAAACAGATGAAGTTTTTTATATTGGCGGAAGCGAAGCATTGCCTCCACCGTTAAGCAAAGAAGAGGAAGAAGAACTGCTTCTGAAGCTGCCAGAAGGTGATCAGGCAGCAAGATCGATTTTAATTGAACGTAATTTGCGTCTTGTTGTTTATATTGCCAGGAAATTTGAGAATACGGGCATCAATATTGAAGACTTAATTAGTATTGGAACCATCGGACTAATAAAGGCTGTCAATACTTTTAATCCTGAAAAGAAAATCAAGCTTGCTACATATGCATCAAGATGTATCGAGAATGAGATACTGATGTATTTGAGAAGAAACAATAAAATACGGTCAGAGGTTTCCTTCGATGAACCGCTGAATATTGACTGGGATGGCAATGAACTGCTGTTATCAGATGTAATGGGTACAGAGGAAGATATCATCACGAAAGACCTCGATGCAAGCGTCGATAAAAAACTGCTCATAAGGGCATTGCATCAGCTTTCTAAAAGAGAGAAGCAAATTATGGAGCTGCGCTTCGGCCTTGGAACAGGCGAAGAAAAGACGCAGAAGGATGTAGCAGATATGCTTGGTATTTCTCAGTCCTATATATCCAGATTGGAAAAAAGGATTATAAAAAGACTGCAAAAGGAATTTAATAAAATGGTGTAGAGTGATCTGTCAGCTAAACTTCAACTAACAAGGATGAATTAATTCTTCTTTCTTGTTAGAAAGTGCGGCTGGCATTTTTTGTCGAATAAAAAATTTTTTTGTGCGAATTATTATTGCAGAAAAACATTGTACTGATAGTTTTTTGAAGAGAAAACGGTAGTGAATTTGGATTAGGATGGAAAATCACTTATGCATATTTTTCCTTCTCAAGGAGATACTGTTTTTTGTACAGCAGCTCCTGTGAGGAGGGAAATAGATTGACTCGAAATAAAGTAGAAATTTGCGGTGTGGATACATCTAAGCTTCCAGTATTGAAAAACGAAGAAATGAGAGAGCTCTTCAAGCAAATGCATCAGGGAGATATTACCGCAAGAGAAAGTCTCGTTAATGGAAATCTCCGCCTTGTATTAAGTGTGATTCAAAGGTTCAACAATAGAGGCGAGTTTGTCGATGACTTATTTCAAGTTGGTTGTATCGGTCTAATGAAATCTATTGATAATTTTGATTTAAGTCAAAACGTAAAGTTTTCCACCTATGCTGTCCCGATGATAATTGGTGAAATTCGCCGTTACTTGCGTGACAATAACCCGATAAGGGTGTCCAGGTCCTTAAGGGATATAGCTTATAAAGCATTGCAAGTCAGAGAGCGATTAATGAGCAAGACATCAAAGGAACCAACAGCTGAGGAAATTGCAAAAGAGCTTGATATTCCCCATGAGGATATCGTCTTCGCATTGGATGCAATTCAAGATCCAGTCTCTCTTTTTGAGCCGATCTATAATGACGGTGGCGATCCAATCTATGTGATGGATCAATTGAGTGATGAGAAGAACAAGGATATACAGTGGGTGGAAGAACTCGCCCTCAAAGAAGGAATGCGAAGATTGAACGATCGGGAAAAACTTATTTTAAGAAAGCGTTTTTTTCAAGGGAAAACGCAAATGGAAGTTGCTGATGAAATAGGTATCTCCCAAGCTCAAGTATCAAGACTGGAAAAGGCTGCTATTAAACAAATGAATAAAAATATCCAAAGCTAGTAGTGAGCTTGTACATGAGAACTGCCGAAAAAATGTTTCGGCAGTTTTTTTATGGGCAATTATCTCCCTGACGTACGAGAATTTGTACTAATTATCGTAATTGGCAACATATATTTTTATAAAGGCTATCCTTGCATTCAGTGATTATTATATAGGAGTGGGAGCAATGCTTAAAATTTCTGATTTTCAAATAAAAGATGTCGTCAATGTAGCGAATGGGAAAAAGCTTGGTAATATTGGAGATATAGATATTAATTTGCAGACAGGAAAGATTGAATCGATTATTATTGGCGGGCCAGGAAAGGTATTAGGATTCTTCAATAGAGAAGCAGATATTGTGATTCCATGGAGCAATATTTTAAAAATCGGAGAAGACGTAATCTTAGTTAAATATACAAAGTCGCTCGAGCTCACAGAAGTGGAAGAATAGGGCGAAATATTATTGGTTTTTTTATGACCAATGCACAAGTCTATGGTAAACTATAAAAAAAAGCTGAGGTTATAAAAAATGGAACCTTTCTTATTACATGAAAATGAATATTTTACCATTCAATCATGGTGTAAAGACTACCCGCAATTAGCAGCAGGATTCACTACAAAAAACGGCGGCACAAGCATTGGCCATCATAAAGGTTTAAATATGGCCTATCATGTTAATGATTCAAATGAGAAGGTAACAGCAAATCGCCAAATTGTCGCAAATAAACTCCATTTCCCGTTGAGAAATTGGGTTGGTTCTGAACAAACCCATAAGAACAACATTTGGGAAGTGACAAAAGCAGATGTAGGTAAAGGGGCGTGCGACTATGAAAGTGCATTGCCAGATACAGATGGCTTATTTACAATGGATGAAGGCATTTTATTGACCCTTTGCTATGCTGACTGTGTTCCGCTGTATTTCATCCACAGGAAAACGAAGGCGATTGGCATTGCCCATGCCGGCTGGCAAGGTACTGTTAAGAAAATTGCCAACAAAATGGTCGAGGTGTTCAAATCACACGGAATTGATTCGAGTGAAATTGAAGTAGCCATCGGTCCATCCATAACTGACGAACAATACATAGTAGACGGGCGTGTCATAAACAGAGTTGAAGATGCGTTAGATAAAGATGATGATAAGCCATATGTGCTTGTCTCCCCGAATCAATATTCATTGAGTTTACAAAAGCTGAACAAACAGCTGTTAATAAAGGCAGGTATTCAGGAATCCAACATTTTGGTGACTGGCCTTTGCACAAGTGTTCAGGAGTCATACTTTTATTCCCACAGGCGAGATCAAGGGAAAACAGGAAGAATGATGAGCTTTATTGGCTGGAGAGAGGATGTTTAAAGTAAGATGCAAGTAAAGGTTAATTTGCAAGAAATTAGGGAAAAGATGAAATTGGCTTGTGAAAAAGTCAATAGATCTGTTGAAGATATCACCATTATCGCAGTGACAAAATATGTTACAATAGAAAGGGCAAAAGAGGCAGTAGAGGCAGGTGTGACCAATCTTGGCGAAAACCGGGAAGAAGGCTTGCTTGCCAAGCGTGAGGTGCTGATGGACGAGCCGGTTTGGCATTTTATCGGTTCCTTGCAAACGCGTAAGGTGAAGAGCATTATTGATCATGTGGATTATATCCATTCCTTGGACCGCTTATCCTTAGCCAAAGAAATTAATAAGCGTGCATCCAAAAAGATCAAGTGTTTTGTTCAGGTCAATGTATCGCAAGAAGAATCTAAGCACGGCATTGCCCCTGAGGAGACAATTGACTTCATCAAAAGCCTCGATGCATTTCCAAATATCGAAATAGTCGGCTTAATGACAATGGCGCCATTTACAGATAACGAAGAGTTTCTGCGCAGCTGCTTCCGTAACTTAAAAGCACTGCAAACAGAAGTTCAGAGCTTAAAAATCAGCAATGCCCCGTGCACGGAGCTTTCCATGGGAATGTCTAACGACTACTCGATTGCCATTGAAGAAGGTGCAACGATGATTCGTATCGGCACAGCACTCGTTGGCAGCGATAAATAGGAGGTTTAGAAATTGAGTATAAAGTCGAAAATAAAAACATTTTTTTTCTTAGAAGATGAAGATTATGAGGAAGAAGAGTATGAACAGGAGCAGGAGCCAGTGAGAAATCAACAGAGACAGCAGCCAACACAGTCCTATTTTCAACAGCAGCAACAACAGCAACAGCCTGTTCAGCAGCAAAAACAAAATGTTGTCAGCTTGCAAAGCGTGCAAAAGTCGTCCAAAGTATTTTTGGTTGAGCCAAGAGTTTATGCAGAAGCACAGGATATTGCGGACCAGTTAAAAAATAGACGTGCAGTTGTCGTGAACCTGCAAAGAATTGATAAAGAACAAGGAAAACGAATCGTCGATTTCTTAAGCGGAACTGTTTATGCAATCGGGGGAGACATCCAAAAAGTGGGTACAGATATCTTCCTATGCACACCGGATAATGTCGAAGTATCAGGGAACATCTCCCAAATACTTCAAGAAACTGAATTTGAAAATGCGAGGTGGTAATCTTAGATGGATTTGGTCTTTTTAATTATTTCAAGAGTACTAACTTATTACTCTTATGCGCTGATCATTTATATTTTCATGTCATGGATACCTAATGCAAGAGAAACTGGAATCGGAATCTTCCTTGCCCGTATTTGTGAACCGTATTTAGAGCAGTTCAGAAAGATAATTCCGCCAATCGGTATGATTGATATTTCTCCGATTGTGGCTATCTTTGTTTTGAATTTAGCAGGCAATGGTGTTAGACAGTTATTTCTATGGTTTTAAAATCAGGGCTTACATTAAGCCCTTTTTTCATGCAGTCATTTAGATACATCTATTAAAGGAGTTTGTAATATGTCGATATACCAGCATTTTCGGCCAGAGGAAAAGGAATTCATTGATCAAGTGCTTAATTGGCGTCAATATGTGGAGGATGCTTATGCGCCGAAACTGACAGATTTTTTAGATCCTCGCGAACAGAAGATTGTTAATACAATTATTGGACAAAATGCAGATGTTTTAGTATCGTTTTCTGGCGGGACGAGAGCTGCTGAAAGAAAACGGGCATTGCTGTATCCTTCCTACTATGAAGTAGAGCAAGCGGACTTTCAGCTGTCCTTACAAAATATCGAGTATGCGAAAAAGTTTGTTACGATTGAGCATCCGCAAGTGCTTGGTAGTATTATGTCATTAGGATTATCGCGCAGTAAGTTTGGGGATATTCTCATTAAGGACGGCGATGTTCAGCTGATTGTAGGTAAAGAAGTAGAAGACTACATCCGCTTGCAGCTTGACTCTATCGGAAAAGCAAAGGTATCGTTACATCCAATTCCTTGGGAGAGGGCAATTGCTATAGAGGAAGAATGGGTTGAAACAAGCACAACACTTACCTCATTAAGGCTTGATGCAACGATTGCTGCTATTTACAATATTTCGAGACAAAAGGCCCAAGGCTACATTGCAGCAAGTCATGTGAAAGTAAACTGGGGTACTGTGGAAAACATCTCTTTTACTTGTGAAGAAGGAGATGTTATTTCCGTCAGAGGACATGGCAGGTCAATCATTAAATCACTCGAAGGTAAAACAAAAAAAGATAAATGGCGGATTGTTATCGGCAAATTAAAATAATCAGTCATTTGTTTTACAAACACTAATAATTTTCATGTCATTCCAAAATTCCATAGTTATTTATATATTATCTATGTTACAATATTTTCAACAGTATAATTTGTCTCACTTCCTGTTTTTTTGGCGTTTTCTCTTTGGAAATGCAGGAATACTAAAAAAGCTGTCGAAAAAAATACATAAGAAATTGAAGTTTGGGAGGTGGCATTATGCCATTAACACCGTTGGATATTCACAATAAGGAATTCAGCAAAGGATTTCGCGGTTATGATGAAGATGAAGTAAATGAGTTTTTAGACCAAATAATCAAGGACTATGAAAATATAATTCGTGAGAAAAAAGAACTAGATGCAAGACTTAGTGAATTAGATGATCGCATCGGGCACTACAATAATATAGAAGAAACATTAAATAAATCAATCGTTGTTGCTCAAGAGGCAGCTGAGGAAGTAAAGCGAAACGCTCAAAAAGAAGCAAAGCTGATCATTAAAGAAGCAGAAAAAAATGCTGACCGCATTATCAATGAATCACTTTCTAAAGCAAGAAAAATAGCATTGGAAATTGAAGAGTTAAAAAAGCAGTCAAAAGTGTTCCGCACACGCTTCAAAATGCTGATCGAAGCGCAGCTTGATATGCTGAACAACGATGATTGGGATCATTTGCTTGAATATGAGCTTGATGCATCAGAGCTTAACTCAACGAAATAATTGCAGAGAGCTTGACGAAGCATCTGTTAATAGCCTATAATTTGTACACAAAACAATATTCATGCGTACGTTGATAGGGACAGTACAATTACTGTTGGCTTATTTTAAGCGAGCTGGGGACGGTGGAAGCCTGGCATAAGCGGGAATTGGAATATCACCCTTGAGTCCTTTTCTGAAAGGCTTTTTAGTAAGAAAAGGCGGTTCATAACCGTTAAAAAATGCTTAAGTGGATAGTCTAACTATCTATAAGGGTGGTACCGCGGGAGAATAAACCTTCTCGTCCCTTTTTGGGATGAGGGGTTTTTTTATTGTCTAAAAACCACAAGATACATCCCTAACGCATCAAAAAACCATGAATTTAGAACATTATTTGGAGGATTTTTAATGGAATATAAAGATACCTTGCTCATGCCGAAAACGGCTTTCCCGATGAGAGGAAACTTGCCAAACCGTGAGCCTGAAATTCAAGCAAAATGGAATGAAATGAATATTTATGAAAAAGTTCAAGAACGCACTAGCGGCCGTCCGCTTTATGTTTTGCATGACGGACCTCCTTATGCGAACGGAGATATCCATATTGGACATGCATTGAATAAAATTTTGAAGGATTTTATTGTGCGCTTTAAGTCGATGACTGGTTTCCAAGCACCATACGTTCCTGGCTGGGATACACATGGATTGCCGATTGAACAAGCTTTGACTAACAAAGGTGTTAAACGTAAGGAAATGACAATCGCTGAATTCCGTAAGCTGTGTGAAGAATACGCTCTTGGCCAAATTGACAGCCAAAGAGAGCAATTCAAACGCCTAGGTGTACGGGCTGATTGGGAAAATCCATACATCACATTAAAGCCTGCATACGAAGCACAACAAATTAAAGTGTTCGGGGAAATGGCGAAAAAAGGCTATATTTATAAAGGTAAAAAGCCGGTTTATTGGTCTCCTACAAGTGAATCTGCTTTGGCAGAAGCGGAAATTGAATACCAGGACAAACAATCTCCATCCATCTATGTTGGCTTTAAAGTAAAGGATGGCAAGAATGTGCTTAGTGAAGATGTACAAATTGTCATTTGGACAACAACACCATGGACAATTCCTGCAAACCTTGGTATTTCTGTTCACCCTGACTTGACATATGTTGTAGTGGAAGAAAAAGGTAACAAGTATTTAGTTGCTAAAGACTTGCTAGAAGCAGTTAAAACAGAAGTGGCATGGGAAGAAGCAGCTATCATCCAAGAGGTTCAAGGTTCTGAATTGGAATACATTAAAGCACTTCATCCACTATATGACCGTGAATCATTAGTAATGCTTGGCGAGCATGTAACAACAGATGCAGGTACTGGCTGTGTTCATACTGCACCAGGACATGGTGAGGATGACTTCATTGTTGGTCAAAAGTATAATCTCGAAGTTCTTTGTCCAGTTGATGACAAAGGTGTTATGACAGACGAGGCGCCAGGATTTGAAGGTTTATTCTATGATAAAGCTAACAAGCCGATCACAGAAGCATTAGAAGAAGCGGGAGCTTTATTGAAGCTGAAATTTATCACACACTCCTATCCGCATGACTGGAGAACGAAAAAACCGGTTATTTTCCGTGCGACAGCACAATGGTTTGCGTCTATTAAAGATTTCAGACAAGACTTGCTTAACGCAGTCCAAGAAACAAAATGGGTTCCGGCATGGGGAGAAACAAGATTATTCAATATGGTTCGCGACCGCGGTGACTGGTGTATTTCCAGACAGCGTGCATGGGGTGTTCCGATTCCGGTATTTTATGCTGAAAATGGTGACAGCATCATAACAGACGAAACAATTGAGCATATCTCTAACTTGTTTAGAGAGCATGGTTCAAATATCTGGTTTGAAAGAACTGCAAACGAACTTCTTCCAGAAGACTTCACACATCCTGGCAGCCCGAATGGAAACTTTACAAAAGAAACAGATATCATGGATGTTTGGTTCGATTCTGGTTCTTCTCATCAATCTGTACTAGAAGAAAGAGAAGAATTGCAAAGACCTGCAGACCTTTACTTGGAAGGTTCTGACCAATATCGCGGGTGGTTTAACTCCTCCCTATCTACAGCTGTAGCTGTAACAGGCAAAGCGCCATATAAAGGTGTATTAAGCCATGGCTTCGTTTTAGACGGTGAAGGCAGAAAAATGAGTAAGTCTCTTGGAAACGTTATGGTTCCTTCAAAAGTAATGAATCAGCTTGGTGCTGATATCTTGCGTTTATGGGTAGCTTCTGTTGATTTCCAAGCAGACGTGCGTGTATCTGATGCTATCTTGAAGCAAGTAACAGAAGGTTACCGCAAAATCAGAAACACATTCCGTTTCTTACTTGGAAACCTTGCTGACTTCAACCCAGCAGAAAATGCTGTTGCGTATGAAAACTTGCGTGAAGTAGATCAGTATATGTTAGTGAAGCTGAATAATCTAATCAAAAATGTTACAGTATCCTATGATAAATTTGAGTTCTCAACTATTTACTCAGATATCAACAATTTCTGTACATTAGACTTGAGCTCCTTCTACCTTGATTTCTCAAAAGATGTCCTTTATATTGAAGCGCCAGATAATCATGAAAGAAGAGCTATTCAAACTGTATTGTATGAAAGCTTGATTGCATTAGTGAAATTGATGGCGCCGATTCTTCCGCACACAGCAGAAGAAGTTTGGGAGCATATCACATCTGTTAAAGAAGAAAGTGTGCAGCTGACAGACTTCCCAGAATATGTGGAATATGACAACGCACAAGCTTTAACAGAAAAATGGAGCAAGTTCCTAAACTTGCGCGATGACGTGTTGAAAGCTTTAGAAGAAGCCCGCAATCAAAAAGTAATCGGTAAATCACTTGCGGCGAAAGTTTCCCTGTATGTACGTGAAGATGCGAAAGAATTGCTGGATTCCATCGAAGAGAACTTGAAGCAGCTGTTCATCGTGTCAGGCTTTGAAATTGCTGGTAAGTTTGAGGAAGCTCCAGACAATGCGCTGAAATTAGAAAATACTGCTATTGTCGTTGCAAAAGCAGAAGGAGAAACATGTGATAGATGCTGGACAGTAACACTTGATGTTGGAACTGTTGAAGAACATCCAACATTATGTGCTCGCTGTGCAACAGTAGTACAAGAAAATTATTAATATGTTAACATTCCGGCGAAAGCCGGAATGTTTTTTTTGGTCAGTTTTCCCTTCAGCTAAAAAAAATTCCACCTCCGTAAATTGTTGTTATGCCTGTTAAATCTTAAGCCGGTTTTTGAACATCAATTTGGAAAAGCTATCTGTAACAACATAGAAACGGAGGAATTTAGCCATGAACCTTGATGTTGAAAAGCTTTATACAGAACTCCGTATGACACAAATAGAACTACAAGCCACACTTAGAGTGAAAAGATCTTCAAAAATAAACCACTATATTGAGGCAGAGCTGCTGGATGTGGAAGAATCAATGCGCAGGCTGGAAAATGGCCAATTCGGAACATGTGAAATTTCAGGAGAATTAATGCCTGCAGAATTATTGCAGCTTGTGCCCACCATCAAATCAAAAAAAGATTTGGAACAAATGCAAACCTACTACAGAAAGTCCTTGCACTAAAGAAAACTTACATTATTTGAAGGAACCCTTAGAAAAATAAGCTTCAAGACGGCACAAGCTATCGTTTTTAAGTAGTTTATGCTAAAATGCTAAAGGAGACTCGAGAATTGGAGGAAACTTTAGTGTTTTATTACATAATTGCACTTATAATCATTGCATTGGATCAATGGACAAAATGGCTTGTGGCAACGAAGATGGAACTTGGAGAAAGCATTACTGTCATTGAGAATTTCTTCTATATAACATCCCATCGCAACAGCGGTGCTGCTTGGGGGATTCTGGAAGGGCAAATGACATTCTTCTATATCATCACAGCAGTTGTTATTGTCGGCATCGTTTATTTCATCCAGAAAGGTGCAAAAGGCAAGTTGCTTTATGGAGTTTCCTTAGGCCTGATTCTTGGCGGGGCTATCGGAAACTTTATTGACCGCGTCAGACATCAGTATGTCGTGGACTTTGTAAATACGTATATCTTCAATTATGATTTTCCTATATTTAATATTGCAGACTCATCTTTAGTAATTGGTGTTATATTGCTTATCATTGTGATGCTAAAGGAGGAAAGAGAAGCAAAGAAGGAGAAAGAAAATGGAAAAAAGGGAACATATCATTCAGAGTGAACAAGTAAGTGAAAGAATAGATAAAATCGTTTCAACTATCAACAAAGAATGGTCGCGCACACAAGTGCAGCAATGGATTAAGGACGGCCATGTGACTGTGAACGGCAATGTGGTAAAGACAAAGTACAAAGGCATCTTGAATGATGTTGTTACAATTGAAATTCCAGAATTAACAGAGCTTGATGTTCTGCCAGAGGAAATGGATTTGGAAGTGTATTATGAGGACAGTGACGTCATTGTCGTCAACAAACCAAAAGGGATGGTTGTACATCCTGCCCCTGGTCATGTAACAGGAACACTTGTAAACGGCTTGATGGCCCATTGTAAAGATCTTTCTGGAATTAATGGTGTCATGCGTCCAGGGATTGTCCACCGCATTGACAAAGATACGTCCGGTCTATTAATGGTTGCCAAAAATGATGCAGCTCATGAAAGCCTTGTGAACCAGCTTGTTGCAAAAACAGTAACAAGAAAATATAAAGCACTTGTTCATGGAAGCATACCTCATGATTACGGAACAGTGGATGCACCGATTGGCAGAGACCCTAAAGACCGTCAAAAAATGGCAGTTGTTGATAACGGCAAGCATGCTGTCACTCATTTTCACGTATTAGAGCGCATCGGTGAGTATACATTCATTGAATGTCAGCTAGAAACAGGAAGAACGCACCAAATCCGCGTTCATATGAAATACATCGGTTTTCCGCTGGCAGGCGATCCTAAGTACGGACCGAAAAAAACGATCGACATCGGCGGCCAGGCGCTTCATGCTGGCATCCTTGGATTCGACCACCCAAGAACAGGTGAATATATTGAATTTGAAGCACCGCTTCCGAAAGATTTTGAAGAGTTGCTAGATAATATTAGAAATAATCGTTGACAAAATTCGAGCTTTATTATAAGATTAACTCAATTAAATAAGTCCTTTAAGTCAATCCTGTGAGGTTGAGAAGGTATCGGATTTGTTTCTTTAGATAGCCATGAACGGCTATCGGTCTGTCCTCTCACTTAATAGGTGGGAGGATTTTTATTTTAAGAAAAAGGTGATGCAGATGTCACGTAAGGCACAAGTCCTTGATGACCAAGCGATTCGAAGAGCATTAACGAGAGTTGCGCACGAAATCATTGAAAAGAATAAAGGTATTGAGAACTGCGTATTAGTCGGTATTCGCACGAGAGGAATTTATATCGCAAACCGCCTTGCAGAAAAAATCTCGCAAATTGAAGGCAAAAGCATAACGGTTGGAGAATTGGATATTACATTATACCGTGATGACTTAAGCAAAAAGACAGAGAATCAAGAGCCGCTTGTTAAAGGTTCAGATATCCCTACAAGCATTGAGGACCTTAAGGTAATTCTTGTGGACGATGTCCTGTACACAGGAAGAACAGTCCGCGCAGCAATGGATGCCTTGATGGATGTGGGAAGACCTGGGTCGATACAGCTTGCAGTCCTTGTAGACAGAGGACACAGAGAGCTTCCGATTCGCGCTGATTATGTTGGCAAAAACATTCCGACTTCAAGCTCAGAAAAGATTGTAGTAGAGCTCGTAGAAGTTGATGGTCAAGATGAAGTAAATATATACGAAAATTAAATATAACCCTTTTTAAATGACAGTCCAGAGAGGCTTCAAAGGGGGAAATGGAATACAGGTGTGTTTTCACCTGTCCAAAAACCCCTTTTTGCCATGCGAAAAGGGGTTTTTTATTGGAATTGCGTATACTAACAACATGAACTAAGTACATGCACCATAGATGGAAAGAGGGAAAAATATGAATCAAACAAAGCCAATACTCGGCATAAAAGATAAACCAAATGCATCCCAATGGATTACATTAAGCTTACAGCACTTATTCGCCATGTTTGGATCAACTGTGTTAGTACCATACTTAATCGGCTTGAGTCCAGCAATTGCATTGATTTCAAGCGGACTGGGAACACTAGCTTTCCTCCTCATTACGAGATTTAAAGTTCCTGCCTATCTAGGCTCATCCTTTGCCTTTATCGCTCCAATGATTGCGGCACAAGAGCTTGGCGGACCTGGAGCTGCGATGATTGGAACCTTCATAGCAGGTCTTGTATACGGAATAGTCGCATTGATTATTAAAAAAGGTGGCTATCGCTGGATTATGAACTTGCTGCCGCCAATCGTTGTCGGACCAGTAATCATGGTAATCGGGCTTGCACTTGCTGGAACAGCAGTCGGCCAGGCGATGTATGAAAATAACGGAACACCAGATCAAACTTACAGTCTCTTATATCTATCAGTAGCATTAGTAACATTGCTTGCGACGATATTATTCACGATTTTCGGTAAAGGAGTATTCAGCTTCATTCCGATTCTTGCAGGGATTATCGTTGGCTACGTTTACGCATTATTAGTAGGAGTTGTTGATTTCCAAGGTGTCATCGATGCTAAATGGCTTGCAATGCCAGAATTCATATTCCCATTCAGGGATTATGACCTTACGATAAACAGCGCCATCCTGGCATTGTTCGTGCCAGTCGCAGTTGTAACACTTGCAGAGCATATCGGTCATCAGCTTGTATTAAGCAAAGTTGTCGGTAAAGATTATATTAAAGACCCAGGACTTCACCGCAGTATTTTAGGTGATGGTACAGCAACCTTAATTTCCTCCTTAATGGGTGGACCGCCAAAAACAACTTACGGTGAAAACATCGGAGTATTAGCAATAACAAGAGTATATAGTGTATATGTTCTTGCGGGAGCAGCAGTATTTGCCATCCTGTTCGGATTCATCGGGAAGATTACAGCACTTATCCAATCGATTCCAACACCTGTAATGGGGGGAGTATCCATTCTGTTATTCGGAATCATCGCATCCTCTGGATTGAGAATTTTGGTAGATGCAAAAATGGACTTCTCGAAAAACAGAAATCTTGTGATTGCATCAGTAATTTTGGTTACTGGAATCGGTGGAGCTTCCATTCATATCGGTACAGACTTTAAACTAGAAGGAATGGCACTTGCAGCAATTCTAGGCATCATCTTAAACTATGTGCTTCCAGGAAGAGAAAAGTCCACAGGCGACTTGTTCGAAGAAGAAGCAGTAAAAGAAACTAAATAGTTACACCTTTTAAACAAGTACAGAGAGACTTATAAGGGTGTTGAAGGTTAGGCGAAGGAATCCGCTTATTTAAGCAGGCTTAAATAAGGATCTTTAGCCAAGAACATTCAACTTTTAGCACCCATTTTTCAAAGATGGGTGCTTTTTTTGCCCGAAAAACATTGACGATAGCAGAAAAAGTCCATGAAGGAGGCAATAAATAATGGAAAACTTATTAACAACCTCGGAACTGACAGTGCTTGAAATAAAAGAAATACTGGAGGAAGCACAAGCCTTTGCAGAAGGGAAGGAGTGGAAGCCAGCCAAGCAGTTATTTTTAGCAAACCTGTTCTTTGAGCCTAGCACAAGAACGAAGTGCAGCTTTGAAGTAGCAGAAAGAAAGCTGGGTCTTGAAGTCATTCCTTTTGAAACGACTACTTCTAGCGTTGTTAAGGGAGAAACATTATATGATACCGTCCGGACATTGGAAAGCATCGGTGTGAACGGTGTTGTTATCCGCCATAACGAGGATAATTACTTTCAGGAACTAATCGGGAAAGTTAAGATTCCTGTTATCAATGCGGGAGACGGTTGCGGGAATCATCCGACACAATCCTTGCTTGATCTTCTGACAATCAAACAGGAATTTAAATCTTTCCATGGTTTGAAAATCAGCATCATCGGTGATATTCGCCACAGCCGTGTGGCTAGGTCGAATGCAGATGCGCTGACAAGGCTTGGTGCAAATGTAGTTTTCTCCGGGCCGAAAGAATGGTTTGATGACAGCATCCTGAAAGAAGCAAACTATGAGGATATTGATACTGCGATTGAAACCTCCGATGTTGTCATGCTGCTGCGTATTCAGCATGAACGGCATGAAAGCGGAGCCTCTTGGACAAAAGAAGATTATCATCAAATGTATGGTTTGACTACAGAAAGAGAAAGACGCATGAAGCCAGGCAGCATTATTATGCACCCTGCTCCTGTTAACAGGGATGTAGAAATTGCAGATGAGTTAGTAGAATGCGACCGGTCCAGAATTTTTAAACAAATGGAAAATGGAGTATTCATCCGCATGGCAGTATTAAAAAGATCTTTACAATCAGTTGAGGGAGGAAATGTACATGTCAATGATTATCAAAAATGGCCAGTTGCTTAATGAAAAAGGGGAACTTATTACACAGGATATTCTCATTCAAGACGGAGTCATCGCTGAAATCGCTCCACAGATTAATACAGCAGCCGAAGAAGTGATTGATGCTAAGGGCAAGCTGGTAGCACCAGGTTTCATTGATGTCCATGTGCATTTGCGCGAGCCTGGCGGAGAGAAGAAGGAAACAATTGCGACCGGAACAATGGCTGCTGCTAGAGGCGGATTCACAACAATCGCCAATATGCCTAATACTCGTCCAGTCCCGGATACAGTCGAGAACTTTCAAAATTTAATGAATCGCATTAACGAAACAGCAAATGTTCATGTTCGTCCGTATGCATCCATTACAATCAGACAATTAGGTGCAGAGCTGACAGATTTTAAAGCTTTAAAGGAATTAGGAGCATTTGCATTCACAGATGATGGTGTTGGTATTCAAGAAGCAGGAAAAATGCTTGAAGCGATGAAGCTTGCAGCAAGCCTTGATATGGCCATTGTAGCTCATTGCGAAGACAACAGCCTTATAAATAAAGGGTCAGTTCATGAAGGGAAGTTTTCTAAAGAGAACAACCTAAATGGCATTCCATCTGTCTGTGAATCTGTACATATAGCAAGGGATATCTTGCTTGCAGAGGCAGCAGATTGTCACTACCACGTTTGCCATATCAGCACAAAGGAATCTGTCCGCGTAGTAAGAGACGCGAAGCGAGCAGGCATTAACGTAACAGCAGAAGTGTCACCGCATCATTTATTACTATGTGACGAGGACATCCCTAGCATCGACACAAACTATAAAATGAACCCGCCTTTAAGAGGAAAAGCAGACAGAGAAGCATTAATAGAAGGCTTGCTAGATGGAACAATAGATTTCATTGCAACAGATCATGCTCCGCATACAGCAGAAGAAAAAGCACAGCCAATTGAGTTAGCTCCATTTGGAATTGTCGGCTTGGAAACAGCATTTCCGCTTTTATATACACACTTTGTAAAAGAAGGCATCATGACCTTGCAGCAACTAGTCAGCTTTTTGACAAATAAACCGGCAGAAACATTTAAGCTGGAAGCAGGAACAATTGCAGTCGGCAAAACTGCAGATATTGTCATCGTAGATTTAGAAGATAAGGAGACTATCAATCCAGAAAACTTCTTATCTAAAGGGAAAAATACCCCGTTTGCAGGATGGGTTTGTCAAGGATGGCCTGAAACAACGATTGTGGCCGGAAAAATCGCTTGGAGAAAGGAAAGTGTACACGCATGAAAAAACAGCTGATTCTCGAAGATGGTACCGTATTTATCGGGCAAGGTTTTGGAGCAGATACTAATACTATTGGGGAGGTAGTCTTCAATACAGGTATGACAGGGTATCAGGAAATTTTGTCAGATCCATCATACTGCGGTCAAATTGTAACTTTAACATATCCATTAGTAGGCAACTATGGAATTAACCGAGATGATTTTGAATCAATCGCACCAGCAATTAACGGATTTATTGTGAAGGAAGTTTGTGATGCTCCGTCTAACTGGAGAAATGAGCTGTCATTGGATGAGTTTTTTAAACAAAAGAACATACCAGGACTTGCTGGGATTGATACAAGAAAATTAACAAGAATCATTCGTAAATACGGTACATTAAAAGGAGCAATCTGCAGCATGGAAGAGAATGTAGAAGATGTTATTAGACAGCTGCAATCTTCCGAGCTGCCGACAGACCAAGTACAGCAAGTGTCAACTAAAAAAGCATATCCAAGTCCAGGCAGAGGAAGCCGGGTCGTGCTAGTTGATTACGGCATGAAACATGGAATCTTAAGAGAGCTGAATCAGCGTGACTGTGATGTCATTGTTGTGCCTTATAATGCGACAGCTGAAGAAATTCTGTCTTTAAGTCCAGATGGTGTCATGCTGTCAAATGGACCTGGAGATCCAAAGGATGTTCCAGAGGCGATTGAAGCGATTAAGGGCATTATCGGCAAGGTTCCACTATTCGGTATATGCTTAGGCCATCAACTGTTTGCATTAGCAAGCGGCGCAAACACAGAGAAAATGAAGTTCGGACACAGAGGCTCTAACCACCCTGTAAAAGATTTGCTGACAGGCAAGGTTTCCTTAACTTCCCAAAACCACGGCTACACAGTGAATGAAGAATCTATTGAACAAACAGACTTAGAAATTACTCATTTAGCACTAAATGACGGGACGATTGAAGGATTGCAGCATAAACAGTATCCAGCATTCACCGTGCAATACCACCCAGAAGCTTCACCAGGACCAGAAGATGCGAACTATTTATTCGATCGATTCATGTCCATGATACTAACACAGAAAAAGGATGGTGCCGCATATGTCAAAGCGTAAAGATATTAACAGCATACTAGTTATAGGATCAGGTCCAATCATCATTGGTCAGGCAGCAGAATTTGACTATGCAGGAACACAAGCATGTATGGCCTTGAAAGAAGAAGGATATCGTGTCATCCTGGTCAATTCCAATCCGGCAACAATCATGACAGATACAGAAATGGCAGACAGTGTCTATATTGAACCACTGACACTAGAATTCGTAAGCAGAATTATCCGCAAGGAAAGACCTGATGCGATTCTGCCGACACTTGGCGGTCAAACAGGCTTAAATCTCGCTGTCGAACTATCAGAGGCTGGAGTTCTTGAAGAATGCGGCGTGGAAGTTCTCGGAACGAAGCTTTCTGCCATTCAGCAGGCAGAGGATAGAGACTTATTCCGCAACTTAATGAATGAACTTGGTGAGCCAGTTCCTGACAGTGAAATTATTCATAACATGGATGAAGCTAAAGCGTTTGTGGAACAAATCGGTTATCCAGTTATCGTTCGTCCTGCCTTTACATTAGGAGGAACTGGAGGCGGCATCTGTCATAATGATGATGACCTGAACGAAATCGTGACAAGCGGTTTGAAAAACAGCCCGGTTACACAATGTCTGTTGGAAAAAAGCATTGCCGGATTTAAGGAAATCGAATATGAAGTAATGCGCGACAGTAATGATAATGCAATCGTAGTCTGCAACATGGAAAATATTGATCCTGTCGGCATTCATACTGGGGATAGCATCGTAGTTGCACCAAGCCAAACATTAAGCGATAGAGAATACCAGATGCTGCGAAATACATCATTAAAGATTATTCGTGCACTAAAAATCGAGGGTGGATGTAATGTGCAGCTGGCACTGGATCCAGACAGCTTCCAGTACTATATTATCGAGGTAAATCCAAGGGTAAGCCGTTCGTCCGCTCTTGCCAGCAAAGCAACCGGCTATCCAATCGCGAAGCTTGCTGCTAAAATCGCTGTTGGCTTAACATTGGATGAGATGATGAACCCAGTAACAGGAAAAACATATGCAAGCTTTGAGCCTGCACTCGACTATGTAGTAAGCAAAATCCCTCGCTTCCCGTTTGATAAATTTGAATCTGCTAAAAGAAATCTAGGCACGCAAATGAAAGCGACTGGCGAGGTTATGGCGATTGGCAGAACATTTGAGGAATCGCTTCTAAAAGCAATCCGTTCATTGGAAGCAAAGGTTTACCACTTTGCATTGAATTCTGGCGAAAAAGTTAGTGATGAACTTCTGGAAAAAAGAATTCGAGTTGCAGGTGATGAAAGATTATTCTATGTAGCAGAAGCATTAAACAGAGGCGTTTCCATTGAAACAATCCATGACTGGAGCAAAATAGACTTATTCTTCCTGCATAAATTAGAAGGTATTATCAAGTTGGAAAGACAGCTTGCAGAACATCCGTTTGATTTGGAATATGCAAAAATCGCTAAAGAAAAGGGCTTTGCTGATATACAGCTTGCAAAATTATGGAATACGACTGAACTTGAGGTGTACAACTGGAGAAAAGACAACAAGCTTGTGCCAGTTTACAAGATGGTTGATACATGTGCAGCTGAATTTGAATCCGAAACACCATACTACTATGGCACCTATGAGGATGAGAATGAATCTGTCGTAACAAACAAAAAAAGCATCGTCGTATTAGGATCTGGTCCAATCCGAATCGGACAAGGAATCGAGTTCGACTATGCAACAGTCCATTCTGTCTGGGCAATCAAAGAAGCAGGCTATGAAGCGATTATTATCAATAATAACCCAGAAACTGTGTCTACAGATTTCAGCGTTTCTGACAAACTGTATTTTGAGCCACTGACAATTGAAGATGTTATGCATATCATCGACTTAGAAAAACCAGAAGGTGTAGTTGTGCAATTCGGCGGACAAACAGCAATCAACTTAGCTTCAGAGCTGGCAAACAGAGGAGTTAAGATTCTTGGAACTTCCTTAGAAGATTTAGATAGAGCAGAAGACAGAGATAAATTCGAATCCAGCCTGCACGCATTAGGCATTCCACAGCCTGAAGGAAAAACGGCATTGACAGTAGAGGAAGCAGTAAAAGTAGCAGACTCTATCGGGTATCCGGTGCTTGTGCGCCCATCCTATGTGCTGGGTGGAAGAGCAATGCAGATTGTATATAAAGAAGAAGAGCTGATTCCATATATGGAAAAAGCGGTAGAGGCAAGTCCAGGACAGCCGATTTTGATTGACCGCTACCTAACTGGTAAGGAGATTGAAGTAGATGCAATCTGTGATGGGGAAGATGTAGTGATTCCAGGCATCATGGAGCATATTGAAAGAGCAGGGGTTCACTCAGGTGATTCTATCGCGGTCTATCCGCCGCAAAGCTTATCAGCGGAAATTAAACAAACATTGATTGAGTATACAACGAAACTAGCAAAAGGATTAAATATCGTAGGGCTTTTAAATATCCAGTATGTTGTTTCAAAAGGCGAAGTGTTTGTACTGGAAGTTAACCCGCGCTCAAGCAGAACGGTTCCTTTCTTGAGCAAAATCACAAATGTGCCAATGGCAAAAATCGCTACAAAGGTGATTCTGGGCAACAGCTTGAAAGCGCAAGGTTATACATCCGGGCTTGTTGAAGAAAAGCAGGGCGTATTTGTTAAAGTTCCAGTCTTCTCGTTTGCGAAGCTGCGCCGTGTGGACATAACGCTTGGACCTGAAATGAAATCAACTGGAGAAGTAATGGGTAAAGACATTACTTTGGAGAAAGCTTTATATAAAGGATTGATTGCTTCTGGCATGAAAATCCAGACATTTGGAACAGTTTTGCTTACAATCGGTGATAAGGACAAGGAAGAAGCATTGCTGCTTGCGAAGCGTTTCGTCAATATTGGATACAGCTTAATGGCAACTAGCGGAACAGCAGAGTTTTTGCAGGACAATAATATTCCAGTCAAAGTGGTGGATAAAATCGGCGGCGAAGGCACGACATTGATTGATGTCATCCGCGATGGACAGGCGCAATTTGTGATCAACACATTCTCTAAAGGAAGCCAGCCAGCTCGCGATGGTTTCAGAATAAGAAGGGAATCAGTTGAAAATGGAATTCCATGCCTAACCTCTCTTGATACAGCAGAAGCAATTCTGCGAGTTGTAGAATCAATGACATTCTCTGCTGAAGCGATGACACCAGCAGGCAAGCAATGGGAGGCGGTCCTTGCATGATCAAAAATGAAAAATGCACCGTGATTTCACACAAGGAAATAGCAGAAAACATTATGGAGCTCACCTTAAAAGGTGAGCTTGTTCATGAAATGAGCGCGCCAGGCCAGTTTGTACACATTAAGGTCGCAGACGGCTTTGATCCTTTATTAAGAAGACCTATAAGCATATGTAATATCAATCACGAAGAGAATACCTTCACAATGATATACAGAGCGGAAGGAAAGGGGACGAAGCTGCTTGCACAAAGAAAAGAGCAGGAGCTGATCGATGTCCTTGGCCCTCTTGGGAATGGCTTTCCTGTAGATGGAGCTAAACGAGGAGAAACCGCTTTGCTTGTTGGAGGCGGAATCGGTGTTCCGCCATTATACGAGCTTGCCCAACAATTGACAGCAAAAGGAGTAAATGTCGTCATTGTCCTTGGATTCCAAACAGCTTCAGCAGCTTTCTATGAACAGAAATTTGCTGCAATGGGAGCGACTTTTGTAGCAACAGTGGACGGAACAATGGGTGTAAAAGGGTTTGTTACAGATGTAATTACACAAGAAGATATCCAGTATGATGTTCTTTATTCATGCGGGCCGACACCAATGCTAAGAAATCTGGAGAAAAACTTTGCTAAAGAAAGAGCCTATATTTCTTTAGAAGAACGAATGGGCTGCGGCATTGGCGCATGCTTTGCATGTGTGTGTCATACGAAAGAAGACCCAACAGGCATCTCCTACAAAAAGATTTGCACAGACGGACCAGTATTCAAAGCAGGGGAGGTAGTAATATGAACAGATTGAATGTCGAGCTTCCAGGCTTGAGTTTAAAAAATCCAATTATGCCTGCATCAGGCTGCTTCGGATTCGGGCGGGAATACAGCAATCTTTATGACCTGAGCAAATTAGGCGCAATAATGATTAAGGCGACAACGGTAGAGCCAAGATTCGGAAATCCGACACCGCGTGTTGCAGAAACTAACTCTGGAATGCTGAATGCGATCGGTCTGCAAAACCCTGGCTTAAAAAAGGTAATGGGCGAAGAGCTGCCGTGGTTAAGTGGCTATGATGTGCCGATTATCGCAAATGTGGCAGGATCGTCTGAAGAGGATTATATAGAGGTCGCAAGAGAAATATCAAAGGCGCCAAATGTGGCAGCATTGGAGCTTAATATATCTTGTCCAAATGTTAAGACTGGGGGCATTGCCTTTGGTACCATTCCAGAAGTGGCAAAAAGCTTGACGAAAAAGGTGAAGGAAGTTTCGGGAAAACCTGTTTACGTAAAGCTGTCGCCTAACGTCACTAATATAGTGGAAATGGCAAAAGCGGTAGAAATGGGCGGTGCAGACGGCCTGACTATGATTAACACATTGCTAGGAATGCGCCTTGATTTAAAGACAGGCAATCCTATCCTTGCCAATAAATCAGGAGGATTATCAGGACCTGCCATTAAGCCTGTTGCTATTCGCATGATTTATGAAGTGAGCCAGCATGTAAAGCTCCCGATTATCGGCATGGGCGGGGTTTCCAGTGCAGAAGATGTCCTTGAATTCTTCTATGCTGGCGCAAGTGCTGTTGCAGTCGGCACAGCAAACTTTGTAGACCCATTCATCTGTCCTAATATCATTGAGGACCTGCCGGCATTACTGGACAAATACGGAATAGACCACATCTCAGAATGTACAGGAAGGAGCTGGGGAAAGAATGAACAACTCACTTATCATCGCGCTTGATTTTCCCGACAAAACAGAGGTTTTCCGCTTTTTAGACCGCTTTAACGAGGAAAAGCTGTTTGTTAAAGTAGGCATGGAGCTTTTCTATCAAGAAGGCCCGAATATCGTACGAGAATTAAAGGAACAAGGCCATCAAGTGTTCCTTGACTTAAAACTCCATGATATACCAAATACAGTGAAGAGCGCGATGCGCAATATCGCAGGACTGGGTGCAGATCTTGTCAATGTCCATGCAGCAGGAGGAATCCGCATGATGGAAAGCGCTCTTGAAGGCCTCGAGGCTGGAACAACTGCAGGACAAAAAAGACCATACGCAATAGCTGTAACACAACTCACAAGTACTTCACAGGAAGAAATGCAAACATGGCAGCAAATAAAGCTTCCATTGCATGAATCTGTTGCTCAATATGCGGCGATTACAAAACAAGCAGGCATGGACGGTGTCGTTTGTTCGCCCCTTGAAGCGAGCATGATCAGAGAACAACTTGGAGCAGACTTTTTGACAGTAACACCAGGCATCCGATTGGCACAAGCTGATGTTCAAGACCAGGTGCGTGTGGCCACACCACACTCAGCTAAAGAATCAGGGGTATCGGCCATTGTTGTCGGCAGACCAATTACACGCGCACAAGATCCGTATGCAAGCTATCAATTGTTCAAAACAGAATGGGAAGGTGTAACATTATGAAAGAAAGAATTGCAGAACAGCTACTAAAAATAAAAGCGGTATTTTTACAGCCCAATGATCCATTTACATGGTCTTCAGGATTAAAATCACCAATTTATTGTGATAACCGTTTAACATTGTCTTATCCAGAAGTACGTAAAGAAATCGCTCAAGGATTGGCAGACTTAATTAAAGAAAACTTCCCTGAAACAGAGATAGTGGCAGGAACAGCTACTGCTGGCATTCCTCATGCTGCATGGGTAAGTGATGTGCTTGATTTGCCAATGGCATACGTCCGTTCAAAGGCAAAGGAACATGGCAAAGGCAACCAAATTGAAGGAAAAGCGGAAAAAGGCCAAAAGGTCGTTGTGGTAGAAGACTTAATTTCGACAGGAGGCAGTGTAATTACTGCTGTAAACAGTCTGCGTGAGGCCGGCTGTGAGGTGCTCGGAGTTGTATCGATCTTTACATACGAGCTGCCAAAAGGAAAAGAACTGTTGAAGGATGCAAATATAGAAAGCCATTCTTTAACTGGTTATACAGCGCTTCTGCATGTGGCACAGCAACATGGCTACATTAAGGAAAGTGATGTTGCAAGCCTGCAGGCATGGAAGGAAAACCCTGCTGAATGGGGCAAGTAAACAAAAGGAGGATAATCCCGGCTTAACCCGGGATTATCCTCTTATTTTTTTAAGGAAATAACCGTTTCTTCGTCTGGTGTAACATAAACTGTCTGCTGATTATCGTAAATTACAAAGCCAGGCTTTGCCCCGCTTGGTTTTTTTACATGGCGGACTAGTGTATAGTCAACAGGAACGGAACTCGATTGTCTAGCCTTGCTGAAATAAGCAGCCAGTTTTGCCGCTTGCAAGATTGTTTCCTCTGAAGGGTTTTTGCTGCGGATAACCACATGACTGCCTGGTATATCCTTCGTATGCAGCCAAATTTCATCTCTTGCTGCGACTTTATTAGTTAAGTAATCATTTTGCTTATTATTTTTCCCTACTAATATTTCTGTTTCATCATAAGTATACTGGTCAAGAACAGGCTTCGCATTTTGCGGCTTTTTGGCTTGTTTTTTCTGTCTTTCTCTTAAATAGCCTTCCTCTATTAATTCCTCGCGTATTTCCTGGATATCTTTCGGAGAGGCAGTCAATATTTGGTGATACAAGGCCTCAAAATATTCTAGCTCCGTTTTTGCAATAGCAATCTGTTCCTTAATGATATCAATAGAGTTTTTCGCTTTTTGATAGCGAGTGAAATACTTTTGGGCATTCTCAGATGGTGATAGTCTTGGATTCAATTCAATATCCATGCTGCTTCCGTCAGGGTCGTAATAATTGATAACTTCAAGCTTTTCCATCCCTTTTTTAGCAGCATATAGATTGGCGGTCAGCAGTTCACCAATGAGCTGGTAATGATCAGCATTTTCTGCTTCAGATAAAGTTCTTTCCAGCTTGCTGATTTTTTTGCTGTTTTTATCCCGCTCATTTTGAATAAAACGCTCTAAATCATTGCTCTGCTGCTTAACACGATCTCTTTCGGCTTTCCCGAAATAGAAGCGGTCGAGCATTTCACTTAATGTAGAAAAGCTTTTTGCTTCACCGCCGACATGTTCAATCGGCACGAAATAAAAGTATTCCTTGTTTTCAGTCATCATGATTGCAGGCTCGAATTTTTCGGTTTTCACGATGGTCATCGCTGCTGCAAAGGCTGCGGGTAGAGTCGTTCTATTCGCTAGCCCTGCTTTGTATACGATCTCCTTAGCGATGAGCGGTGATAGGCCGGAAAAATGCTGAACAAGCTGCTTATCGAGCTTTCCGCTATTGAAATCAACCTTTTTGAGTACATCTTCTTCCGTTGCTTCAAGAGGGTTGCTTTTTTCTTGAGCTGGCGGTGAGATATATTCATAACCAGGCAAAATGGCCCGATGGCTGTTAACCGCATAGGAGACATGCTTAATGCTGTCCAAAATTGTTTTTTTCTCTTGATCCACTAAGATGATGTTGCTGTGTCTTCCCATGATCTCAATGATCAGCTTTTTATAGGAGATATCACCGATTTCATTGCGTCCTTTTACTTCAAGGACAATGATCCGTTCATTTTCGACTTGATATATATTTTCGATAAAGTAGCCTTCTAAATGCTTGCGCAGAAGCATACAGAACATAGGCGGTTCTTTAGGATTTTCATATGATTCTTGAGTGAGCTGAATTCTTGCATAGCTTGGATGAACGGAAAGAAGCAGCTTTTGGTTTTTGCCGTTTGCCCGGACAATTAAGACAATTTCATTCGTAAAAGGCTGCTGAACCTTATTAATTCTTCCCCCTTTAAGATTTTGCGATATTTCCGAAGCCATCGCTCTAGTAAATAAACCATCAAATGACATAATAAACATTCCTTTTCTTTACGAGTAAAAACATAAGTACCTTCTATTAATGTACATGAAATCTCTTTTATTATAAAGCATCAGCCTCTATTAGGGAATTTACGGCTTGTGAGGGGCTTTTTATGCTTTTCCAATTATTAATAGCATTATTTCACAAATGCATGAATATGATTTCTTATATAGTGGTGTGGGACAACTATGTAGGTTTGGCAGGTGTTCGAACGACTATAATTTCTTCGCCTTTTTAAGTGGCGAGCCTGATTTTAGAAAAGGGGGAAGTGAGATGGCCGGATGAACTATCATGAAATGAATGAGAACGAAGTGGAAGAAGCATTGAATACCGATTTTTCGGCTGGATTGTCGGATGATGATGTCGGCAAGCGCGTAAAGCAATTCGGATCAAATGAGTTGGAGGAAGGAGAGAAGCAAAGTGCTTTGCTCTTATTCTTCAACCAGTTCAAGGATTTTATGGTTCTGGTGCTTTTAGCAGCAACGTTGATTTCAGGTTTATTAGGCGAATATATCGATGCGATTGCAATCATTGCAATCATCATTCTCAATAGTTTTCTTGGTTTTTTCCAGGAGAGAAGGGCTGAAAAATCACTTTCTGCATTGAAGGAGCTTTCGCAGCCGCAAGTCCAAGTGCGAAGAAATGGCGAATGGATAAAGGTGCTGTCAAGAGAGCTTGTGCCTGGAGATGTAATCAAGTTTTCCAGTGGTGACAGAATTGGTGCAGATGTTCGTGTTATCGAATCACGGAGCTTGGAAGTAGAAGAGTCAGCTTTGACAGGTGAGTCAGTGCCTGTGCAAAAAGTGACTAACTCTATAAAAAATCCCAATTTGACTTTGGGTGATATGGAAAACATGGGCTTCATGGGAACAATGGTCACAAGAGGAAGCGGCATGGGGGTTGTCATTGCTACAGGGATGAAAACGGCTATGGGCCAAATTGCAGATCTTTTGCAAAATGCAGAGTCACAAACGACACCGTTGCAGCGCAGACTTGAACAGCTCGGAAAAATCTTGATTGTCACAGCGTTGTTCTTAACGGTACTTGTTGTTGGTATTGGTGTGCTGCAAGGCAATGATCTGTATACAATGGTGCTTGCAGGTGTATCTTTAGCTGTTGCAGCTATCCCAGAGGGACTGCCAGCAATTGTAACTATCGCACTGAGCCTCGGTGTACAAAAAATGATTCGTAAAAATGCTGTTGTCCGGAAGCTTCCAGCTGTAGAGACGCTCGGCTGTGCTTCTATAATCTGTTCAGATAAAACAGGAACATTAACACAAAATAAGATGACAGTAACTAAGATTTGGAGCAGCGGGCGTACTTGGTCTGTGGACGGTGCAGGCTATGAACCGCAAGGGAATTATTATGAAAAAGATCAAGTTATTGATCCTAAAAACGAAAAAGGCCTGCAGCAGCTCCTCACATTCGGGATGCTCTGCAATCATGCAGAAATTGAACAAAAATCGGGTGAGTATGTTTTGAATGGTGACCCAACAGAAGGAGCGCTAATCGTTGCCGGGATGAAGGCCGGATTTACGAAAAGCCAGCTGTTGAGTCAATTCGAGATAGTAAAGGAATTCCCATTTGATTCAACAAGAAAGATGATGAGTGTCATTGTTAAGGATTCTACTGGAAGACAGTTTGTTGTAACAAAAGGCGCCCCAGATGTGTTAATTGGACAAAGTAAGACAATCTTGATGGGGAATAGAATGGAGAACATCGGCAGTCGGGAGAAGTCGGTCGTACAAGCTGCCATTGATGGACTTGCATCCCAAGCATTAAGAACAATTGCCATCGCTTTTAAAGAGATTTCTGCTAACACTATTATTTTGCATGAAAAAGAAGCAGAAAGCGAGCTTGTGTTTATTGGACTGCAAGGAATCATCGATCCTCCGCGTCCAGAAGTGAAACAGGCCGTAAAGGAATGTAAGGAAGCTGGAATTAAAACGGTTATGATTACAGGTGACCATGTGATTACAGCAAACGCCATTGCTAAACAGCTTGGCATTGCTAACAGCCAGTCAAAAGTGCTTGAAGGTAAAGAGCTTTCAAATATGAGTGTGGAAGAATTAGAGGATGTTGTAGAGGATGTTTCTGTGTTTGCTAGGGTTTCACCTGAGCATAAGCTGAAGATTGTTCAGGCCTTCCAAAACAGGGGTCATATCGTGGCAATGACAGGTGACGGAGTCAATGATGCTCCAGCTATTAAGACGGCTGATATCGGGATTGCGATGGGCATTACAGGCACAGATGTAGCCAAAGAAGCTTCTTCCCTTGTTTTAATGGATGACAACTTCGCTTCTATTAAAGCAGCGATTATAGAGGGAAGAAATATCTATGAAAATATCCGCAAATTTATCCGCTATTTGCTAGCATCCAATGTTGGTGAGATTCTAGTGATGCTTTTTGCAATGATATTAGGACTGCCCCTGCCGTTAGTGCCAATCCAGATTCTTTGGGTTAACCTAGTCACAGATGGTCTGCCAGCGATGGCGCTTGGATTAGACAGACCAGAAGATAATGTCATGAAGCGTGATCCGCGCAGTCCGAATGAAGGTGTATTTGCAAGGGGACTTGGCTGGAAGGTTATTTCCAGAGGTTTTCTAATCGGGTTATCAACTATCGCGGCCTTTATGTTCGCATATAATGAAAATCCTGATAATCTTGCATACGCCCAGACAATTGCCTTTGCTACATTAGTAATGGCACAGCTGATTCATGTTTTTGACTGCCGCAGTGAAAAATCAATCTTGTCCCGCAATCCATTTGGAAATATGTATTTAGTTTGGGCGGTTATTTCTTCCTTACTGTTAGTGCTTGTCGTTATTTACGTACCAGCATTGCAAAGCATTTTCCATACAGTAGCCATCGTTCCAAAGGATTGGCTAATGGTGATAGGTCTAGCTTCTGTTCCAACTTTTTTACTAGCAGGATCATTTTTGTTAAGTAAATCAAAATAAAATATGTTATAATCCAAAAGGTACTAGAGATAACTCTATGCCTTTTGTTTTTTTTTATGTGGATATCTCTTAATGAGCAAGTGATTAAATGGCAGCAGCAAAGCGAAATGCCAAAACATTTGGATGTGTTGATATATGGTGAAAAGCATGACGGGCTATGGGCTAGGTTCCCGAAACGGTGAGGGCATTACCATAACTGTCGAAATTAAGACTGTTAATCACCGCTTCTGTGAACAGACTGTCCGTATGCCGAAACAATATATACTATTGGAAGATGCAGTGAAAAAGACAATAGCAGCTTATATACATAGAGGAAGAGCAGAAATATTCATCACGATTGAAGGCGATAATGCCAAAAATCAAAAGATGGTCGTTGATTGGCAATTGCTTGATGAGTATTACCGAGTACTTGAAGAAATGAAAGCCAGGTATGGCATCAGCCAAGCGGTGTCGATTCATGAGCTGTTGCAAAACAAAGATTGCTTTAAAACATTGGACGATTCCATTAATGCTGCAGTACTGGAGCCGCTCCTATTGGATGCTGCAGGTGAAGCTGCACAGCATTTGTCTGTAATGAGACAAGCGGAAGGACGGTTGTTAAAGGCCAGCATAAGCATATTGCTCGAAAACGTCCGCCAAGTCACAGACCAGTTGAAGGAACTTGCGCCAAAAGTGGTTGAAAGCTACCGGGAGAGGCTCAAGGAAAAGCTGGAAAGCTATACAAATGGTCTTTTTGATGAGAGCAGGCTTTTGACAGAAGTTGCAATATTTGCTGACAAAGCCGATATTTATGAAGAATTGGTGCGCATGTATAGCCATATTCACCAATTTACTTCTATAATAGAGGAAACTGGACCTGTTGGCAGAAAGCTTGATTTTCTTTTACAAGAGATGAACAGGGAAGCGAATACCGTCGGCGCAAAAGGCAATGCGGCAGATATAGCCTCTGTTGTAGTGGAGCTGAAAAGTCTCTTAGAGAAAATAAAGGAGCAAGTCCAAAACATTGAATAAGGAACGTTTAGATTAAGTCTAACTCGTCAAAAATAATACAATATGATTGGGGTAGAATTATGTCCATCAAGCTAATTAACATTGGTTTCGGTAATATTGTTTCTGCAAACCGGATCATTTCGATCGTAAGTCCTGAATCAGCTCCAATTAAGCGAATTATTCAAGATGCTAGAGATCGAGGCTCACTTATTGATGCAACATATGGCCGGAGAACAAGAGCCGTAATTGTGATGGATAGCGATCATGTTATCCTGTCGGCTGTTCAGCCTGAAACAGTTGCACATCGATTAAATGACCGTGATGAAATTTTGGATGAAGGGTAGGAGAAAGATTTGGTAGATAAAGGGCTTTTGATTGTTTTGTCAGGACCTTCCGGAGTAGGTAAAGGAACGGTCCGCAAGGAGATTTTCTCTCAGGAAAATACTTCTTTTGAATATTCCATTTCCATGACAACAAGGCTTCCGCGTACTGGTGAAGTGGATGGAACTGATTATTTCTTTAAGACTAGAGAAGAATTTGAAGATTTAATCGAGCAAGGGAAGCTGCTGGAATATGCTGAGTTTGTCGGCAATTATTACGGCACGCCTGTCGACTATGTCAGAGAGACAACAGACAGAGGGAAAGATGTTTTCCTTGAAATAGAAGTGGAAGGTGCAAGGCAAGTAAGGGAGAAATTTCCTGATGGCCTGTTTATATTCTTAAGCCCGCCGAGTTTGTCCGAGTTGAAAAACCGCATTGTGACAAGAGGTACAGAAACAGAAGAAATCATTAATAACCGTATGAATGTGGCAAGAGAAGAAATTGAAATGATGCACTTGTATGACTATGTAGTTGAAAATGATACAGTTGAAAATGCATGTGAAAAAATAAAAGCAATTATTGTTGCAGAGCATTGCAGAAGAGAAAGAGTAGAACCAAAATATAAAAAAATGCTGGAGGCTAACTAATCTATGCTAAATCCATCTATTGATTCTTTATTAACTAAAATTGATTCAAAATATTCATTAGTGTCTGTTGCTGCTAAAAGAGCAAGAAAGCTTCAATTAAACGCAAAACCGCAATTGGATAAATATATTTCACACAAAAACGTAGGAAAAGCGCTAGAGGAAATCAATCATGATCAGCTGACATACCGTGTAAACGACCCAGCTGAAACAGAATGATCTATTAGATTCACGTTTAGAAGAGTGAATATCAACAAAAAAAGACTGGATCTTTCATCAGATCAGTCTTTTTTCATGGAGTGGACAAAGTTTGTAAACTCACGAGTTACCTCAGGTGAAAAATCTTTTAATTTCTTGCATAATAAGAAGTACTAAAGAAGAGAAAGAAGTGGATGCAAATTGTTACAAGGTAAAAAGATTCTATTATGTGTGACAGGGGGTATCGCTGTCTATAAGATGTGTGCGTTGACTAGCAAGCTTACCCAAAAAGGTGCAGAAGTCAAAGTAATCATGTCTGAATCGGCTATGCAATTTGTGTCCCCGCTCACATTTAAGGCGCTTTCGAAAAACGAGGTGTTCACAGATACTTTTGATGAAAAAGATCCAAAAGTCATCGCGCATATTGACCTTGCAGATTGGGCGGATTTGATTTTAGTCGGACCGGCAACCGCTAATATCATTGGGAAGTTGGCGAACGGAATTGCTGATAACATGATTTCCACAACACTGTTAGCGGCAACCGCTGAGGTGTGGATTGCTCCAGCAATGAATGTGCATATGTATGATCATCCAGCTGTGCAAAAAAATATAGCAGTATTGTATGATTACGGGTACCGTTTCATTAATCCAGGAGAAGGCTATTTAGCATGCGGCTATGTTGGAAAAGGCAGATTAGAAGAGCCGGAAAAAATCATTGAGCATATGGAGGCTCATTTTCAAGGGGAAAAGAAGCTGCTCGAGGGGCAAACGGTTTTGGTAACAGCAGGACCTACCCGGGAAAAAATTGACCCAGTGCGGTTTGTTTCCAACCATTCAACTGGAAAGATGGGTTACAGTATAGCGAAGCAGGCAATCAAAATGGGAGCAAAAGTAATTCTTGTTACAGGACCTACTCATTTGACACCTCCTAAAGAAGCGGAAGTATTTCCTGTCGAAAGTGCGGAGGAAATGTACGAGCGAGTTATGGAAAACAGCAATCATGCCGATATTATTGTGAAAACTGCTGCAGTCAGCGACTATAAGCCTGTCTTGGCACATGAGCATAAAGTTAAAAAGAAAGACGGCACAGAAATGATCGAGTTTACGAGAACAAAGGACATTTTGCTGGAGCTGGGAAAACGAAAAACCAATCAAGTGCTGGTCGGCTTTGCTGCTGAAACACAGAGCGTTGATGAATATGCCCGTGAAAAGCTCAACCGGAAAAATGCTGACATGATTGTAGCCAACAATATAACTGCTGCAGGAGCGGGGTTTGGCACAGATACAAATCTAGTGACCATCTATAAACGCAATGGCGAAAAGGATGAGCTGCCTCTTATGACAAAGGATGAGGTCGCAAAAAAGATTCTCGAGCAAGCTTATAAAATAAAGGAAGAGATTTAAAATGAGTGTTGCAAAGGTAATTGTGGACGTGCCTGCAAAGCAAACGGACAGGCCGTTTGACTATTTAATACCAGAGCACTTGGAAGAAGTCATTCAGCCAGGAATGCGGGTGATTGTGCCGTTTGGACCGAGAAAGGTGCAGGGATTTGTTGAATCCATAGAAGAGACATCATCCTTTAAGTCACTGAAAAAAGTGATTGAACCGATGGATGTTGTTCCAGTGTTAAATGAAGAGCTGCTATTGCTTGGGGACTGGCTTTCCAAAACAACATTATGCTATAAAATCTCTGCCTATCAGGTAATGCTGCCACCTGCATTAAAAGCGAAATACGAACGAAGCCTTAAACTTATAAAGGAAGACAGGGAACTTTTGCTGTCTGAAGGACTAAGACAGCTTTTTAAAAACGAAGAGACAGTGCTTTGGGAGGAAGCGATAAAGCATGTTTCCATTCCTGCGATTCAGAAGCTTGTTAAAGACAGTATTGTGGAAGTTCAATATAAAGTCCAATCAAGGGGAAAGCAGAAAAAAACAAAGCATATCATTCCACTGATGAGTGCAGATGAAATGCAAAGATATGCAGATTCTTTGTCTAAGCAAGCAAGTAAACAAAAGCAAGTGGTCGAGTTTTTTATTGAAAACAGAGATCCGATTGAACAAAAGCAATTGCTTGAAAGATTACAAATTTCAAGTTCTGCAGTAAAAGGCCTTGTGGAGAAGCAAGTCTTAGCTGAAAAAAACATGGAAATCTACCGTGATCCCTATGAGCAAAGGCAATTTGCCAAAACAGAGCCACTTACCTTAACAGCCGAGCAGGCAAAAGCAATCGAGCCAATCCATTCATCCATTAGGAATGATAAGCATGAAGTGTTTTTGCTGTATGGCGTTACAGGAAGCGGCAAAACAGAGGTTTATCTGCAGTCCATTCAAAATGTCCTTGAAAAAGGAGAAGAAGCCATTGTTCTCGTTCCAGAAATTGCTTTAACTCCGCAAATGGTTAATCGTTTTAAAGGACGGTTCGGCGACCAGGTAGCGGTCCTCCACAGCGGATTATCTGTCGGAGAAAAGTATGATGAGTGGAGAAAAATCCAACGTAAAGAAGTGAAGGTAGTAGTAGGTGCCAGATCCGCGATATTCGCTCCGTTTGAGAATCTTGGAATTATCATCATTGATGAGGAACATGAGATGACGTATAAGCAAGAAGAAAACCCAAGATATCATGCAAGAGATGCAGCGATTGAAAGAGGAAAACGTCATGGCTGTCCTGTTGTTCTTGGCAGTGCTACACCGTCACTGGAGAGCTTCGCCCGAGCGCAAAAGGGTGTCTACACCCAATTGTCCCTTCCGAGCAGAATGAATAACAGACCGCTGCCGCAAGTTGAAATTGTCGATATGCGGGAAGAGCTTAAAGAAGGAAACCGCTCCATGTTTTCACGGGTGCTGTTAGAAAAGCTTAAAGTGCGCATTGAAAAACAGGAACAGACTGTATTGTTCCTGAATAAACGGGGTCATTCTTCGTTTGTCATGTGTCGTGATTGTGGTTATGTGGTAAAATGTCCTCATTGTGATATCAGCTTAACTTATCATCGCTTTTCTAATCAGATGAAATGCCATTACTGTGGTTATGAAGACCAGACGCCGCTTCAATGTCCTGAGTGCAACAGCGAGCATATTCGCTATTTCGGCACAGGAACGCAAAAAGTTGAGGAAGAGCTCGTTAAAGTGCTGCCAGAAGCAAGAGTTATTCGCATGGATGTTGATACAACAAGTCGCAAAGGTTCACACGAGAAGCTTTTAAGAGAGTTTCAAGAGGGCAATGCAGACATATTGTTAGGAACACAGATGATTGCCAAAGGGCTGGATTTTCCGAAAATCACGTTAGTTGGAGTGCTTTCAGCAGACACGATGCTGCATTTGCCTGATTTTCGATCTTCAGAAAAGACATTCCAGCTTCTAACCCAGGTCAGCGGGCGGGCTGGCAGGCATGAATTGGCAGGGGAAGTAATCTTTCAGACATACACACCGGACCATTACAGTATTGAATTGGCAAGCCAGCAAGATTATGACAGCTTTTATCAGAGTGAGATGATGATAAGAAGAAACCACTCCTATCCTCCTTACTATTATATAACACTAATAACTGTCAGCCATGAGGAACTGATGAAAACAGTCGCCGTAACGGAACAAATTACGAAAGTCGTGCGACATAAGCTTTCTCCTAAGACGGTCGTATTAGGACCAGTTGCTTCCCCTATTTCCAGAATAAAAAATAGATATCGGTATCAGTGTCTGATAAAATACAAACAGGAACCAAACCTGAAAGAGGTATTGAAGTCGATTTTAGATCACTATCAAGGTGAAATGAGCACAAATGGTTTACAAATTTCGATAGATGTTAATCCTTATATACTAATGTGATAGCATTATTAAAATAAAAAAGTATTTTTAGATATAAAAGTTATTGGAGGAAAAGCAGTGTCTGTAAGAAAAATAGTGCTGTCTCCTGATCCGGTTTTAGAACAGCCGTGTACGGAAGTAACAGTTTTTGACAAAAAGTTAGCAAAATTACTAAATGATATGTATGATACAATGCTAGAATTTGACGGTGTTGGGCTAGCAGCTCCGCAAATTGGCATAGGAAAACGCATTGCAGTTGTTGATATTGACGATGGTTCTGGAACGATTGAACTTATTAATCCTGTGCTGCTGTCTGCAGACGGTGAACAAACTGGACCAGAAGGCTGCTTGAGCTTTCCAGGCCTTTTCGGTGAAGTAAGCAGACCATACTCCATTAAAGTCCAAGCACAAAATCGCAGAGGGAAATGGTTTACGATTGAAGCAGAGGACTTTTTGGCAAGAGCCATTTTACATGAGATGGATCATTTGGACGGAGTGTTATTTACTTCCAAAGTATCTAGATATTTAGAAGAAGATGAACTTGAAGGAGTGGAGAGCTGATGACGAAAATAGTATTTATGGGAACGCCTGACTTTTCCGTGCCGGTTTTGCAGCGCATCATTGGGGACGGTTATGAAGTTATTGCCGTTGTCACACAGCCTGATCGCCCTGTTGGCAGAAAAAAAGTGCTTACTCCTCCACCAGTAAAAGTTGAAGCATTAAAGCACGGTATACCTGTTTACCAGCCAGAGAAAATACGTCAATCTGAAGAATTAGCGCAAATAATCGCTTTGAATCCTGATTTAATTGTGACTGCTGCTTTCGGTCAAATTTTGCCGAAAGAGCTTCTTGATGCTCCGAAACTGGGCTGTATTAATGTCCATGCGTCTCTGTTGCCTGAACTTAGAGGCGGAGCGCCAATCCATTACAGCATTATTCAAGGGAAAGAGAAAACTGGTATTACCATCATGTACATGGCGGAAAAACTAGATGCGGGAGACATCCTGACTGTTGCAGAAGTGCCGATTGAGGAAGAAGATACAGTTGGTACATTGCATGATAAACTAAGTGAAACAGGCAGTGAGCTCCTGTCCAGCACCTTACCTAAGCTGATTGCCGGTGAATTAACACCGATTCCTCAAGATGACGAGAAGGCGACATTTGCACCAAATATAAAAAGATCTGATGAAAGAATCGACTGGTCGTCATCAGGAGAGCAGATATACAATAAAATTCGCGGCATGAATCCGTGGCCCGTTGCCTTTACAGAATACGAAAGTAAGCCGATGAAGATATGGGGAGCAAAAAAAATAGCTAGACAGACAGATGCTCTTCCAGGCACGATTGTAAGCATTGAGGAAGACGGTCTAATCGTAGCAACTGGCAGCGGTTCGTTCATAAAGATTACAGAACTTCAGCCAGCAGGCAAGAAAAAAATGACAGCTGACGTTTTCCTGCGTGGTGCAGGTGCGAAGCTTGCTGTCAAGGAAATATTAGGAGTTATCAATGAAAACTAAAAAGAAAAACGTCAGGGAAGCAGCACTCGAAATTTTAGAGAGCATTAACAGCAACCAGGCATACAGCAACCTGCTGTTGAACAGCAGCATTAAAAAAAATGAAATACCGCAAAAGGATATCGGGCTTTTGACAGAAATCGTCTACGGCACACTGCAGCGGAAAATGACCTTGGACTTTTACTTGGATACCTTTTTGACAAACAAGAAAAAGATGGAAAGCTGGGTCATTACACTTTTGCAAATGACTTTATATCAGCTCGTATTTCTGGATCGTATTCCAGATCATGCTGCTATCAATGAGGCAGTTGAGATTGCAAAAAGAAAAGGTCATAAAGGAATAGCAGGTCTTGTAAATGGTGTTCTTCGCAATATCCAAAGAAAAGGGCTTCCTGCCTTTGATTCCATTAAGGATCCAGCCGAAAGGCTTTCCATTGAGATGAGTCATCCTTTGTGGCTTGTTAAACGCTGGATAGATCAGCTTGGTTTTGAAGACACAAAAAAAATGTGCGAAATTAACTTAACTGCTCCTGTGCAGACAGCACGGGTCAATACAACCAAAACAACAGTCGGTGAATGTTTGCGTATGTTAGAGGAGGAAGGCTATCAAGTTGCAGCAAGCGACATTATTCCTGAAGGCATCCAAGGACTAAAAGGCAATCTCGCTAATTCTGACTGCTTTAAGCAAGGCTTGTTGACAATTCAGGACGAGAGTTCTATGATTGTTGCCTATGCTCTTAATGTGGATGGAGACGAAACTGTCCTGGATGCATGTGCTGCACCAGGAGGCAAATCAACTCATATAGCTGAAAAGCTTCAAAATGGTGGCAATGTGCTGTCTGTTGATTTGCATGAGCATAAAGTGAAACTTATTCAGCAAAATGCCCAAAGACTTCATTTGGATAATATTAACACAAAAGCGATGGACAGCCGTCGTTTGCCTGAAGTATTGGAGAAGGAATCCTTTGACAGAATTCTGCTTGACGCCCCTTGCTCCGGTTTTGGGGTAATGAGGAGAAAGCCTGATATTAAATACGCAAAAAAAGAAGAGGATGTCAGCCGTCTTCATACGATACAGCTTCAGCTCCTTGAATCATTATCTCCATTGTTAAAAAAGGGCGGTACAATGGTTTACAGCACTTGTACTGTTGATAAAGCGGAGAATGAAGCAGTGCTGGAACAATTTTTGCAAACAAATAACCAATTTGAAAAAGATACAAGTTTAGTGGAACGATTGCCCGCATCTATTCAGAAATATGCAAATGGGCATGAACTGCAGGTATTACCACAATATTTTGGCTCTGATGGCTTTTATATTGCGGCATTAAGAAAGAAGGTGCAATAAAATGGAACAAGTAAAATCATCAAGAAGAAAACAAACAGCAGAACCGACAATCCCATCCATCTACTCTTTGCAATTGGACGAGTTGAGAGAATGGTTAAAAGAGCATAATGAAAAAGCGTTTAGAGCAGAACAAATCTTTGAATGGCTTTATAAAAAAAGGGTTACTTCCTTTGAAGATATGTCTAACTTGTCGAAAAATCTCCGTTTGCTTTTAGAAGAGAATTTCACAATTACAACATTAAAAACGATTATTGAACAAACATCAAGTGATGGTACTATTAAATTTTTATTTGAACTTCATGATGGATATTCCATTGAAACAGTTTTAATGAGACATGATTATGGTAATTCTGTATGTGTAACGACACAAGTCGGCTGCCGTATCGGCTGTACATTCTGTGCTTCTACCCTTGGTGGATTAAAAAGAAACCTAGAAGCAGGAGAAATTGTTGCTCAAGTCGTAAAAGTACAGCAAGCCCTTGATAAATTGGATGAGCGTGTAAGCTCTGTCGTAATCATGGGAATTGGTGAGCCTTTTGATAACTTCAACAGCATGCTCAGCTTCTTAAAAATCATTAACCATGATAAAGCATTAAATATCGGTGCTAGACATATCACGGTTTCGACAAGTGGTATCATTCCGAAGATCTATGAATTTGCCGACCAGAACATGCAAATCAACTTTGCCGTTTCTCTGCATGCTCCAAATACGGAAATTAGAAGCAGACTTATGCCAATCAACAGAGCGTATAAGCTTCCTGAATTAATGGATGCTATCCGTTATTATATTAATAAAACAGGACGAAGAGTAAGCTTTGAGTATGGTTTATTCGGAAATGTTAATGACCAGGTAGAACATGCGGAAGAATTGGCTAAACTTGTAAAAGGGGTTAAATGCCACGTGAATCTAATACCTGTTAACTATGTTCCAGAACGCGATTATGTTCGCACACCAAGAGATCAAATTTTCTTGTTTGAGAAAACGTTAAAAGACCGTGGTGTAAATGTAACAATCCGCAGAGAACAAGGTTCAGACATTGATGCTGCTTGCGGCCAGCTTCGCGCGAAGGAGAGACAAGAAGAGACGAGGTGATAACTTTTGAGTCAAATATTCATGACAGATAAAGGGAAAGTCAGACAGCATAATGAAGATAGTGGAGCGATTTGCTTCAACAAAGCCGGACAGCGCCTTGCCATCGTAGCCGATGGTATGGGCGGCCACCGTGCTGGTGATGTTGCAAGCCGTTTAACTGTTGAAAATCTAGCTAACTTTTGGGAGAATGCGGAAGCAATCATAACAGCAGATGCAGCTGAAAACTGGTTAAAATCGCATATTCTTGAAGTCAACAAGATTGTTTTGCGTTATGCCCAAGAAAACCCGGAATGTGATGGGATGGGGACAACGATTATAGCTGTTATCAGTACAGACAGTTTTTCTACGATTGCCCATGTCGGCGACAGCCGCTGTTATCTCTATAACGAGGACGGCTTTAAGCAGCTTACAGAGGACCATTCCCTTGTGAATGAGCTAGTAAGGATGGGACAGATCACGAAGGAGGATGCTGAGCATCATCCGCGAAAAAATGTTGTGCTGCGGGCGCTAGGCACAGATGAGCAGCTTGACATAGACGTGATTACGATTGTTTTTGAACAGGGAGATGTTATTTTCATTTGTTCGGACGGCTTATCTAATAAAGTGGGAGACGAGGAGATTAAGGAAGTGCTTGGAGCTCCAGAAACTTTAGAACGAAAGGCTGAGTATTTAATTGAAACAGCCAATAAAAATGGCGGCGAAGATAATATAACAGTCATTATCCTTGAATTTTTTGACGGTAATAAAGCAGGTGAAGCAAGATGATGATAGGCAAAAGGATAAGTGGTCGCTATAAGATAATTGATATGATCGGCGGCGGGGGAATGGCCAATGTTTATCTTGCCCATGATATGATTCTTGACCGTGATGTAGCAGTGAAAATGCTGCGTCTGGATTTCGTCAATGATGAAGAATTTATCCGTCGTTTTCACAGAGAAGCACAATCGGCCACCAGTTTGGCTCATCCGAATATCGTCAATATTTATGATGTCGGCGAAGAAGGAAACATCTATTACATTGTCATGGAATATGTGGCAGGAGACACCTTAAAACAATACATACAAAAACATTCTCCCGTGCCTATTGAAACAGCATTAGATATCATGAGACAGCTGACATCCGGAATTTCTCATGCCCATCAAAACAATATTGTCCACAGGGATATAAAGCCCCATAATATTTTAATTGATAACCATGGCAATGTTAAAATCACAGATTTTGGCATAGCGATGGCATTGAGTGCAACGAGCATTACGCAGACAAACTCGGTACTCGGATCTGTCCATTATTTATCACCAGAACAGGCGCGAGGCGGGATGGCCAATAAAAAGTCGGATATATATTCACTGGGGATAGTCATGTTTGAGCTGCTGACAGGAAGACTGCCGTTTTCAGGCGAATCAGCAGTTTCCATCGCCTTGAAGCATCTCCAGTCAGAAACGCCGAGTGTCAGGAGATGGAACAGTGAGGTTCCGCAAAGTGTGGAGAACATTGTCTTAAAAGCAACTGCAAAAGATCCATTCCACCGCTACAGCAGCATGGAAGAAATGCAAGAGGATTTGCGGACAGCACTTGACCCGGAACGGATAAATGAACCGAAATTTCATGTCCCGGTGGATGATGAAGCAACGAAAGCTATTCCGATTATTACCGATGACCGCAGCTTTCCTAACTTAGACGAAACAATTGTACATGCGAAGGAAGAAAAGCATGCAAAGGAAGAACCGAAGGAGAAGGCAGGCAAAGAGAAAAAGCAAAAAAAGCCGAAAAAGAAAGGGAAAAAGCTGACGATTGCGTTAGTTTCTACATTTTTGGTTTTAGTTATTCTCGCCATACTGACAATCACACTTTTTCCGGCCATTTACATTCCTGAGGAAGTTGCGGTCCCTGATGTTGCAGGTTCGACAAAAGATGAAGCAATATCAGAACTCGAAGCAGCTGGTTTTAAAATCGGAGAAATCAAGACACTAAATGATGAAGAAGTGGATGCAGGTTCTATAATCCGCACAGCACCGAAAGCAGGCAATAATGCGAAACAAGGTGCATCAATCACCCTTTATGAAAGCTTAGGGAAAGAGAAGTATGAACTGGATGATTACGTCGGCAGGGAATATGAAGATGTTGTGAAGCTGTTGGAAAAGCAGGGCTTTAAGAACATCAGCAAAGTGGAGGAATTCGATGAATCACAGCCTTCTGGAACTATCCTTGAACAAGATTTTGAAAAAGGAGACGAAGTCGTTCCGGAAGATGCTGAGTTAGAATTTACGATCAGCAAAGGAGCACAGTTTATTAAACTGACAGATTTGGCTGGTTATACAAAAAAAGAAGTCAATGATTATATTGATGAACAAGATTTAGCGGTGACCTTCACGGAGGAATACAGCGACACCGTCGATGAAGGAAAAGTCATTTCTCAAACACCGGCAGCGGGTACAAATGTGCGGATTAGCGCACAAGTTTCTGTTGTGCTTTCAAAGGGTAAGGAAGAAGTGCCCCCTAAAGAAGTAACACAGGAAATCACGATACCATTTGAACCGACTGAAATGACAGAAGACGGACAGCCGAAAGCGCAAGAAGTAAAAATATATATTGGCGATTTGGAAAATAATATGACAGAGCCAATAGATACCTTTTCTATAACGGAAACGACAAAAAAGACAATTACACTAAGAATTCCAGAAGGCGGAAAGGGCTACTATCGCGTGTTTCGTGATCAAAGTGTCATCATTGATGAAGAAGTGCCATATCCAGGTTAAGGAGCGTTATAATCTATGCCAGAAGGCAAAATCATTAAAGCATTAAGCGGTTTTTATTATGTGATTAGCGATGGAGAGATTACACAGTGCCGAGGCAGGGGTGTATTCCGCAAGAATAAAATCACCCCATTAGTAGGCGACGAAGTAGTATTTCAGGCAGAGAATGTGACAGATGGTTATATTTTGGAGGTAAAGGAGCGCAAGAATGAACTGATTCGGCCCCCGATTACCAATGTTGATCAGGCAATACTTGTATTTTCCAGTGTGGAGCCTGATTTCAGCACTGCATTGCTGGATCGTTTTCTTGCATTAGTCGAATTCAACCGGATTGATCCTGTTATTTGTATCACAAAGATGGATTTGACGAGTGAGGAAGAAGCAAACAGGATGAAAGAATATGCTGCTTACTATGAGCAAGTCGGCTATAAGGTCATCCTTACTTCTTCTGAAACAGAGCAGGGTATTGAAACACTGCTCCCTGAACTAAGTGGAAAAATATCCGTATTTGCAGGCCAATCAGGTGTTGGCAAGTCGTCTCTTTTAAATGCAATCCGTCCAGATTTAAGTTTAAAAACAGATGAAATATCATCCCATTTAGGAAGGGGTAAACACACTACCCGCCATGTGGAGCTCATAACTGTCGGAGATGCTCTAGTAGCAGATACGCCGGGCTTTAGTTCCTTAGAGTTTGAGGATGAAATGGAGCTGGAGGATTTAAATTATTGTTTCCCTGAAATAGAAAGCACAAGCGCAGCTTGCAAGTTTAGAGGCTGCTTGCATCTGTCTGAGCCGAAATGTGCTGTTAAGGCGGCAGTCGACGCTGGTAATATTCAAGAGTACCGCTATGAGCATTATAAAGACTTCTTGCAAGAACTAAAAGACAGGAAGCCGAAATATTAATCAAATTAATAAAGAGCATGGATGTAATTCCCATGCTCTTTTTTTGCTAACTAAAGGGAGGAACTAACGTGAAAATTAATATTATGGCAGGCGGTCCAGCCGGTCTAATACCGTCATTGCCTGGATATATGGAAGATAACAGCAAATGGGTAGGTGTGGACAGGGGAGCTCTATATTTAGTGGAAAGAGATATTCCTATCTTTGCATCGTTTGGCGATTTTGACTCTGTAACAGATGCCGAAAGACAACGGATTAGCAGCCATTCACATGAGTTAAAAACCTTTAAGCCGGAAAAGGATGAAACAGATATGGAACTTGCAATCAACTGGGCTATAAGCTTCGGTGCGTCCACTATAAGGCTATTTGGAGCAACTGGAGGGAGATTAGACCATACGATTGCGAATCTCCAGTTATTGCTTAAGTATTTAACCGAGCATCCTGATGTAACGATTGAAATAATAGATAAGAAAAATATCGTCACAATAGTCAATGCAGGCACTTATAAATTAAAAAGAGAGGAAAGCCGCCGCTATGTGTCTTTTTTTCCGTACGGATCTGAAATAACTGGTCTAACTTTACAAGGCTTCAAATATCCTTTAAATGATAGGGATCTTCCTGTCAGCAGCACATTGTGTATCAGCAATGAAATTATTGAGGATTATGGTACTTTTTCATTTGCGAGCGGCATATTAATGGTGGTAAGGAGTCATGATTAATGATGGAAAAAATATGTACTCATTTTGGATTTTTTGAATAGCATGTAGTGTGTTGTAGCGAGTTTGCGGTTTTTTGCTAATGTTGAAGGAGGGACGGTATTCATGAGATTTTATACCATTAAATTGCCTAAGTTTTTAGGCGGGCTTGTCCGTGCAATGTTAGGAACATTCAAAAAAGAATAAACACCAGTATGGGAAGCATTTCTTTTTTGTACAGACAACCTTTCATTTTTAGATTAGTGTTGTCTGTACAAAATAGACCGACTTCATTTGAAAATTTAGACAAAAATAAAAAAGGACAGCAATGTGTCCTTTTTTATTTTCGCATTATACGCGTTCAACTTTACCAGATTTAAGAGCTCTAGCAGAAACCCAAACACGTTTAGGTTTACCGTCTACTAAAATACGAACCTTTTGAAGGTTTGCTCCCCAAGTACGCTTGTTAGCATTCATCGCATGGGAACGAGCATTACCTGTAGTTGTTTTTTTACCAGTTACAACACATTTACGTGGCATGTATATTTCCCTCCTTATAACCAAAACTCATCATAAACGAGCTTTAAAAATTCATAGATAGCATTAATCTTGAGAAATATCCTAAATAGTCCTCACAAAGATACTTTAATAATTTATCATACAACGGACATGAATGCAATAGCTGTGATGGAAGGTTTCAAGAAAATTTCCTTGACATGTTTTTTACAGGGAGAAAAAAGCAGTGTGTATATTGTTGTAATCTAGTGAAACAATAGAAGAAAAAAATATAATTGGAGAGCGCGAAATCAGATTAAACAGACAAAAAAACGCTAAGTCTGTTGCATTAATTTCCAAATAGTAAAAGGCTGGAAAGCTTTTTATAGCCAGAAATAAAAGGTTTTCAACAATAGCTTTCAAAAAGCAGTGTGTTATAGTAAAATGTCATTAGTCAAGGAGCAATTCCAAAGGGGGAACACTCATGTCCATTGAACTAAAAACAAATTTCGGACAAATTGATATTTCAACAGAAGTAATCGCAACAATCGCAGGAGGAGCTGCTGTTGATTGTTATGGCATTGTTGGGATGGCATCAAAAAATCAAATTAAAGATGGATTAACAGATATTTTGCGAAAAGAAAACTTCACTCGCGGAGTTATGGTTCGAAAAGTAGATGATGAAGTGCATATTGATATGTATATAATTGTAAGTTACGGAACGAAAATTTCCGAGGTTGCGCACAATGTTCAATCTAAAGTGAAATATACACTCAATAAAACAGTTGGACTTGCCGTTGACTCGGTTAATATTTACGTTCAGGGAGTTCGTGTCACGAACCCGTAGTGAGGAGGAAATCTTAGTGACAATTACAGTCTTAGAAGGAAAGCGATTTGCCGAAATGGTAATCCAGGGAGCAAACCATTTATCCTCTAATGCTAATTATGTAGATGCGTTAAATGTTTTCCCAGTGCCCGATGGAGATACAGGAACAAATATGAACCTGTCGATGACATCTGGTGCAAAGGAAGTTCAAAATAATATTCAGTCCCACATCGGCAAAGTCGGAGTATCCCTTTCAAAGGGACTGCTTATGGGAGCCAGAGGGAATTCTGGTGTTATTCTTTCCCAATTATTCCGCGGCTTCTCAAAATCAATTGAACAAAAAGAGAGCATCACTGCGCAAGAGTTCGCAAATGCCCTCCAGTTCGGCGTGGAAACCGCTTATAAAGCAGTAATGAAGCCGGTTGAAGGAACGATTTTGACTGTTGCAAAAGATGCGGCGAAAAAAGCAGTTAAATCAGCAGAAAAGACAGATGATATCACAGAAGTTTTGACAGATGTTGTTACAGAAGCAAAAGCGTCTTTAAACAGAACACCTGAACTGCTGCCTGTGCTGAAAGAAGTTGGCGTTGTGGACAGCGGTGGCCAAGGTCTTGTTTTTGTCTATGAAGGCTTCTTGTCTGTCCTGACTGGAGAAGAGCTGCCAGAGACAGTACAGCAAACAGTTTCTATGAACGATCTTGTTAACGCTGAGCACCATAAAAATGTTCATGGCTTCATGAATACAGAAGATATCGAGTTTGGATACTGTACGGAATTCATGGTGCGTCTTGAAGAAGATAAACTGGAAGGCAAGCCGTTCTCAGAGGATCAATTCAGACAGGATTTAAGCAAATACGGCGATTCATTGCTAGTCATTGCAGATGATGAAGTTGTTAAGATACATATCCACTCCAATCTGCCAGGTGAAGTTCTAACGTTTGGGCAAAAATATGGAAATCTTATTAAGATGAAAATTGAGAACATGCGTGAACAGCACAGCAGCTTGGTTGAAGGATCAAAGGAATCCTTTGATGCTCCAACCCAAAAGCGTGAGGAGCTAAAAGAATACGGTATTGTTACTGTGTCTATGGGAAGCGGTATTGCTGACATGTTCCGCAGCATCGGGGCACATAGTGTCATTGAAGGCGGACAAACGATGAACCCGAGCACAGAAGATATTGTCAATGCTGTGAAAAAGGTTCATGCTAAAAAAGTGTTCATTCTGCCTAATAACAAAAATATCATCATGGCAGCAGAACAGGCAGCACAGGTTTTAGAGGAAGATGTTGCAGTTATTCCGTCTAAAACAGTGCCGCAAGGAATGTCCGCATTGCTTGCATTCAATCCGACAAGTGATATGGAGTCAAATAAAAAAGGTATGATTGCTGCGTTAGAGCATGTGAAAACAGGTCAAATAACGTATGCAGTCAGAGATACAACAATTGACGGACTTCAAATAGAAACAGGGGACTTCATGGGAATAGCAGATGGAAAGATTGTGGCTAAAGGCAAGGATAAAGCACAATCTGCTAAAGAGCTGCTTAGTACGATGATTGACGAAGATTCAGAAATACTGACAATCATCAAAGGGGAAGATGCCCTTGATGAAGAGTTAGAAGCAATCGTATCCTTTGTAGAAGATAAGTTTGAAGATGTAGAAGTGGAAATTCATGACGGTAAACAGCCGCTGTATTCCTTCATTTTCTCAGTCGAATAAACAAAAAAATAAAATCATGGTGATTTTTTCCACTGTTTAAAACAGTGGTTTTTTTGTGTTTAACGAATGAAATGGAAAAAGAAGAAATATCGGCGTAACTTGCATAACCTATGTTATTATATTAAAAGAATTTACGTTTTTTCGCGTTTGAATAATATAGATTGTTTGTTTTGTGTTCACGAGTCAGTTTAAGGGAGAGTTATTTATATGAAATATAAAAGCGTTTTTGATATTATTGGACCAGTAATGATCGGCCCGTCCAGTTCCCATACAGCAGGCGCGGCAAGAATTGGCCGGGTGGCAAGAAGCTTGTTTGAAAGACAGCCGAAATGGGTTGATGTACATCTGTATGGATCATTTGCTGAAACCTATAAGGGCCATGGAACAGACGTTGCCATCGTGGGAGGTATTCTTGATTTTGATACTTTTGATGAAAGAATAAAATCATCCCTTGAGTTGGCTGAGCAAAGGGGAATGAAGGTTCAGTTTCATGTAGAAGAGGCCATTCCGGAACATCCTAACACCGCAAGAATTCGTGTAGGCGATAATGACGGTGAACTGGAACTTGTCGGAATTTCAATCGGTGGTGGAAAGATTGAAATCACAGAACTTAATGGTTTTCAACTCAAGCTATCCGGGCATCATCCAGCCATTCTTGTTGTTCATAATGACAGGTTTGGTGCGATTGCTAAAGTGTCTAATGTTTTGGCAAAATATGAAATTAACATTGGGCATATGGAAGTAAGCCGGAAAGAAAAAGGAAAACTTGCCTTAATGACGATTGAGGTAGACCAAAATATAGAAGAAAAAATTCTGAAAGAAATAGAAGACCTTGAAGGAATGGAAAAGGTTACAAGAATTGTTGATTAAGCTAGGGGGAAGAACGATGTTTCGAAATGTAGCGGAACTTGTAGAGATGGCAAACACGCAAAATAAGCCCATCTCAGAAATAATGATTGAGCAAGAGATAGAAATTACAGGAAAAACAAGGGAACAAGTTATTGCCCAAATGGATACAAATTTAACAGTGATGGAGCAGGCAGTTGAACGAGGGCTTAACGGTGTTGTTTCCCATTCAGGCTTAACTGGCGGAGACGCAGTGCTTATGCAAGAGTATATAAATAAGGGCAACTTCCTGTCAGGTGAAGTAATCCTTGATGCTGTCAGCAAAGCGGTTGCAACAAATGAAGTGAACGCGGCAATGGGAATGATTTGTGCGACTCCGACAGCAGGCTCTGCTGGCGTTGTTCCAGGAACATTATTTGCAGTGAAAAACAAACTGAATCCAACTAGGGAGCAAATGCTTAACTTTTTATTTACATCAGGAGCATTCGGGTTTGTTGTTGCAAACAATGCGTCTATCTCTGGTGCAGCTGGAGGCTGCCAAGCGGAAGTCGGATCAGCTGCAGGTATGGCAGCGGCAGCTATTGTAGAAATGGCAGGAGGCACGCCAGAACAAAGCGCTAATGCGATGGCAATCACGTTAAAAAATATGCTTGGACTAGTATGTGACCCAGTTGCTGGACTAGTGGAAGTTCCATGTGTGAAAAGAAATGCAATGGGAGCAGCAAATGCGATGATAGCAGCAGATATGGCGCTTGCAGGAATTACAAGCAGAATTCCGTGTGATGAAGTTATCGATGCTATGTACCGCATTGGTCTAAGTATGCCGTCAAGCTTAAGAGAAACAGCGCAAGGAGGGTTGGCAGCAACACCAACTGGCCGGAGACTGGAAGCAGAAATCTTCGGTAATGCTGCAGCAGGAAAGTGAATAAAAATTTAAATCTTCCATTGGACCAGCTAAAAGGCGTCGGACCTGAGACAAGAAAACAGTTAGAAGACATGCGAATTCATACGATTTATGATTTGCTTGAATATTTCCCTTATCGTTATGAAGATTTTCGTGTCCGTAATCCAGAAGATATGAAGCATGAAGAAAAGGTGACAGTAGAAGGGAAGGTCCATAGTGAACCTTCCCTAATCTTTCACGGACGCAAAAAATCCCGATTAACGGTGAAAGTGCTAATAGGCAATGTTTTAATTAGTGCTGTCTTTTTTAACCAGCATTATTTAAAAAACAAGCTGGCTCTAGGAGAGCTGATTACCGTTACAGGTAAATGGGATCAGCACCGGCAAACAATAACGGCAACACATCTGCAAGTCGGCAGTAACCAAAAAGCCCAAGACTTTGAGCCTGTTTATACGGTAAGAGGAAGTATAACGGTTAAAGCTTTAAGGAAATACATTTCAGCAGCGCTCACTCAATTCGAGCAGGAAATAGAAGAAATTTTTCCAGATTCACTTTTAGCGAAATATAAGCTGATGAGAAGAAGTGACGCACAGCGAATCATCCACTTTCCGCCTAGTAGAGAAGAGTTAAAGCTTGCTAGAAGGCGGTTTGTTTACGAAGAATTCTTGCTGTTTCAATTAAAAATGCAGGCGTTGCGGAAGCACGAGCGCGAAAACTCGCAAGGAATGAAGCAGGAATATAAGCTTGATATGCTGATGGATTTCATTAACGGTCTGCCGTTTCCCCTTACGAGCGCACAAAAAAGGGTTGTAAATGAGATATTAAAAGATATGAAAAGTCATTACCGTATGAATCGGCTTTTACAGGGAGATGTAGGCTCTGGGAAGACGGTTGTAGCTGCCATCGTTTTGTATGCAACCATTCTTGCAGGTCATCAAGGTGCTTTAATGGTTCCAACTGAAATTTTGGCAGAGCAGCATGCAGAATCACTTACGTCCATGTTTTCAAAAGTAGGAATCCGAGTTGCTTTGCTGACAAGCTCTGTCAAAGGAAAAAAAAGACGAGAACTTTTAAGCGAGCTGAAAGAAGGAAATATACACATCTTAGTCGGCACGCATGCCCTTATACAAGACGATGTCGAATTTCAATCACTTGGTCTTGTTATTACAGATGAGCAGCATCGCTTCGGTGTTGAACAGCGCAGAGTGCTGAGAGAGAAAGGGTCAAGTCCAGATGTTCTCTTTATGACAGCGACACCGATTCCAAGAACGCTTGCGATTACAGCTTTTGGAGAAATGGATGTAAGTATTATTGATGAGATGCCGGCAGGGCGAAAAGCGATTGAAACATACTGGGTGAAACATGATATGCTGACACGAATACTGCAATTCATGGAGAAAGAGCTCTCCCAAGGAAGACAAGCATATGTCATTTGTCCGCTGATAGAAGAATCAGAGAAGCTGGATGTGCAAAATGCAATCGATGTGCATACAACATTGGCGACCTTTTTCCAAGGCCGTTATAAGGTTGGACTCATGCACGGCAAGCTTCCTGCAGTTGAAAAGGATGCCATTATGAAGGAATTCAGCGAAAATGAAACACAGATTCTTGTCAGCACAACAGTAGTCGAGGTTGGTGTAAATGTTCCAAATGCTACATTCATGCTCATTTATGATGCAGAAAGATTCGGTCTGTCACAGCTGCACCAACTTAGAGGCCGTGTCGGCCGGGGCGATGCTCAATCATATTGTGTGCTAATAGCAGATCCGAAAACGGATGTTGGAAAAGAACGAATGAAAATTATGACGGAAACAAACGACGGGTTTGTTTTGAGCGAAAAAGACTTGGAGCTTAGAGGCCCAGGTGACTTTTTTGGCAGGAAGCAAAGCGGTGTGCCAGAATTTAAGATGGCAGATATGGTTCATGACTATCGAGTTCTTGAAACAGCCAGAAATGACGCCGCTGTTCTTGTCGACTCGAAGGCGTTTTGGGAGTCTGATGAATACCGCATTTTAAGGGAGATGCTCGAGCGAACGGGAGTAATGTCAGGAGAAAAACTGGATTAAAACGAGAATGGAAGAAAGGCAGATTGCAAAGTTACAGCTTGCAATCTGCCTTTTATTTATTATATACTACTATTAGTACCTAGTCTTAATAGCGCGGACGGTGTTGCAGATGAGAAGAAGCAAAAAAGAACGGCAATCATTGTTAGTACAAACAATTAAAGAAACACCTTTCATTACAGATGAAGAATTGGCGGAAAAATTTTCGGTTAGTGTGCAGACAATCAGATTAGATCGTTTAGAATTATCCATTCCTGAGCTGAGGGAAAGGATAAAAACGGTTGCGACGAAGACACTAGAGGATGAAGTGAAATCATTGCCGATTGAAGAGGTAATCGGAGAAATTATAGATGTCGAATTAGACAGCAACGCTATATCTATGCTAGAAATCATGCCAGAGCATGTTTTCAAGCGGAACGGTATTGCCAGAGGGCATCATTTGTTTGCACAGGCGAATTCTTTAGCTGTTGCTTTAATAGATGATGACTTGGCTCTTACTGCTAAAGCTAATATCCACTTTACATCTTCTGTCAATTTAGGAGAACGTATCATCGCAAAAGCAAAAGTAACAAATATTGACGAGAAAAGTGGCAGAACAACAGTCGAAGTAAACAGTTATGTGCAGTCTGAACTTGTTTTTAAAGGTCATTTTGAAATGTACCGGTCAAAAAATAAATAACTGGGAGAAATTATTATGAGAATTGCGTTAGATGCAATGGGCGGAGATAACGCACCAAAGGAAATTGTCGCTGGTGCTATAAAAGCTGTTCAAGCTTTTCCAGATATCGAAATTCTGCTTGTTGGTGACGAAAAACAAATTAATCCCTTCTTGACGGAGAAAGAAAGAATATCTATTTTACATACGGAAGAACAAATACTTGCTACAGATGAACCTGCACGGGCAGTGCGAAGAAAGAAAAATGCCAGCATGGTTTTATGTGCAAATGAAGTAAAGGAACAAAAAGCCGATGCTTTTATTTCAGCAGGAAATACAGGCGCATTGATGGCAACAGGCCTTTTTGTCGTTGGCAGAATAAATGGCATTGAAAGACCAGCTTTAGCACCGACACTCCCAACGATAGGCGGAGATGGCTTTTTGCTACTTGACGTTGGTGCAAATGTAGATGCTAAACCGGAGCATCTTGTGCAATACGGGATAATGGGAAGTATCTATATGGAGAAAGCCCTTGGAATTGCCGAGCCGCGAGTTGGGCTTTTAAATATCGGAACAGAAGAGAAAAAAGGAAATGACTTAACGAAGAAAACCTTTGAAGAGTTAAAAAATGCCCCTATCAACTTTATCGGGAATGTTGAAGCAAGAGATTTGCTTGACGGTGTCTGTGATGTTGTTGTAACAGACGGATTTACTGGGAATATGGTCCTTAAGACTATTGAAGGAACAGCATTGTCCATGTTTAAGATGCTTAAAGAAGTAATGACAAGCAGTTTAAAGACAAAGCTTGCAGCAGGTGCAATGAAACCGGAGCTAAGGGGCTTGAAGAACAAGCTTGACTACTCTGAGTATGGCGGTGCAGCATTGTTTGGTCTTAACGCCCCTGTTATTAAAGCTCACGGATCTTCTGACAGCAACGCGATATACAACGCCATCAGACAGACAAGAGATGTTGTAAAGTCTGAAGTAATCGGCACTATCAAGACAACGATTGAAAATGAAGGGTAATGCTAAAACAAGCAAACCAGCATAGAAAGGAAAGATGGTAATGAGTAAAATAGCTTTTATGTTTCCAGGCCAAGGCTCCCAATCTGTTGGAATGGGCAAGGATTTAGCGGCAAATTTTGAACCTGCCGGTGAAATTTTTAAAAAAGCAGATGAAAGATTAGGTTTTTCTTTATCTTCCATTATCTTTGAAGGCCCTAAAGAAGAGCTGACATTAACACAAAATACACAGCCTGCATTGCTTACAGCAAGTACAGCACTGCTTGAGCACTTTAAAAAGCATGGAATTCAAGCAGATTTTGTAGCAGGTCACAGCCTAGGTGAATATTCTGCTTTAGTGGCTGCTAATGTTCTATCCTTTGAGGATGCAGTTTATGCTGTCCGCAAAAGAGGGGAATACATGCAGGAAGCAGTCCCGGCAGGACAAGGGGCAATGGCTGCAGTCTTGGGACTTGAGCGCGGTAAGTTAACAGAGGTTACAGAGGCTGTTTCAAGTGAAGGAAACGCAGTACAGCTTGCTAACCTGAATTGTCCAGGTCAAATCGTTATTTCTGGAACAGTTAAAGGTGTTGAGCTTGCTTCTGAACAAGCAAAAGCAGCTGGCGCAAAACGGGCGATACCGTTGGAAGTAAGCGGGCCTTTCCATTCTGAGTTAATGAAGCCTGCTGCGGAAAGATTCGCATCCGTCCTTGATGAACTGTCTATGAACGACGCAGAGATTCCTGTAATTGCAAACGTAACAGCAGCACCACTTTCCGCAAAAACAGAAATCAAAGAAAAATTAATCGAACAGCTTTATTCCTCTGTTCTATGGGAGGATTCTATCCAAAAAATGATAGAATTAGGTGTTGATACATTTATCGAGATTGGACCTGGGAAAGTGTTGGCAGGTTTAGTGAAGAAAATTGACCGGAATGTGCGCATTTATTCTGTGTATGATGAAGAAACTAGCAACAGTGTTGCAGCAGCGTTAAAAGGAGACGAATAATATGAAACTAGATGGTAAAACAGCGTTAGTAACAGGCGGGTCTAGAGGAATCGGCCGTGCGATTGCTTTAAAACTTGCGAAAGAAGGAGCTAACGTAGCTGTCAATTACGCAGGAAGTGCAGCTCTTGCTAATGAAGTTGTTGAGGAAATCAAACAGCTTGGCAAAGATGCGATTGCAATCCAATGCGATGTTTCAAACGGCGAATCTGTAGCTGAGATGATAAAAGAAACAATTGCTCACTTTGGAAGCCTGGACATTCTTGTGAACAATGCTGGTATTACAAGAGATAACCTTTTGATGCGCATGAAAGAATCAGAGTGGGATGATGTTATCAACACGAATTTGAAGGGCGTCTTCCATTGCACGAAGGGTGTTACAAGACAAATGATGAAGCAAAGAAAAGGAAGAATTATTAACATTACTTCCATTGTCGGTGTAACAGGTAATCCCGGGCAAGCAAACTACGTAGCAGCAAAAGCAGGAGTTATCGGCTTAACGAAAACAACTGCTAAAGAGCTTGCAGCACGAAATATTACTGTAAATGCAGTTGCACCTGGGTTCATCACAACAGATATGACGGATAAACTGCCAGAAGATGTGAAAAATGCGATGCTTTCGCAAATTCCCCTTGCGAAATTCGGCGATCCGGATGATATCGCAAATGCAGTTGTATTTTTAGCTTCTGATGAGAGCGGCTATATTACAGGGCAAACAATCCACATTGATGGCGGTATGTATATGTAATAAATTTGAAATATGCTGATATTAATAAAAATGATGCAATCAAGAAATACTTTAACGTAAAGCTTATTTCAGCATATTTTTCATTTGTAATAAAAAGAGCATTTATTATTTGCTCGAAATGCTCTATAATCATTGAGGGGAGGTGACTAGAATGTCAGATGTATTAGAACGCGTAACGAAAATCGTTGTTGATCGTCTTGGAGTTGAAGAGTCAGAAGTTAAGCCTGAAGCTTCTTTCAAAGATGACCTAGGAGCAGATTCTCTAGATGTAGTAGAACTTGTTATGGAACTTGAAGATGAGTTCGACATGGAGATTTCTGACGACGATGCTGAAAAGATTGTAACAGTAGGAGATGCTGTTAATTACATAGGTAATCGTTAATCCAACCAATAAAAGCTCCGTTAAATAGCGGGGCTTTTAGATTGCAAAAAAATAGGGAAACTAATGCTGTCGAAGTTTATTAAAATGTACAGCGCACTTTTGCATGGAACCTTATACAAGCCTCTGTTAGAAAAATGCTGGCAAATGGCTGAAAGTTAGTTTAAAATAATAAGGATTTCAAAAGCAAAAAGCGCATATAAAAGACAGCCTATCTGAAAGGAACGGCTTGGAGAGAAAAAACTTTCCAAGTTTCTTTGCGTTTTTTATCTGTTTTACTTAAACTTATTATTGATATGTAAACTTAGTGCTAAGGTGGAGGCAAAATGCGAGGCAACGGAAAAGATAAGAGACATACACGTCCAAATGATAAAAAATTAAAAGAATTGCAAGAAAATCTGGGCATCCAGTTTGAAAACGAAAAATTGTTAAAACAAGCATTTACTCATTCATCATATGTGAATGAGCATCGCAGAAAGCCTCATGAAGACAATGAAAGACTCGAATTTCTAGGAGATGCAGTATTAGAACTTACCGTTTCTCAATTCCTCTTTAAGAAATTCCCGATGATGAGCGAAGGTGAGCTGACGAAGCTGCGGGCAGCAATTGTTTGTGAACCGTCACTTGTTTCTTTTGCTAATGATCAATCGTTCGGCAAGTTTGTCTTGCTTGGCAAGGGAGAGGAAATGACAGGAGGGCGAGCTCGTCCAGCTCTTCTAGCGGATGTTTTTGAGGCATTTATCGGAGCTCTTTACCTGGATCAAGGACTGGAGCAGGTTGTTGTCTTCCTTGAGAAAGTCGTGTTTCCGAAGATTAATTCCGGTGCTTTTTCTCATGTGATGGATTTTAAGAGTCAGCTTCAGGAATTTGTTCAACGAGACGCAGTTGGGACTATTTCCTATCGAATTCTGCAAGAAAAAGGTCCTGCTCATAACAGGGAGTTCGTATCCCAAGTGTTCTTAAATGATATGGAGTTAGGAACTGGAACAGGACGCTCTAAAAAAGAAGCAGAACAGCATGCAGCACAGATGTCGTTAACTATGCTGAAGACAAAAGATGCTAAGACAGATAAAAACTGATAAAAGCACCTATAAGAAGAAAGCGAAATCACTGTTGATTCTTTGCTTTCTTAATAACCAAAGACAACTAGAGATGATGCAAAAAAGTAAAGGGGTTTAGGAGGTGAGGTAAGTGTTTTTAAAACGGTTGGATGTTGTTGGTTTTAAATCATTTGCTGATCGAATTGCAGTGGATTTTGTGCCAGGTGTGACCGCAGTGGTGGGACCAAATGGAAGCGGTAAAAGCAATATAACAGATGCAATTCGCTGGGTATTAGGAGAACAATCTGCCAAAAGCCTCAGAGGAAGTAAGATGGAAGATGTCATATTCTCGGGCAGTGATTCCAGAAAGGCAGTTAATTTTGCGGAAGTAACCTTAACACTTGAAAATGATGATCAGTTTCTCCCGCTAGACTATCACGAGGTGAGTGTAACCAGAAGGGTTTATCGCTCAGGGGAAAGCGAATATTTAATCAATAAGCAGTCCTGCAGGCTGAAAGATATTATTGAGTTATTTATGGACTCAGGGCTTGGAAGAGAAGCTTTTTCGATTATCAGCCAAGGGAAAGTGGAAGAAATCCTTAACAGCAAGGCAGAGGATCGCCGCTCCATCTTTGAAGAAGCTGCTGGTGTGCTTAAATATAAGACAAGAAAAAAGAAAGCAGAAGGCAAGCTTGTAGAAACACAAGAGAATCTAAACAGGGTGAATGATATTCTCCACGAGCTGGAAGGGCAAGTCGAGCCGCTGAAGATTCAAAGCTCTATGGCTAAGGAGTATCTTGACCATAAGGAAAATCTTGAACAAATTGAAGTAGCGCTAATGGTTCATGATATAGAGGAAGCTCATCAAAAGTTCGAAGCTATTTCAGCACAGCTTGAAGGATACAAGGAAAAAGAGCTCCAACTTCTTTCTATGCTGCAAAGCAAGGAAGCTAAGATGGAAGAATGGAAGAACGACGTTTCTGCATTGGATGAATCCATCAATGACCTTCAGCAAGTGCTGCTCCTTGTAAGTGAAGAACTGGAAAAGCTTGAAGGCAGAAAAGAAGTACTGAAAGAACGGAAAAAGAACGCTGCACAAAACAGAGGACAACTTGAAAAAAGCAAGGCAGAGCTGGAAGAGAAAGTATCTTTATTAAAGCAGCAAAAAGAGGAGCATCTTCTTTCAGTGACTCAGCTTAAGAGCGAAGCAACCCAGATTGAGGAAGAGCTAAAAGTCAACGAAAAGAAAATGCAGCTTTATAATGTTAATCTTGAAGAAAAAATTGAATCCTTGAAAAGTGATTATATCGAGTTGCTGAATGAACAAGCTGCCTCAAAAAACGAAAGCAGCTATATCACCCAGCAGCTGGAATCACAAACTCGGAAAACCTCTCTTCTAGATGAAGATAATGCAAAATTCACGTCGGAAAGAGCACGGATTGTGGCAGAGAAAGCCCGCATTACGGCAAGATTGGCTGAATTAGAAGCAGAATTGGCAAACAGTGCTGCTGGATACGAGCAAAAACAGCTAGCAGTGGATGAAATGAAGGCAAAAGTCCAAAAAATTGAAAAATCGCTGTATCAATCATACCAGTTCATTCAACAGGCGAAATCAAGAAAAGAGATGCTTGAGGAGCTTGAGGACGACTATGCTGGGTTTTTCCAAGGTGTTAAGGAAGTTCTTAAGGCAAGAGACAAGGCGCTTACTGGGATACATGGTGCTGTTGCAGAATTAATGAACGTTCCGAAAGAGTATAATGTCAGCATAGAAATTGCTTTAGGCGGTAGCATGCAGCATCTAGTTGTGGAAGCAGAACAGCATGCACGCCAGGCAATCGCCTATTTAAAGAAAAACGGCTACGGCAGAGCAACGTTTTTGCCAATGAGCATTATTAAGGGCAAAAAGCTGTCTGAATCTCAGCTTCGGTTAGTACAAGGCCATTCCTCCTTTATCGGAGTTGCAGCTGACTTAATTTCCTATGATTCAAAGTACCAAGACATTATGGGGAATTTATTAGGAAATGTCATTATCACAAAAGACTTAAAAGGCGCTAATGAAATGGCAAAGGCACTGCAATATAGGTCAAGATTTGTCACGCTAGAAGGGGAAATCGTTAATCCTGGGGGCTCCATGACAGGAGGAGCCATCAAGCAAAAGTCAGCGAGCATTCTTACACGTAAAGGTGAATTGGAAGACTTGAAGACAAAAATCTTTGAGATGGAAAAGACATCTTTAAAGTTGGAGGACCAGCTTAAAAAAGGGAAAAACACCACGCAAGAAGAAAGCGCAGCGTTAGAAGAACTGCGATTAAAGCAAGAGGATATCCGTTTCTCCATTCAATCCATTAAAGATGAACAGAGAGAGATTGAATTCGAAGAAAGAACAATGAATGAGAAGCTGTCCCAATATGATCGTAATAAGGCAGATTACCTTGATGAACAGCAAGCTTTAAAGGACAGGAAAATGCTTCTGAACGAAAAGCTTGGCGAGTTTGTGCAAAACATTCAAGCACTTGAGCAGGAGATTGCTCAATTGACCGAACAGAAAAATCAACAAAGCCAATCAAGAGAACAAGTTGCAGAGTCTATTGGCGAGTTGAGAGTAGCCTTCGCTGCAAAAAAAGAACAGCTTTCCAACGCAACAGAAAAGCTGGCTACGGTAACTTCTGATTTAGAAGAGTCAGAAGCTAAATGGCAGCTTGTGAAGGAAGACCTCGAGCTGCTGACATCTGAAATGACAGACAGTCATTCAGGTGAAGAGCATCTAGAGGATGCTGCTGAAAAAAAACAGCAGGAAAAGGCTGCTGCTATTCAGTTGATTGGCGAGCGCCGCGCAGAACGCCTGCAGCTCCAAATGCAGCTTGATGAACTCGATCTTGATGTAAAGGAAACACGCCGCATACACCGTGGTATGGTACAAGCTCTTAAAGACGAGGAAGTAAAATTAAACAGAATTGATGTAGAACTTGATTCAAGACTCACTAACTTAAGAGAAGAATACATGATGACATTTGAGGGAGCGAAGGAAGAGTATCCTCTAACAATGGAATTAGAAGATGCCCGTAAAAAAGTGAAGCTGATAAAGCTGGCTATGGAAGAGCTTGGAACAGTTAACCTTGGGGCGATAGAGGAATATGAAAGAATATCTGAAAGATATGATTTTCTTCTTGAGCAAAAGACCGACCTGGAAGAGGCAAAAGATACCCTTTACCAAGTAATTGACGAAATGGATGACGAAATGAAAAAACGGTTCCAGCAAACGTTCGAAGGAATTCAAGGCCATTTTGAAGGCGTGTTCCAGCGGTTGTTTGGCGGCGGTCATGCAGCATTGCGTTTGACAAATCCAGACGATTTACTGAACACAGGTGTAGAGATTGTCGCACAGCCTCCAGGGAAAAAATTGCAGAACTTAAGCTTGCTATCAGGCGGAGAAAGAGCCTTGACTGCAATTGCCTTGTTGTTTGCGATATTAAAGGTTCGTCCCGTGCCGTTTTGCATACTTGATGAAGTGGAAGCGGCCCTTGATGAAGCAAATGTATTCAGATTCAGTTCTTATCTGAAGTCTTACAGCAGTGAAACGCAATTCATTGTTATTACACACCGAAAAGGGACAATGGAAGAAGCAGATGTCCTATATGGTGTGACAATGCAAGAATCAGGCGTATCAAAGCTTGTTTCTGTTCGCTTAAGTGAAACAAGTGAGCTTGTTGCAACATAATCAATCAACTTTAAATGAGAAAGTGGGAATCAAATGAGTTTCTTCAAAAAGCTAAAAGAAAAAATGTCTCTGCAGACAAATACGGTTACGGAAAAATTCAAAGATGGACTAGCAAAAACTAGAAGTAATTTCTCCGATAAAGTGAATGATTTAGTGTCCAGATACCGCAAAGTGGATGAGGACTTTTTTGAAGAATTAGAAGAAATTCTTATCGGAGCAGATGTCGGCTTTGAGACAGTAATGGAATTAATCGACGAACTGAAGAGCGAAGTGAAAAAAAGGAATATACAAGATCCGAGAGAAGTACAATCCGTTATTTCAGAGAAGCTAGTAGCTATCTATCAAAATGGTGAGGAAGAAACTTCTGCCATAAATGTTCAGCAAGACGGGTTGACTGTAATTCTTTTTGTTGGTGTAAATGGAGTCGGTAAGACGACAACTATCGGCAAGCTCGCCCACCGATATAAATCAGAAGGCAAAAAGGTTGTACTTGCAGCAGGAGATACGTTCCGTGCAGGTGCCATTGAACAGCTTGAAGTATGGGGAGAGCGTGCTGGAGTGGATGTTATTAAGCAAGCTGCCGGCTCCGATCCTGCAGCGGTTATGTACGATGCTGTGCAGGCTGCAAAATCAAGAAATGCAGATATCCTCCTTTGTGATACGGCTGGAAGACTGCAAAACAAAGTTAACCTTATGAATGAATTAGAAAAAGTAAAACGCGTAATTGAAAGAGAAATCCCTGGTGCTCCACATGAAGTGCTTCTAGTGCTTGATGCAACAACAGGACAAAATGCACTTATTCAAGCGAAGACTTTCAAAGAAGCGACTAACGTAAGCGGAATCGTGCTTACTAAGCTTGATGGCACAGCAAAAGGTGGAATTGTGCTAGCTATCCGCAATGAGCTGCAAATACCAGTTAAATTAGTCGGACTTGGTGAAAAGATGGACGACTTACAAAACTTTGACGCAGAAAAATACGTATACGGCTTATTTTCCAATTTGGTTGAAGCGGAGGAAGAATAAGCAAAAGCTGTGCAGACATCCCGTTACTGTGATATCTGCACAGCTTTTTTTGTGTTATAAAAACAACAGCAAGGCAGATAATAAGACTGTGCAAAATATGATAAGAAAGCAAGGAGGAACATAATGTGTTCATACAGCTGATTCTCATAACTATCATGTTGTTTGGAGCGTTTCTGTCTATTAAAGGCCGACTTGTTCAACGCAGTTCCGTATGGCATCTTGGCAATATGCTAGGACAAAAAGGGCTGCTAGAGGAAGAAGCGTATCCAATAACATTAGAAGAGGAAAATCTATTTTTGCGCAGCCTTTCTGGAATACGGATGAAAATAATCGGTGCCCTAATGATGGGAATTACAGCTAGCCTAATCATCTTATTCCACATATAGTGGACTAAAGATCTTTTTGTCAAACCATTGATAAAGAGATCTTTTTTTGTTATATATTGGAATAATTAACAAAAAATAAGAAGAACGTACTAGAGAAAGTATGTTATCATAGGGGTGTAATCCTTTTTGTGAAAGAGGTTACATACATAAAACTTGAGGTGATTTTTTTAGATGAGTCTTAATTTGAGAGCGCCAAGAATTTTAGGCATTATTGCATTCGTACTGTTGTTAATCGGTTTCTTAATATCAATAGTACTTTATACGCAAATTGATAAGTGGGATATACTAAGAGATTCTTTTATAGATGCATATAATGCAGATCCGACATTCCAAGAAGATCTAGGACTGACGAACATGCCAAGTACAGCCGAGGAATTTGCTGATGATATGATTACAGCAGGGAAGAATTTCTTGCTACTACCTGTTATCAGTTCATTGATTGCATGCGCAGCAACTTTGTTCGGAATAATTATGATGAATAGGCTACCTCGCACAAGTGGTGTATTATTCATTATTATTGGGGTAATATCCCTTCTCTCTGTCGTTGTCCCTGTATTGTTGATTACAGCAGGCGTAATGATATTGCGCAGATCATCAAGATACAAAAATGAAGCGGGGATACCCGCTTAATACAAGTCCTGCTTGAAGCTTAGATAGGATACCCTCCTAAGCCTTCAGCAGGGCTTTTTTTTGTTTGATTATTCAGTCGTAGTTTTTATACAGTGTTGAGAAACACTTTCTCCCTATGATAAAGGAAACATCGAATCGCTAACGCTCTTGGTGTTTCCTTTATCTCAGTCAAGGCCCTCCAGTTTCTCCGCCGCTAAACGGTCGTCTTCCGCTCGAGGTCATAAGCCAAGCTGTCCAAGAAGGGGGAAGAGCATCCCTTCTCGGCCACCTCGTCTTATGCTTGTCGCCGATAAGCAGGCGCCTTCCGCTTTTCTGTTGACATCTTTTTTGTTGGTGTGTACAATAAGGGTGTAAAGGTGTTTGACTTAACATGGAGGTATTGTTCGATGCTTGAAAAAACAACACGAATGAATTATCTGTTTGATTTCTATCAGTCGTTGTTGACACCGAAGCAACGAAGTTACATGTCTCTTTATTATTTAGATGATTATTCTCTTGGTGAAATTGCTGATGAATATGACGTTAGCCGTCAAGCTGTTTATGATAATATTAAACGGACTGAGGCAATGCTGGAAGAATATGAAAATAAATTACTCTTACTTCAAAAGTTTCAAGAGCGTAATACTCTTTTTGTACAAATAAAAGAGTTATTAAAGGATGATACTCCTTCGGTTTCAGCATTGCTGGAAGCAGTTTGCGAGCTGGAGAAATTAGATTAAGGAGGCGGCGCAATGGCATTTGAAGGTTTAGCTGACCGACTGCAGAATACGATCCAAAAGATCCGCGGAAAAGGGAAAGTAAATGAGGCGGATGTTAAGGAAATGATGCGTGAAGTCCGACTTGCATTGCTTGAGGCGGATGTTAACTTTAAGGTAGTCAAAGAGTTTGTTAAAAAAGTCAGTGAGCGTGCTGTTGGACAAGAGGTTATGAAAAGTCTGACTCCTGGACAGCAGGTCATTAAAGTTGTTAAAGAAGAACTTACGGAGCTGATGGGCGGAGAACAAAGCAAGATTGCTGTATCCAACCGTCCGCCGACAGTCATTATGATGGTTGGTTTGCAAGGTGCCGGTAAGACAACTACAACTGGGAAATTGGCTAATTTACTGCGTAAAAAGCATAATAGAAAGCCGTTGCTTGTTGCGGCAGACATATATCGTCCTGCGGCTATTAAGCAGCTCGAAACACTTGGTAAGCAGCTCGATTTCCCTGTTTTTTCACTTGGAGATCAAGTCAGCCCTGTTGAGATTGCGAAACAGGCGATTGCTAAAGCAAAAGAAGACCATCATGATTATGTGTTAATCGATACTGCAGGTCGTCTGCATGTGGATGAAACATTGATGGACGAGTTAAAGCAAATTAAAGAGCTTTCCAATCCAGATGAAATATTCCTTGTAGTTGATGCGATGACAGGTCAGGATGCAGTCAATGTGGCAAGCAGCTTTAACGAGCAGCTTGGACTGACAGGTGTCGTATTAACGAAGCTAGATGGTGACACTCGAGGCGGGGCAGCGTTATCTATTCGTTCTGTTACACAAACACCGATTAAATTTGTCGGTTTGGGTGAAAAGATGGATGCATTAGAGGCGTTCCATCCAGAGCGTATGGCATCACGTATTCTTGGAATGGGTGATGTGCTAAGCCTAATCGAGAAAGCGCAAATGAATGTCGATGAAGAAAAGGCAAAAGAGCTGGAAATGAAAATGAAAACAGCTTCCTTTACTTTAGATGACTTTTTAGAACAGCTTGGACAGGTCCGTAACATGGGGCCTCTTGATGAGCTGCTGAAAATGATGCCAGGAGCCAACAAAATCAAGGGCTTGGATAATCTCCAAGTAGATGAAAAGCAAATCAGCCATGTGGAAGCGATTATTCGCTCCATGACAAAGGCAGAAAAAGAACACCCGGAAATCATCAACTCAAGCAGACGGAAGCGTATAGCTAAAGGGAGCGGCAGAACCGTTCCTGAAGTGAACAGGCTGTTGAAGCAGTTTGAGGACATGAAAAAAATGATGAAACAAATGACGGGTATGACTCAAAAAGGCAAGAAAAAAGGCAAGTTTAAATTACCATTTAACCCTTTTTAAGGGTGTTAACAAGCGGTTTTTTATTAATTTGAACAGAATGTTTAGTCTGACAAGAAAAAACACTTTACAAACTGTTCAACTATTGATATTATACTATCTTGTGTGAAACTATTCGGAGGTGCATTTTTAAAATGGCAGTAAAAATTCGTTTAAAACGTATGGGAGCTAAAAAGACTCCTTTCTATCGTATTGTAGTAGCAGATTCTCGTTCACCACGTGATGGACGTTTCATTGAAACAGTAGGAACTTACAATCCAGTAGCAAACCCTGCTATCGTGGATATCAACGAAGAGAAAGCTCTACAATGGTTACAAAATGGTGCAAAACCATCTGATACAGTTCGTAACCTTTTCTCTAACGAAGGTATCATGGAGAAATTCCACAACATCAAAAACGGTAAGTAATTCGTTTGAAGATGAAGGAATTAATTGAAACGATTGTTAAGCCCCTTGTGGATTTTCCGGATGATGTTGCGATAAAAGTTACTGAAGAGGATAATCGAATCATTTACTTGCTTTCTGTCAACAAGAATGACATGGGAAAGGTAATTGGGAAGCAAGGGCGGGTTGCTAAAGCGATTCGAACGATTGTTTACGCTGCTGGCTCACAGCAGCAAAAAAAGCTGGTTTTAGAAATTAGCGAATAATAAAGGAGGAGGGGGAACCCTTCTCCTTTATTTGTTTATATCTCTTTGCAGATTCTTTATACTAGAAGTGGGAGCGTATTGGTGGGATGCCGTTTGACGCTTTGCGAGCATTAAAAATAGCAGTGCATGGATAGGAGGAAAAAATGCAGATTCTCCATACTGTCACAGTCAAACAAATATTAACCGAACAAACGAAACAAGCCTTAGAGAAGAAACTCACAGAAGAGCTACTTCAGCTTGAAAAGGAGTGCGAACAATTCAAGTTTGAAGAAAAAAAGCTGCTTAAAAGTCATCCTGCAAATGCTATTAAACAGCAGATTAGCAAGAGACTTGCCAACAAAGAGGAAAAAAAGAAATCACTAGAGTTTCAATTAGCACAATTACATATACTACCATTGGGCAGTGAACTAAAAGAACAAGAGCTTACTGGCATTGTTGATATAAAAGTTGGAGATGTTTGGGATGAGGCCTTGCTTCATAAAACAATACTCCTGAAAGATGGAAAAGTTGTAGACATACGTTAGAGGTGATAATAGTGGAAAAATGGTTTAATGTAGGAAAGATTGTTAATACACATGGTATTCGTGGTGAAGTGCGTGTCATTTCCCGGACGGATTTTCCAGACGAAAGATATAAGATTGGCAATACGATTTTTCTATTTGGAGAAGGCAAAAAAGATCCAGAAGAACTAAAAATAAAAACACATCGCCTTCATAAAAACTTTAACCTTTTGACATTTGAGGGCTATGATAATGTTAATGAGGTGGAATACATGAAAGGCGGCGCTTTAAAGGTGCCTGAAAGCTTTTTAGGAGACTTGGCAGAGAATGAATACTATTTCCACGAAATCATCGGCTGTAAGGTTGTAACAGTTGAAGGAGACGAGATAGGGGTTATATCTGAAATTCTTACACCAGGTGCGAATGATGTATGGGTCATCAAAACTAGTAAAAAAGAAGAAGTTTTAATTCCTTATATCGAGGAAGTTGTTATGAAAGTAGATGTTAAGGAGAAGTTAGTTGTTATCGAGCCAATGGAGGGACTGTTATCATAATGAGGGTGGATGTATTAACACTATTTCCAGAAATGTTTGATGGTGTGTTTAACAGCTCTATATTGAAAAAAGCGAAAGAAGCAGAAAAGGTGACCTATGGTGTCACTAACTTCAGGGATTATTCTGATAACAAGCATCAGTCTGTGGATGATTATCCATATGGCGGCGGTGCGGGAATGGTCCTTAAACCTCAGCCGATCTTTGATGCGGTTGAGGATTTGCAAAAAAAGAGCGGCACTAAGCCGAAAGTGGTACTAATGTGTCCTCAAGGCGAGCGTTATACACAGAAAAAGGCGGAAGAGCTGGCTAAGGAAGAGCATTTAATTTTTATCTGCGGTCATTACGAAGGCTATGATGAGCGAATTCGCGAGCATTTAGCGACAGATGAGATTTCAATCGGCGATTATGTGCTTACAGGCGGCGAGCTTGGAGCAATGGTAGTGATTGATAGTGTCGTCAGACTTCTTCCAGGAGTACTTGGGAGCGAGGCGTCTCATGTGAATGATTCCTTCAGCACAGGACTGCTTGAGCATCCACACTACACCCGTCCTGCTGATTTCAGGGGGATGAAGGTGCCGGATACACTCATTTCAGGAAATCATGCTCATATTGACGAATGGAGAGAAAGAGAGTCGCTGAAAAGAACACTTGAAAGACGTCCGGATTTGCTGGAAAATTACCCGCTCACAGCAAAACAGCAAAAACTATTAAATGAATTGCAGAAAAACAAATAATAGATATTGATGTCTTAAGTTATTTATGTTAAGATAACACTTGTGACTTGAGCAGAAGTATTTCTGCAATGAAAGTCTTATAACGATGTTCCGCTGCAAGGATTTGACTGCAAGAGCGTCTGTTGGAAGGAGTTGAAAACGATGCAAAAATTAATAGAAGATATCACAAAAGAACAACTTCGTTCAGATCTTCCTGCGTTCCGTCCTGGTGACACTGTACGTGTACACGTTAAAGTTGTTGAGGGTACTCGTGAGCGTATTCAGGTATACGAAGGTGTTGTGATTAAGCGTCGTGGTGGTGGAATCAGCGAAACTTTTACAGTACGTAAAGTTTCTTACGGAGTAGGCGTTGAGCGTACATTCCCAGTTCATACACCAAAAATTGCGAAGCTTGAAGTTATTCGCCGCGGTAAAGTCCGTCGTGCTAAACTTTACTACCTACGTAACCTACGTGGTAAAAAAGCTCGTATTAAAGAAATTCGATAATATTTTCAAAAAAGAGCCTGTTCTTTGCAACAAGCTCTTTTTTATTGCAACTTGGCTATTCACCCTTTTTCTTCCGTACTTATATTAGGCATGATAATTTAATTAGGAACGGACCATGGCATTTTACTTCGACTTTTTATTTCGCTACAATAAAAGGGAGAGGGTTTGTCCTTTAGCATTATTTTGTTTAAAAAAGCCTTTTAATAAACTTAAGACAGTTACAATTAGAAGGCATGGAGAAGAGATGCTTACTAAAAACAAGGATTGGTGAACGAAATGGCAAAGAAGAAAAAGAAAAATGAGATATGGGAATGGGGTAAGGCGCTTGTAATCGCAGTAGCATTGGCTTTTGTGATCCGCTCCTTTTTATTTGCTCCGATCGTAGTGGACGGGGAATCGATGATGCCCACATTACATAATTCAGACAGAATGATTGTTAACAAGGTTAACTACAAAATCAGCGAGCCTAACCGCTTTGATATCATTGTTTTCCATGCCCCTGAAGGAAAGGATTATATCAAGAGAGTAATCGGTTTGCCTGGTGATACAATAGAGTATAAGGACGACGTTTTGTATGTGAACGGAAAAGCATATGACGAGCCGTACTTAGATGAATACAAAAAGCAGGTGACTGACGGACCGCTGACAGAATCCTTTAAACTCGAAGATAAAATCGGCAGAAGCACAGTTCCCGAGGGAGAACTGTTCGTAATGGGTGATAATCGCCGTGACAGCAAAGACAGCCGCCATATTGGGACAGTGTCTTATGAGAAAGTACTTGGCAACACGAGCGTGATTTACTGGCCGTTAACAGACATACAAATAGTGAACTAAGGCTTTGCTTATAGAGCAAGCTTGTAACTGAGGTGGATATTTTGACGATACAATGGTTTCCCGGCCATATGGCCAAAGCAAGAAGACAAGTAACAGAAAAGCTGAAGCTTGTGGACATTATTTTTGAGTTGGTGGATGCAAGAATTCCCCAATCTTCCAGAAATCCGATGATTGATGAGATCATCCAGCATAAGCCAAGGATTGTTTTGCTGAACAAGGCAGATATGGCAGATGGAGAAAGAACGAAAGAATGGATTGCCTATTTTAAAGAAAAAGGCATTCAAGCATTAGCGATCAACTCACAGGCTGGTGTTGGAATGAAAGAAATCACAGCTTTAGCTAATGTGGTGCTTGCAGAGAAATTCGACCGAATGCGAGCAAAAGGAGTTAGACCCCGTGCAATCAGAGCAATGATTGTCGGAATTCCGAATGCAGGCAAATCAACATTAATCAACAGGCTTGCCAAAAAGAATATCGCAAAAACAGGGAACACTCCTGGTGTAACAAAAGCACAGCAATGGATTAAAGTAGGAAAAGAATTAGAGCTGCTTGACACTCCAGGGATTCTTTGGCCAAAATTTGAGGATCAAGAAGTAGGTTTAAAGCTTGCTTTGACTGGTGCGATTAAAGACACCATTCTTAATTTGCAGGATATCGCTATTTTTGGTTTGCGCTTTTTAGAGAAAGAGTATCCTGAAAGGCTAAAGGAACGGTTCCAGCTTGAAGAAATTCCAGAGGATATCGTTGAGTTGTTTGACAAAATCGGTGTAGTTAGAGGCTGCCTTACAGGAGGCGCTGTAGTCGATTATGACAAAGTTACTGAACTGGTCATCAGAGAAATCAGAAGCGAAAAATTCGGAAGGCTGACATTCGAAAGAGCAAGAGATTTCATAGAGGAAGACGAAAGCGATAGTTAATAGTAGGGTGAGTCTGACCTTGTTAAAAAAGAGAATTGACCATTATTTTGGGCACTTCTCTTTTTTGATTTTGAGGATACATAACTTGTACTTAAATCTTTCATAATATGGGACGATATAAAGAGAGAGAAGGGAAGTTTCAACAGTGGCAAATGGAACATTAAAAGAAATAAAAGCTAGATTAGATGATATAACAGACAATAATGACCCTTACTGGGAGACGATAAAAGAAGACAAAAGAGTCGGAGTGCAAAAGCTCGTAACTGCATGGGAAAAGCAAAAGGAAAAAGAGTTGCAGCTTCATGCCCGTTTTGTAGAGCTCTGCACATATGAAACAGAACTAAGAAAGCAAGGATATACATATATTGCAGGTATTGATGAAGTGGGAAGAGGCCCGCTTGCAGGTCCCGTTGTAACAGCAGCTGTTATACTCCCGGAAAACTTTTATTTGCCTGGAATAGATGATTCAAAAAAACTGTCTGAAGCAAAAAGAGAGCAATTTTACGAGATTATCCAAAAGGAAGCCGTTTCTATTGGAGTAGGCATTATCGCTCCTGCGGAAATTGACCGTATAAACATATACGAGGCGACCAAAAAAGGAATGCTTGCAGCCCTTCAAAATCTTGATCAGCAGCCTGACTTCCTGTTGATTGATGCGATGAAGCTTGACGTTCCATATCCAAGCAAATCGATTATAAAAGGAGACAGTAAAAGTGTTTCCATTGCTGCTGCTAGCATTATTGCGAAAGTCACGAGAGATGAAATGATGAGAGAGCTTGATAAAGAATTTCCAGCATACGGTTTTGCGAGTAATATGGGTTACGGCACAAAGGAACATCTTCTTGCTTTAGACAGAGAGGGATATACAATTCATCATCGCAAAAGCTTTTCGCCAATTAAGGAAATGGCAGAGGAGAATAGGAGCATGTAAATGAATGACATACGAATTGGACCAAGTTTTCAACCAAATCTAGAAAGAACAATCAGCTCAAAGCTGCTGGAGCTTCGCCAAGGCCAAATTATAATGGGGCATGTTAATAAGCATTTTCCCAACAATATGGCTGAAGTGCAGGCAGGAAGCCAAAGGCTCCTTGCAGAACTTTCTGCTCCCTTAAGCACAGACAAGAACTATTGGTTTCAAGTTCAAGACAATGAAGATGGGAAGCTTAGCTTAAAGGTATTATCAGCAGCAAGTCCAGTAAATCTTGATGGGGGGGCTGACTCTCTTCTTGAGCAATGGTCCTTGCCTCGTACAAATGATCTGAAAAACTTGGCAGCCCAATTGCTAAATGAAAAAATGCCGTTCAATAAAGAAATGCTCTTTCTTGCTGGAAAATGGATGGAATCAGCACAAGACAGCTCGAAAGCTATCGAAACAATTAAGGAAATGCTGCAGAGAAATCTTCCGTTCACAGAGAAGGTGTTTACAAGCCTAATGGCAACAAGGGACGGCAATACGATGAACAATCTTGCTGGTAAATTGCTGAGTGAGATGAGTGCTCAACAACTCTCTCTTCCAAAGCTCGAGGAAACATTAAGGTTGTTTGAGACGGGTAAAAATATTGATTTGCCAGATGGCGGTGCCATCAAAGAGCATTTGCAAAGACTGCTGCATACAATTGGGTTTTCTTATGAAAATGAACTTTTGAACAATCCGGACGGAGGCAAAGGAGCTCAATGGAACCAGCTAAAACCGCTCCTGCTTGATGTATTAAAACAAGATGCTCCCGCTTCTGTAAAGGAGTTAGCAAATGCCCTTACGGACAAGATAACAGGTTTGCAGCTATTAAGTCAGGATTCAGGACCTATTACGCAGCTGATGCTTCAATTTCCCCTTCATTTTCAGCATCATTCCATGGATGCAACCCTGCAATACAGTGGAAAGAAAACGAAAGACGGAAAAATAGACGCAGACTTTTGCCGTATCCTTTTTTATCTTGATTTAGCATATTTAAAAGAAACAGCCATTGATATGCATGTGCAAAAGAGGATTGTTCATTTAACGGTCTTTAATGAAAACCGTGAGATTGAGCCGCTTATGAAAAGTATGCTTGCAGGTTTGCGAGAAAAATTGAACGAAGTCCAATACAGTCTGTCATCAATAGATTTTAAATCCTTTCAAGAAGATAAAGAGAAGAAAATAGATTTAGATTCAAAGCGAAATAACTCTGCCTACTACAAGGGGGTAGATTACAGAATATGAAGAACAAGGATAAGGAAAACCAGCGAAGGCAAGCGGTGGCTTTAAGCTACAAGCAGCATCAGCATGCAGCTCCAATAGTAGCTGCTAAGGGAAGCGGGTTGATTGCCGACAATATCGTGGAGAAGGCGAAAGAAAATGGAGTGCCAATCCAAGAAGATCCATCCCTTGTGGAACTGTTAAGCAAGCTCAATATCCAGGAACAAGTACCGGAAGATTTATATCAGGCTGTCGCAGAGGTGTTTGCTTTTATTTATAAGCTTGATAAAACCTATGGCACACAAAAGGAAATCTAGTATATTAGTCCCCTAAACGAAGGGGATTATTTTTTTTATTGGAAAATAGAGCCTTTTTGATAGACAAAACGGTTGCTTTTTTATAAAATGAAAGCGTGAACAATAGAGTGTTTTTTCCAAAAAGTAAGAAAATATTGTGTTGATAAAGAATATTAATACAGTATTAAAGATACTTTTTAAAAGGAAGGGGTCCTTTTAAATTGGAAAAAATATTTTTTTGTCGAGAAGGAAAAAAGCCATTTTTTTTCGTCCTCGTACATAAGTAAGAGTATGCACTAATGAACCTGGCAAGAAGCGAAAGAAATTTTAGCAAAAGGGGTGTGGGAGAATGAATATTCACGAATATCAAGGGAAAGAAATTCTAGCATTAAACGGTGTAGCTGTTCCTAAAGGAAGTGTTGCTTTTACCGTGGAAGAGGCCCTGTTTGCTGCTGAGCATTTAAACAGTGATGCATGGGTTGTTAAGGCGCAGATTCATGCCGGAGGAAGAGGGAAAGCTGGCGGTGTCAAGGTTGCTAAGTCTCTCGATGAAGTGAAGCAATATGCTGAACAGATTTTAGGAAGCACGCTTGTCACACATCAGACTGGTCCTGAAGGAAAAGTTGTTAAACGTTTGCTGATTGAAGAAGGCTGCCGTATTAAGAAGGAATACTATATTGGCTTTGTAGTCGACCGCTCCACTTCCCGGATTGTCTTGATGGCATCAGAAGAAGGCGGAACAGAGATTGAGGAAATTGCAGCAACACAGCCTGAAAAAATCATCAAGGAAGTTATTGACCCGCTGACTGGGCTAACTCCTTTCCAGGCTAGAAGAGTTGCATTTGCCATCAATATCCCTGGTCCTCAAGTAAATAAAGCGGTTGCTTTTATGACAGGCCTTTATCGTGTATTTTGTGAAAAAGATTGCTCAATTGCCGAAATCAATCCTCTTGTATTGACAGAAGAGGGCGATGTAATGGCGCTCGATGCTAAGCTGAACTTCGATTCCAATGCCTTGTACAGACATAAGGATATTCTTGCATACCGTGATTTGGATGAAGAGGATGAGAAGGAACTGGAAGCTTCAAAATTTGATTTGAGTTATATTGCCTTGAACGGAAATATCGGCTGCATGGTAAATGGTGCTGGTCTTGCAATGGCTACAATGGATATCGTGAAGCATTACGGCGGAGAGCCGGCAAACTTCCTTGATGTTGGCGGCGGTGCGACAGCTGAAAAAGTTACTGAAGCATTTAAAATCATTCTGTCAGATGAAAAAGTGAAGGGCATTTTTGTTAATATATTCGGTGGAATTATGAAATGCGATATCATTGCAGAAGGTATCGTTGAAGCAGCTAAACAGGTGAGCCTGCAGGTGCCGCTTGTTGTTAGACTGGAAGGGACAAATGTAGAGCTTGGCCAAAAAATTCTTAATGAATCAGGCATCAATATAATATCTGCAAGCTCCATGGCGGACGGTGCAGAAAAAATCGTGTCATATGTACAAAAAGGAGGAGAAATCAATGAGCATATTCATCAATAAAGAAACAAAAGTCATTGTTCAAGGTATTACAGGGGCAACGGCTCTTTTTCATACGAAGCAAATGCTCGAATATGGCACAAAAATTGTTGCAGGGGTAACACCAGGCAAGGGTGGCACGGATGTAGAAGGTGTGCCGGTCTTCAATACGATGAAAGAAGCTGTTGAAGCGACAAACGCGACAGTGTCTGTCAACTATGTGCCTGCCCCGTTTGCAGCAGATGCTATTATGGAAGCTGTAGATGCAGAGCTTGACTTGACGATTTGTATTACAGAACATATTCCAGTTCTTGATATGGTGAAGGTTAAGCGATATATGGAAGGCAAAAAGACAAGATTAATAGGACCGAACTGTCCGGGAGTTATTACTCCTGAAGAATGCAAGATAGGAATTATGCCTGGTTATATCCATACAAAGGGCCATGTAGGCGTTGTATCCCGTTCTGGTACTTTGACATACGAAGCTGTCCATCAGCTTACACAGGCGGGAATAGGGCAGTCTACAGCGGTAGGAATTGGCGGAGACCCGGTTAATGGAACTGATTTCATTGACGTCTTAAAGCAATTTAACGAAGATGAAGATACTTATGCTGTTATTATGATTGGTGAAATCGGCGGAACAGCAGAAGAAGAAGCGGCTGAATGGGTAAAAGCCAATATGACAAAGCCTGTAGTCGGCTTTATCGGCGGTAGAACGGCACCTCCAGGAAAAAGAATGGGCCATGCGGGCGCCATCATTTCAGGAGGCAAGGGGACTGCTGATGAAAAGATTAAAACAATGAACGAGTGCGGCATTAAAGTAGCTCCTACACCTGCTGAAATGGGTGCAACATTAATTGAAGTTCTCAAAGAAACAGATCTTTTCGACAAGTGCAAAACTCATCAGGTAGAAGAAAGCAGAGTCTGATTTTTAAAAAAAGACTAGCCCCCTTTTGCGCCATGCAGTTGGGCTAGTCTTTTTATGCTGCAAAAAAACGACGTGTTTCTTCTATTATATAGCAAATCTTTGGAAACTATAGCAAGAAATGATTATAATAGAGATAGCAAGGTTTGTATTTTTATACTTTGCATAGAATATTGTGAGAAAGGAATTGAGTTACTTGCTAAAAAGTTTTAGAGAAAGATTAATACAGCTCCATCATTGCCGCAATATGTCTTGGAAAAGGATCTACACTCTCCTCAAAGCAGACCCTGATCTGCACGCCCTCAACCGTCCCCTTCAAAAAATCGTTACAGACTTTCACTCACACTCCATCCAGCAAACTATCCACCAATACGCCACATTAGGAATACAAACCATCACTTATTTTGATCCTGCATATCCAAGCTTGTTAAAAGAAATATATCAGCCTCCATGGGTGCTTTATGCAAAAGGAGATCTGTCTTTTTTGCAGGAGCAGCGAAAGTTGGCAATTGTAGGCTCCCGTTATCCGACAGTTTACAGTAAACAAGTAATTATAGCCATGATGACTAAACTTGTTCGAGAACGAGTAGTAATTGTCAGCGGTCTAGCAAAAGGTGTGGATGCTATTGCTCATAGGACAGCAGACGAACATAACGGCAAGACAATCGCCATTATTGCAGGAGGATTTAAGCATATTTATCCAAAGGAAAATATTTTACTTGCAGATAAAATAACAAGATCACATCTTCTTTTATCAGAGTATCCACCAGATACAAAACCATTAAAATGGCATTTCCCAATGCGCAACCGGATCATAAGCGGCCTCTCAAGGGGAACGCTTGTTGTCGAGGCAAAAAGAAAAAGCGGCTCATTAATCACAGCGCATCTTGCTTTGCAAGAAGGAAGAGATGTTTTTGCTGTTCCTGGCAGCATATTCAGCCCCACTTCTTTTGGACCGAATGACTTGATAAAACAAGGAGCAAAGCCAGTTTTATGTGCGACTGATATATTAGAAGAGTGGGAATATTATCCATAAAATAGAATAGAAAAGGAAAAAAATGTTTTTCATCTATTTTCAAAAATTTTTAAAAAGGTATTGCTATTTTTTTGAATTTGTTATACTGTTTGCACAGATATAACTTTAATTTTTATGGATTTTCATTCATATAATAACGGTGTAACCGTTTACTTTTTTCGTAATGTTTGACAAAAGAGATCATAGTATACAATAATAGTGAATATTTATTATCCCTCTAAGGAGGACGTTGGATGTCAGAGTTTCTAGTAATCGTAGAGTCGCCTGCAAAGGCAAAAACGATTGAACGTTATTTAGGAAAAAAATATAAAGTAAAAGCATCAATGGGACATATAAGAGATCTACCAAGAAGCCAAATGGGTGTTGATACTGATAAAGAATATGAACCGAAGTACATAACGATCCGCGGAAAAGGTCCTGTTCTTAAAGAATTGAAGACAGCAGCCAAAAAGGCAAAAAAGATTTATCTTGCAGCCGACCCCGATAGAGAAGGGGAAGCAATTGCCTGGCATTTAGCCAACAGTCTGCAGGTTGATGTAGATTCGGATTGCCGTGTCGTATTTAATGAAATCACAAAAGACGCCATTAAAGAATCATTTAAACACCCCCGTCCAATTAATATGGATCTAGTTGATTCCCAGCAAGCAAGACGGGTGCTTGATCGCCTAGTAGGCTACAACATCAGCCCGCTGTTATGGAAAAAGGTCAAAAAAGGGCTTAGCGCAGGAAGAGTGCAATCTGTCGCAGTTCGTTTAATCATCGACAGAGAAAAAGAGATTAAAGCATTCGAACCGGAAGAGTACTGGACAATTGAATCAGACTTCGCAAAAGGGAAAACAAGCTTTGAAGCAGCTTTTTACGGGCTGAAAAATAAAAAAATGGAGCTGCATTCTCAAGCGGATGTAGACAATATTAAAAAACAGCTCAATGGCAATAAATTTACTGTTGAGAAGGTAACGAAGAAGGAACGTAAACGAAACCCAGCAGTACCTTTTACAACATCCTCCCTACAGCAGGAAGCTGCGCGAAAGCTAAACTTCAGGGCAAAAAAGACAATGATGCTTGCCCAGCAGCTTTATGAAGGAATAGATTTAGGCAAAAAAGAAGGGACAGTCGGTTTAATCACCTATATGAGAACAGACTCAACCCGTATTTCTGAAGTGGCTCAAAATGAAGCGTATGAATATATAACAGCCAACTACGGAAAAGAGTATACGAAAGAAGAAAACCGCAAAGAAAAGAAAAATACAAATGCACAGGATGCCCATGAAGCGGTAAGACCTACAAGTACGTTCAAGGAGCCAAACTCCCTGAAAGAGCACCTTTCTCGAGACCAGCTTCGCTTGTATAAGCTGATCTGGGAAAGATTCATTGCAAGCCAAATGGCGCCTGCTGTGATGGATACAATGAGTGTAGATTTACGTAACGGGGATGTCATATTCCGTGCAACAGGTTCAAAGATTAAGTTTCCTGGGTTTATGAAGGTGTATGTGGAAGGATCAGATGATGCGGTTGAAGAGCAGAACAAACAGCTTCCTGATTTGCAAGAGGGAGATGAAGTCATCAATAAGGACATCAATCCGAAGCAGCACTTCACACAGCCGCCACCAAGGTATACGGAAGCAAGGCTTGTTAAAACATTAGAAGAGCTTGGAATTGGCCGTCCTTCCACATTTGCGCCGACTTTGGATACTATCCAAAAACGCGGGTATGTGGCTCTCGATAACAAAAGATTTATACCGACTGAGCTTGGAGAAATCATTCATGAATTGATTCTCGAGTTTTTCCCGGAAATCCTTGACGTTGAATTTACAGCACATATGGAGCAGAATCTTGATAATATTGAGTCAGGCCAGATCAATTGGGTAAAGGTAATCGATAGTTTTTATAAGATTTTTGAACAAAGTCTCGAAAAAGCTGAAAAAGAAATGCAATCTGTCGAAATAAAGGATGAGCCTGCAGGGGAAGACTGTGAGGAATGCGGCAGTCCGATGGTATTTAAAATGGGCAGATATGGCAAGTTTATGGCATGCAGTAATTTCCCGGATTGCCGCAATACGAAGGCAATTGTCAAGGAAATCGGTGTGAAATGTCCTAAGTGCCGCGAAGGTAATATTATTGAAAGAAAAAGCAAAAAACGCCGAATTTTCTACGGCTGTGACCGTTTTCCGGAGTGCGATTTCATTTCATGGGATAAACCAATACAGCGTCCATGTCCGAAATGTGATAATATGCTTGTAGAGAAAAAGCTGAAAAAAGGTGTCCAGGTCCAATGTGTAGAGTGTGACTATAAGGAAGAACCTCAAAGCTAAAAAAAGAGTGAGCGGTCCATGCTCACTCTTTCCGTGTGTTTTTGAAGAAGTGTCTCCTGAAGTTTCTTAAATAATTAATCTTTAGTTGAAACTTTTCAACTTGGCAAACGTAGTGTAAAATGCTAAAGGATATAATTTTAAGCCGAAACTGTATGGACTTTTGTTTTTTTCTAGTCTTTCTACCGAAAACGGATAGGAATTAGCATACATATGCATGATAAAAATGCTATCGCCCATATAAAAACATATAGATATTTAAAAAAGTTGGAGGATTTACAATGCAAGATACACAAAAGGTAGTAAATGTCATCGGTGCAGGACTTGCAGGAAGTGAAGCAGCATGGCAAATAGCGAAAAGAGGTATTAAGGTAAACCTTTATGAAATGAGACCTGTCAAGCAGACGCCTGCCCATCATACTGATAAATTTGCAGAGCTTGTATGCAGCAACTCATTAAGAGGAAATGCACTTACTAATGCAGTTGGTGTTCTAAAAGAAGAAATGAGAAGACTGGACTCTGTTATTATTGAGTCTGCGGATCTTTGCGCAGTGCCGGCAGGTGGAGCACTTGCAGTGGACAGACATGAGTTTGCTGGCAGAGTGACAGAAATGGTGAAGAACCATCCCAATGTAACAGTTATTAATGAAGAGGTTACTTCTATACCAGAAGGGGTAACTGTTATTGCGACAGGACCACTTACGAGTGCAGCTCTTTCAGAAAGTCTAAAGGAGCTTACAGGGGAAGATTATTTGTACTTTTATGATGCAGCTGCTCCTATCATCGAAAAAGACAGCATAGACTTAGATAAGGTCTACTTGAAATCCCGTTATGATAAAGGGGAAGCAGCTTATCTGAACTGTCCGATGACAGAAGAGGAATTTGATCGATTTTATGAAGCGCTAATTAGTGCTGAAACTGTACCTTTGAAGGAATTTGAAAAAGAGATCTTCTTCGAAGGATGCATGCCGATTGAAGTGATGGCTTCAAGAGGGAGAAAGACAATGCTGTTTGGACCGATGAAGCCAGTTGGTTTAGAAGATCCGAAAACAGGAAAACGCCCTTATGCAGTTGTTCAGCTACGTCAGGATGACGCTGCAGGCACATTGTACAATATTGTCGGTTTTCAGACACATTTAAAATGGGGACCTCAAAAAGAAGTGCTACAATTAATACCAGGTCTTGAAAACGCTGAAATTGTTCGCTATGGTGTTATGCACAGAAATACATTCATTAATTCACCGAAGGTTCTAAATGCAACATATCAATTCAAAAACCGTCCAAACTTATTCTTCGCAGGCCAAATGACAGGCGTAGAAGGTTATGTAGAATCAGCAGCGAGCGGACTTGTAGCAGGTATTAATGCAGCGAAGCTTGTTAACGGCGAAGAACCAATTCAATTCCCTGTTGAAACAGCGATTGGAAGCATGGCTAGCTATATCACAAAGACGAATGCTAAAAACTTCCAGCCGATGAATGCTAATTTTGGACTTTTCCCTGAGTTACCAACTAGAATAAAAGGGAAAAAAGAAAGATATGAACAGCACGCTAACAGAGCGTTGGAAACAATTCAGAACTTTATGAAGAATGTGTAAATTAATTGCTTGTCGCTACAAAGTATGTTAATATAGTGAAGCCGTTGTGAGGTGAAGCAATGAATAAGGAACAAAACGCTTTCTTGAACCTGTTTATTGAATACTTGAAGATTGAAAAAAACTGCTCACCATATACGATTGATGTCTATAAAAAGGACATCCAGCAATTTTATCTATTTATGTCCAAGCAGCTGCTTGAACATGTACAGGAAGTAAGCGCCCAAGAGGTGCGGATTTTTTTGACAGAGCTTTTCCATGAAGAGCTTGCAAGAAAATCAATTGCCCGCAAAATTTCAAGCCTTCGGAGCTTTTATCGATTTTTAGCAAGAGAAAATATAGTGGGATCTAACCCCTTTGCCGTTATCAGCATACCGAAACTTGAAAGCAGACTGCCTGATTTCTTTTATGAAGAAGAATTGCAGCATATCTTTCGTTCGGTAGATACGACAAGCATGCTTGGAAAAAGAAATGTCGCCATCCTGGAGCTCCTGTACGCAACAGGAATCCGGGTCGGCGAATGTACAAAAATCGAGATGAAGGATATTGATTTCAGCATCTCGACATTGCTTGTCAAAGGAAAAGGGAAAAAGGAACGGTATGTGCCGTTTGGGAGTTTTGCTCATTCCGCTCTTGAATCTTACATAAAGAACTGCAGAAGCAAGCTGATGGATAAATACAAGACGAATCACCCCTATTTATTTGTTAACTACAAGGGTGGTCCGCTGACAGAGAACGGTGTACGCGACATTCTTAACCGAATGATGGAACATTCTGCTGCCAAAGGAAAGATCCATCCGCATAAGCTTAGACATTCATTTGCTACACATCTCTTGGCAAACGGTGCCGATATGCGGACTGTTCAAGAATTATTAGGTCACGCCTTTTTATCGTCCACCCAGATTTATACGCATGTCACAAGCGAGTACTTAAAAAAAACATATATGTCCTTTCACCCAAGGGCATAGCTGTAAACGGATAAAGGAGGAAGTAAACATGTCTGGACTGCCACAGTTTCACGCAACTACTATTTTTGCTGTTCAACATAAAGGGAAATGCGCCATGTCAGGTGACGGCCAAGTCACTTTCGGCAATGCTGTCGTGATGAAACATACTGCCAAGAAGGTAAGAAAACTTTTTAATGGAAAAGTAATCGCAGGTTTTGCAGGCTCTGTTGCCGATGCCTTTACCTTATTTGAGCTATTCGAAGGAAAATTGGAAGAGTATAATGGGAATCTGCAAAGAGCAGCTGTAGAACTTGCAAAGCTTTGGAGAAGCGATAAGGTTTTACGCAAGCTTGAAGCAATGCTGATCATTATGAACGAAACTGATTTGCTGCTTGTATCTGGCACAGGGGAAGTAATTGAGCCGGATGATGGAATTTTGGCGATTGGCTCAGGCGGTAACTATGCTCTGTCAGCCGGAAGAGCGCTTAAACAATACTCAGGTGAACATCTTTCTGCATACGAAATAGCAAAAGCAGCTCTTGAAATCGCTGGCGATATTTGTGTATATACGAACAATAATATTATTGTAGAAGAATTATAAGGAGAGGATTACTTGATGAATAAGAACACAAGCTTAACACCTCGTCAAATTGTAGAACGTCTTGATCAATATATTGTTGGGCAAAAGGATGCCAAAAAAGCTGTTGCGATTGCGTTAAGAAACCGTTTTCGCCGCGGTTTGCTTGATGAGAAGCTGCGTGACGAAATCAGTCCGAAGAACATCCTTATGATGGGACCTACTGGTGTAGGTAAAACGGAGATAGCAAGGCGTATAGCGAAAATAGTCAGCGCTCCATTTGTTAAAGTGGAAGCTACTAAATTCACAGAGGTCGGTTATGTCGGCAGAGATGTTGAATCAATGGTAAGAGACTTGGTTGAAACATCTGTGCGAATCGTAAGAGAAGAAAAGATGGCTCAGGTAAAAGAAAGAGCAGAAGCAGCAGCTAATAATCGACTAGTTGATCTGATGATGCCTGCTTCGGCTAAAAAGCAAAAAAATTACAGTAATCCACTTGAAATGCTTTTCGGCGGCGGAAACACAGAACCTCAAGCAGAGGAGCCGACTGTGGAGGAATCAAGCCGCTATGAAAAAAGAAAAGTGCTTAAAGAAAAATTAGCACTTGGCGAGCTTGAGAACGAAGTGATTACAGTGGAAGTCGAAGAACAGCAGCCATCGATGTTTGATATGCTGCAGGGCTCAGGCATGGAGCAGATGGGGATGAATATGCAAGATGCATTAAGCAGTTTCATGCCGAAGAAAAAGAAAAAACGCAAATTGACTGTACGTGAAGCAAGGGTTGTCTTGACGAATGAAGAAGCCCAAAAGCTGATCGATATGGATGAAGTTACACAAGAGGCAGTCGTAAGAGCTGAACAAATGGGTATCATCTTTATTGATGAAATCGACAAAATTGCCAGCAAAAGCAGCGGTGGTTCTTCCGCTGATGTTTCAAGAGAAGGAGTTCAGCGTGATATTCTTCCCGTAGTAGAAGGTTCTACAATTGTGACGAAATATGGTTCTGTAAAAACAGACCATATATTATTCATTGCTGCTGGAGCTTTCCATATCTCCAAGCCTTCAGATTTGATCCCTGAGCTTCAAGGTCGTTTCCCAATTCGTGTGGAGCTTGGCAAGCTGACAGTGGACGATTTCTATCGAATCTTAGTCGAGCCGGATAATGCATTGATTAAGCAATATCAAGCATTACTGCAAACTGAAGGTATAGAAATTGAATTTTCTGACGATGCTATACGTAAGATAGCTGAAGTGGCTTTTGAAGTGAATCAGAACACAGATAATATTGGTGCTAGAAGGCTTCATACAATTCTTGAGAAATTACTCGAGGATTTATCGTTTGAAGCACCTGATATAACAATGGACAAAATTACCATTACACCGCAATATGTAGAAGAAAAACTAGGTGCAATTTCAAGAAATAAAGATTTAAGTCAATTTATTCTTTAACTTTAAGTCAGTGTTAGATTGTTAATAAAATACTCCTACAATGATTAGAGCAAATAAATGCTCTTGCCATTAGATAAAGAATAAATGATAGTTTCGGTTTTAGTTAATAGGAGGAAAAAGAAAATGGATTTATTGTCAAAAACGAGAAAAATTAATGCGATGCTGCAAAGAGCTGCTGGAAAACCAGTTAACTTCAAGGAAATGTCTGAGACATTGAGCGAAGTAATTGAGGCAAACATATTTGTAGTAAGCAGAAGAGGGAAGCTGTTAGGTTTTGCAATCAACCAGCAAATCGAAAATGACCGTATGATTAAAATGCTGGAAGACCGTCAGTTCCCAGAAGAGTACACAAATAATCTCTTCAATATTCAAGTAACTTCAAGCAACCTTGATGTGGAAAGTGAATACACTGCATTCCCAATCGAAAACAAAGAGCTATTCAGCAAAGGGTTGACAACTATCGTTCCAATCATTGGCGGTGGAGAAAGACTTGGTACGTTAATTCTTGCAAGACTGCAAGAGCAATTCCATGATGATGACCTTATTTTGGCTGAATATGGTGCGACAGTTGTTGGAATGGAAATTCTGCGTGAAAAAGCAGAAGAAATTGAAGAGGAAGCTAGAAGTAAAGCAGTTGTTCAAATGGCAATCAGTTCGTTGTCTTACAGTGAGCTTGAAGCAATTGAGCATATCTTTGAAGAGTTGAACGGAAATGAAGGACTTCTAGTTGCATCTAAAATTGCAGACAGAGTCGGTATAACAAGATCAGTAATCGTTAACGCATTGCGCAAACTTGAAAGTGCTGGTGTTATTGAATCTCGTTCACTTGGTATGAAAGGTACTTACATTAAAGTATTGAACGATAAGTTCTTATTAGAATTAGAAAAATTGAAAGCAAACTAATATAGAAAAAGAATCTTTTCCTTGTTGGAAAAGATTCTTTTTTTTGCTCTAAAACATTGTTTTTTAACAGGAAATTAGTGGGAAATAATATTCTTTTCTAACAGAATGTTGATAATCTGCGATTTTCGAACTACATGATTCGACATTTTTCCATAAAATTTCATTTACATTACAATCTCTGTCGATTATATTCGTTACATAGACAACAATATTTTTTCACCGATAGTTCATTGATACTATGAACTTAGTCGTTTAATTGTTAAGTAAATGCTGGTTATAAAAAACAAAAATATACCTTTTTAATTAGAAAATTGACCGATTTTATCATAAAGTTAACTAAAATAGGACTATAGAATCATTAAAATTGCGGTTCTACCGATAGACATATTATTTTTCATTTATTACAATTATAGACATCGCGTGAAAAATTCGTCATTAAACTGCAAAATTCTACAAAACGATAATTATAGATGTAAGAGGTGTGTGATGAAACTTTTTTCAAATACTATTTCAACACTTGAGAGTGCGTTAAATTACTCTAATACAAAACAGAAGGTTATATCGCAAAATATAGCTAACGTCGATACGCCTAACTATAAAGCGAAGGAAGTATCCTTCAAAAATACATTGTCAACAGCAATGAATGCAAATAAGACTGACAGCAGGCATTTTGATTTCGAAGGCTCAACTGGTTCTGTGAATGTTACTACAGATAAAAACGTTACTTACAATAACAATGGTAACAGTGTTGATGTCGAAAAAGAGATGAGTGAACTGGCAGAAAACCAGATTTATTACAATGCACTTGTTGAAAGAATTAGCGGCAAGTTCAATTCCCTATCAACTGTCATAAAAGGAGGAAGATAAGATGTCGATATTCCACAGCATGAATACAACTGCAACAGCATTAAGTGCAAACCGCTTGCGGATGGACGTCATTTCCTCCAATATGGCGAATGCAGAAACGACAAGAGGAAAGCTAGTTAATGGCGAGTGGGAGCCGTACAGAAGAAAATCAGTCGTATTACAAGCACAAGAAGGGAATTCCTTTGCATCACATTTAAGTGCAGCACAAGGAAGTAATGATGGAACAGGTAATGGTGTGAAAGTTAGTGCGATTGAGGAAGATACAGAAACACCTTTTGAACTAGTGTATGACCCAGAAAACCCAGATGCGAACGAAGATGGCTATGTACAAATGCCTAATGTAGACCCGTTAAGGGAAATGGTTGATTTGATGAGTACAACGAGATCGTATGAGGCGAATGTCACTGTATTGAACGCATCGAAAAGCATGCTTATGAAAACATTAGAGATTGGAAAGTAGAGGTATTCTAAATGGCAACAGTAAATTTTCCAGCAGTGTCATCCGCATTTCCTTTAAATAATTCTTCTGCAACAACGGCGAAAGCAACAGGTTCAGAAGTTCAAAAGAATTTTGCTTCTTTCTTAAAGGACTCACTTAATGAAGTAAATAAAGCACAGAACGAATCAGACGCTTTAACTAACAAGTTAGCTAAAGGGGAAGACGTCGACTTATCGCAAGTGATGATTACTTCTCAAAAAGCAAGCATTATGATGCAGGCAACAATGGAATTTAGAAATAAAGCAGTTGAAGCATACCAAGAGATGATGAGAATGTCTATTTAGGTTAGGGAATTAGGGGCGGTTATTAACATATAAAATAACGGTAACCGGGGGTAGAAATGAAAGAGAATATGAATAAGTTTTTTAATCCTTTAAAAGAATATTGGACAAACCGTTCGAAAAAGCAAAAGACAATGTTAATAAGCAGTGTTCTTTTGCTTCTTCTTGTGATATGTATTGCGGTTTTCTTTTTAACAAGAGTAAATTTAGTTCCTTTATACAGCAATCTGTCTCCATCCGAAACAGGTGCGATTAAAGAAAACCTTGATGGCAGAGGAATTAAGTCGGAAATTTCTGATGGCGGAAAAACGATAAGTGTTCCAGAAGAGGTTGTTGACACGCTGAAAGTTGAGTTGGCAGCTGAAGGGATTCCAAACTCAGGAAATATTGACTATTCGTTCTTTAGTGAAAATGCAAGCTTTGGAATGACAGATAATGAGTTTAATGTCATGAAGTTAGATGCAATGCAAACAGAAATCGCGAACTTGATCAAGGGGATTGACGGTATCAATGATGCGAATGTAGTCATTACATTGCCAAGTGAAGGTGTGTTTGTATCAGATGAAACAGGAGACGCTTCAGCCTCCATTGTACTGAACACAAAAGCAGGCTATAACTTCTCAGAGAGTCAAATAAAAGGATTATATACACTCGTCTCTAAAAGTGTACCAAACCTTCCTACAGAAAATATCGTCATAACAAACCAAAACTTTGAGTATTTTGACCTAAATTCTACAACTAATACAGCAGGTGATACATTCACTGCTCAAAACAATGTGAAGAAGCAAGTTGAAAAGGATATTCAAAGACAAGTACAGCAAATGCTTGGAACATTAATGGGACAAAATAAAGTCATGGTTTCAGTAACTGCTGATATAGACTTTACCCAAGAAAACAGAGAAGAAAACCTAGTTACACCAGTTGATGAAGAAAATATGCAAGGTATTGCTGTAAGTGCACAAAAAATCTCGGAAACATACACGGGAGAAAATGCAGCGGCACAAGGAACACCTGCTGCTGAAGAAGAGACAGATACAACAACTACTAACACAGAAACAACAACTTCTGGTGATGGCGACTATGAAAAAGTCGATGACACGATAAATTACGAGGTTAATAGAATTAAAAAGCAAATCTCAGAAAGCCCTTATAAAATCCGTGATCTTGGTATTCAAGTAATGGTTGAGCCGCCAACAGCAGATGATCCGACATCACTGCCGCAAGAAAGCATTGATGACATCACAAATATGCTAGGCACGATTGTAAGAACATCTATTGATAAGACGGCAGCTGGCGATCTTACTGATGAAGATTTACAAAATAAAATCGCTGTATCTGTTCAGCAATTTAACGGCAAAGCAACTACGACTGAAACAGTATCTGCTGGAATCCCTTGGTGGGTATATGCAGTTGGTGGAGTATTGCTAGCAGTAATTGGACTATTAATCTTCTTAGTTATTAGAGCACGCAAGAAGAAAGCAGCAGAGCCGGAAGAAGAAATTATTTCTCCTGTCTCAATACCTGATGTAAACGAAGAAGTGGAATCAGAAGGAACGCTTCGCAGAAAGCAATTAGAGAAAATGGCGAAAGAAAAGCCGGAAGACTTTGCGAAACTCCTTCGCACATGGATAACAGAGGAATAAGGCTAGGAGGACAACGATGGCCAGAAAAGAAGCTACGGAACTTACGGGAAAACAAAAAGCTGCTGTTCTGCTTATATCTTTAGGACCAGATGTAGCAGCTTCTGTTTATAAGCATTTGAGTGAAGAAGAGATAGAAAAACTCTCCTTAGAGATTTCTGGTGTGAAGAAAGTAGAGAACACTTCAAAGGAAGAGGTACTAGAAGAGTTTCATAACATAGCATTGGCGCAAGATTATATTGCCCAGGGCGGTATTGGCTATGCAAAAACGGTCTTGGAAAAAGCGCTAGGATCAGACCAGGCATCTGTTATCTTGAATCGATTGACTTCTTCACTGCAAGTCAGACCATTCGATTTTGCAAGAAAAGCAGATCCGAGTCAAATCCTGAACTTTATCCAAAATGAGCATCCACAGACAATTTCATTGATTCTATCCTATTTAGATCCTACTCAGGCTGGACAAATATTGTCTGAACTGCCTCAAGAAATGCAGGCAGATATCGCAAAAAGGATTGCGGTTATGGACAGCACTTCGCCGGAAATTATCAATGAAGTAGAGCAAATCTTAGAGCGGAAATTATCTAGCACTGTTACGCAGGATTACACACAAACAGGCGGCATTGAAGCAGTTGTTGAAGTTCTTAACGGTGTCGATCGTTCAACAGAAAGAACAATTTTAGATGCGCTTGAAATACAAGATCCTGAACTGGCAGAAGAGATTAAGAAAAGAATGTTTGTATTCGAGGATATTGTTACATTGGATAACCGTGCAATTCAGCGTATTATCCGTGAGTGTGAAAACGAAGACCTCATGCTGTCACTAAAGGTTTCTGGCGACGAGGTAAAAGAAATTGTATTCAGCAACATGTCAGCAAGAATGGTCGAGTCCTTCAAAGACGAAATGGAATTCATGGGACCTGTCCGCTTGAAAGACGTCGAAGAAGCTCAATCAAGAATTGTTGCTATTATTAGACGTTTAGAAGACTCTGGTGAGATTGTCGTAGCACGCGGCGGAGGAGATGATATTATTGTCTAGGCTTATTAAATCAAGTTTGGCAAATGCAGAACAGGCAAATGAAAAAATCATCTCCATAAAATACGTGAATAGCTTTCAAACTACAGATATTCAATCAGATGAAGAATATAAACGAATTGTTGATCAAGCAAAGCGCGAGGCTGCAGCAATTCTTGAAGAGGCAAAAAGCGAAGCAGCAGCTGCAAGAGAGCTGCTGCAGCAAGAAAAGGATAACTGGCAAACAGAAAAAAACACTTTGATGGAAGAAGCACATCGCGAGGGATACCAAATAGGTATCAACGAGGGTCAAAATGCTGGATACACAGAGTATGCAGAGTATCTTGAACAAGCAAAAAGCATCATTGAAGCTAGCAAGCTGGACTATGAGAATTATATTAATAGTGCAGAAACGGAAATTTTAGAGCTTGGTATGAAGGTTGCCGAAAAAATCGTTCAGACAAGCATTTCAGAAAATAAAGAACATTTCTTACAGCTAGTCAAAAGGGTTTTAAAAGAAACAAGAGATCAAAAGGAAATTCAGCTTCATGTTAATCCATTACATTATCAATATCTTCTGTCAGAGAAGGATGAATTATTAGCGCTGTTCCCAATTAAGCCAAGCTTGTTCATCTTTCCTGATGAAGCAGCAGCAGAAAATGGCTGTATTATTGAGACGGCTAACGGAAGAATTGAAGCGAGTGTGGATACACAGCTGTTAATGATTAAGCAGAAACTACTAGACCTATTGGAGAGTGAATGAGGATGAAAGCGGCAGAACTTCTATCATCGATTGATACCATCGATCCGTATAAACGTTATGGCAGAGTGAAAAAAGTGGTTGGTCTTATGATAGAGTCGCAAGGTCCTGAAAGCTCCATCGGTGATGTATGCAATATATATATAGGAACAAAGAAGAAACGAGTCATTAAAGCAGAGGTTGTAGGCTTTAAGGAAGACGGGATTATCCTGATGCCATATACGACTGTGAATGATATTTCGCCAGGCTGCCTTGTAGAAGGAACATCTGATCCTCTAGAAATCAAGGCTGGTGCCGGCATGATTGGTACAGTCGTCGATGCACTAGGTATGCCGCTTGATGGATCTTCCCTTCCAAAAGGCTTAAAAAGTGTGCCGATTGACCAAGATCCGCCAAACCCGTTAAAACGTCCGCCTATATCTGAATCAATGGAAGTGGGAGTTAGACTGATTGATGGTCTTCTTACTGTCGGGACAGGACAGCGCCTTGGTATTTTCGCAGGTAGTGGTGTCGGAAAAAGTACATTGCTCGGTATGATTGCCAGAAACACGAAAGCGGATCTTAACGTCATCGCCCTCATCGGAGAGCGGGGCAGAGAGGTAAGGGAATTCATTGAAAGAGATTTAGGTCCAGAAGGTTTAAAGCGATCCATCGTTGTTGTTGCAACAAGTGATCAGCCAGCATTAATGCGGATTAAAGGAGCTTATACTGCAACAGCAATTGCCGAGTACTTCCGTGATAAAGGCTTGAATGTAATGTTGATGATGGACTCTGTAACAAGGGTTGCGATGGCACAAAGGGAAGTGGGGCTTGCAATCGGTGAGCCGCCGACAACAAAAGGATATACTCCATCTGTTTTCGCCATCTTGCCGAAGCTTTTAGAAAGAACAGGTACAAATGAGCATGGCAGCATCACGGCCTTCTACACGGTCCTAGTTGATGGGGATGACATGAATGAGCCAATAGCCGACACTGTTCGGGGGATATTGGACGGTCACTATGTATTAGACAGGGATCTGGCCAATAAGGGCCAATATCCGGCAGTTAACGTTTTGAAAAGTGTGAGCAGGGTCATGAACCATATTGTTCCTAAAGCTCATGTGCGTGCAGCAGAAAAATTAAGAGATTTACTGAGCACCTATATCAACTCTGAAGATTTAATTAATATCGGGGCATACAAAAAAGGTTCCTCCTTGGAAATCGATACAGCAATCCGCTTATATCCTGATATTTTATCGTACATCAAGCAATCGACAGATGAAAAAATCTCCCTAGAAGAAAGTGTTCAGGCATTAATATCATTATCTGGAGTAGGGGATAACCGATGAGCTATAAGTTTAAGTTTGAAAAAATCATGACAATTAAAGAAAGAGAAAAGGATGAGGCGAGCGCGGACTACAACCAAGCTGTCAAGCGCTTTGAGGAAGCGGCCGAGAAGCTGTATGAGCTCTTGAAGCGCAAGGAAGAATTGGAAGAATACCAATCGAACGAGCTTGTTAGCGGACTTTCTGTTCAGTCAATCAGGCATCATCAGCATTTTATCAACAACTTAGCTAAGATGATTGAGCATAGTCAGCAAATGGTTGTTAACGCACGGAACTCCATGAATTTTTATCAGCAGAAGTTGATTGATAAAAACCTGGAAGTGAAGAAGTTCGTCAAAATCAAAGAGAAAGATTTACTACAATTTATCCATACAGAAAAGGTACTAGAGGCAAAGCAGATGGATGACATCTCCATCCAGCAATATATGCAGCCAGGAAGGTTAGGTAGCTAATGGATAACTTAATCGATGATAAAAAGAAATCATTTAACTTTTTTCAGCGTTTTCTGCTGGTTGTTGTTATACCAATAATGTTTGCTGTTGTCGTCGGATTAATCTTAATGGTATATTCCGGTGCGGATGTTGTCACAAAAGGAAAAGAATTAATGAATCAGATTCCATTCCTAAGTTCTGAGAAAGCATCAACAGATCAGATTATTGAAGACAATAAACAGAATATCGCAGATTTAGAAAGTCAGCTTAAAGAGCAGCAAACAAATATAGAAACACTAGAATCACAGCTAAAAGTGAGTGAAGAGGAAAGCAAGGCTTTGAAAGTTGACAAAATCAAGCTCCAGAATCAGCTCGATGAACTCAAAAATACACAAGAAAAAACACAAAAAGCCTTCGATGATATTGTAAAGACATATGAAACAATGTCAGCAAAAAATTCGGCGGCCATTATCTCAGAAATGTCTGAGAATGAGGGATTGAAAATATTGGCATCCCTTAAACCTGCTAAACTTGCGTCGATATTAGAGAAAATGGAACCTTCTGTAGCGAGCAAATATACAGAACTGTTAGCAGCAACTGATTCTGCAGGTGAAACTGCCACAGATAATAGCAGCACTTAAAACAGTATTAAATCCATTTATAGAAATGTTCTGAAAGGAGGTGACAAGATGCTGCTTAATAGTGTGGGGATAAATGCAACAGGAAATACATCAAGTCAGCTTTCCTTTAAGGCGGCAGATAAAAATAAATTTACATCAATGATCAGCGGGATGTTAAAAGGGAAAGCTCCGCAAGAAACAGCAGCGCCAGAGCAAGAGAAAAGCGCGAGTTTACAAGGCTTAACAGATATTTTAACAGAAGAACCGGTAGATCAAGAGCAACTCGCAGAAAGCTTAACTGCGATTCAGCAGCTTCTTGCTGCTAATGGAGAAGAAGGAAAGGATGTATCCGATTCTTTAGAAACAGCTTACGATCTAGTGATCAACCAATTGATGGATTTGTTGAAAGGGCTGGACATTGCAAACATTTCAAACGGCATGTTTACAAATACTGACCTTCCAGAAATGATCAACCAATTAAAGGCAATTCAGCAGGTTGCTGGCCAAAATCCTGATCTTTCCTTGAACAATCAGGCTGCAGATATGATTCAAAGCTTAGCTAAACTGTTCACAAGCTTAATGCAAGCAGCAGGTGGTCAATCACCAACAGCTTCCCAAGCAGCAGAAGCTGCAGCTATTTTGCAGAAAGAGGCCACTGATGACATGTCTGGGACTCCAAGCAGCAAAGCAGGTACAGAAAAAGATGGGCAAACTGCAGTAAAAACTTTGATAGATGCTATTATTCAAAAAGTCGAAACATTAGCTAAAAAGCAAGATAATGCTCCAGCATTGCCTAATAAGGTGCTGAACCCATTGCTTGTTGGAACACTAAAGAAGGCAGAAGCAACAACAGCTGCGGCAGTGACACAAGAGTCAGCTGCTGAACCAAAAGAAACAGACACATCAAGCAAAACAGAATGGAAGATGCCAGCAATTGCAGGACAGCTTCAAAATACAGCTTCTTTCGGAAAGCCAGGAGCATTAACGTTAATTCAAGGCTCAGGCAGCCCGGTTACTGGAAACGAACTCGAAGAGCAGCTTGAAAATATTTTAAAGAGCAGTTCGTTTACGAAAGTCGGCAACAGTCAAAAGCTGATATTAAGACTAGCCCCTGAAAATCTTGGGTCATTAAGAATTGAGATACTGCAAAATGATGGGAATATAGTTGCGAAGATAATGACAACCACAGCACAAGCAAAAGAAGCATTAGATGCTCATATGAACAGCTTAAAGCATGGGCTGAGCTCACAAAATCTTAATGTTGACAAGATTGAAGTTTCCTTTGTTCAACAAGCACAGGACAAAGAAACAAAGGATCAGCAAAGCCAGCAGGAAAACAAACAGCAGCAGCCTGCAGACAAAGAAGGGAATAAAGCAACAGACAAGGAGCAAGAGGAAACAAGCTTCATGGATGAACTTCTGCAAGCAGGATTGTAAGGAAAGGGGATTTACTAATTGGCAACTAAAATCGATGATTCTTCCCTTTATTTATCAAACTATCAGAATCAAACAAGTAATACGGGTAGCACAAGTCTGGGCAAAGATGACTTTTTAAAGATTCTTATTACGCAATTGCAAAACCAGGACCCGACAAACCCGATGGAAGATAAAGATTTTATCGCTCAAATGGCTACATTTTCAAGCTTAGAGCAAATGACAAATATGAACACAACAATGAGTAATTTCATCTCCTTGCAAACACAATCGAACTTGATTTCCTACGGACAGTTTGTCGGCAAGGAAGTTTCATGGACGAAAGTGGAAACAGGTGAAAATGGTGAACAATCCATTACATCTGGAAATGGCAAGGTTGCATCTATTGCTTATAAAGGAACAGATGTTGAATTTACGCTTGAGGATGGCACTGTTGTCAACCCTGGAAACATTTCGACTGTACACAGTGAATCTGCTGACAATAATTTAGTAACAGCAAGCCAGCTAATCGGCAAAACAGTTTCCTACATGAATGCAGACAACGAAGAAATTAGCAGTGTCGTTAAGTCAGTATCATTAAAAAATGGCCAAATCCAGCTTATATTGGATGATGACAAACAAAGCCAGATAACTGCAGGACAAATTACGAAAATTGAATAGGAAGTGATTAGATGGATAGACCTATTTATCCTTCTTTAAAATCACAGGCCGTAATCAATAGTGGCATAAAGACAATTAAATCAAACAGCAGCAATGCTTCTTTTTCATCACATTTACAAACATCAATGCTCTCACTCGATAAACTGTCAATCAGCAAGCATGCATCACAACGTCTCGAACAGCGAGGAATCGTGATAGATGAGGAACAGTGGAAGCAGATTGAACAGAAAGTGAAACAAGCAAAAAAAATGGGAGTCAAGGAATCACTCGTTTTGCTTAATGATGCAGCATTAATCGTCAGCGCAAAAAATAATACAGTGATTACGGCAATGAATCGTAAAGAAGCAACTGAGCAAATATTTACAAATATAAATGGCACAATAATTATGAATGAATAAAAAAAAAATCATTAGGGAGTCAGGCTGGACTGTAATGGAGGCCTAGCTGTGGATAGATAGAAGCAGCTTTTTACTAGAAAGGGGAAAATTAAATGTTACGTTCACTATATTCAGGAATCAGCGGTATGAAAAACTTCCAAACTAAGCTTGATGTTATTGGAAACAATATTTCTAACGTTAATACTTATGGCTTTAAAAAAGGGAGAACAACTTTCAGTGATCTTATCAGCCAAACATCTGCAGGTGCAACAGCTCCAACAGCAACTGCAGGCGGTATCAATTCTAAGCAAGTTGGTCTAGGTTCTCAAGTTGCTTCCATTGACACTATTCATACACAAGGAAGTATGCAAACAACTGGGAGAACGCTTGATTTAGCGATTTCCGGTGATGGATATTTCGTGGTACAAGATGCTGCAGGCTCTAACTTCTATACAAGATCCGGTAACTTCTACTTTGATGCAGACAGAAACATTGTAACATCAAGCGGATTGAAATTAGCTGGAGCAGGCACGATTCCTGAATCAGCACAATCCTTCAGTATCGGAACAGACGGTAGCATCTCATATGTGGATGAAAATGGTGAAACACAAGATGCAGGTCAAATTCAGCTTGCGAAGTTCTCTAACCCAGAAGGCTTGGATAAAGCTGGTGGCAACACTTACCAAGTATCCGGTAACTCTGGTGAAGCTACATTGACTTTTGCAAATGAAAATGGAGCTGGAACAATTAACAGCGGTTATTTAGAAATGTCCAACGTTGATTTATCTGAAGAATTTACAGATATGATTGTTGCCCAAAGAGGGTTCCAATCTAATACAAAAATCATCACTACTTCTGATGAAATCCTGCAAGAATTAGTTAACTTAAAACGATAATAAAAGGAGGAGCAGGAGAGGCAGATAAGTAGAAATCCCCCTCTCCTGTAAATAACAGTGATAAATGTTACTCGATTAAACGGAAAGACTTTCAAGCTTAATGCATTATTTATAGAAACAATAGAATCCTTCCCAGATACAACCATTACATTGGCGAATGGGAGAAAGTATGTTGTGAAAGAAAAAGAAGAAGAAGTTGTTAAGTTAATGAGAGCTTTTTATCAATCTGTTAACCTTTTTGGATTACCGAACTTGGGAGAGAGAGACGATGAAGAACAATAAAGTCCTTGTTATTATGTTAGTTTTAATACTGACAATTGCTCTTGTTGGAGCAGGAGCATTTGTGTATATTTGGAAATTTTCAGGAGAGAAAGAGGAGAAAGAACCTACGATTGATGAAGTAGTGGAAGCTTCTATTGATATTCCTGAATTAACAACCAATTTAGCAACCGATAACTTCATCCGCATATCCTTTAAAGTGCAAACAGATAGTAAAAAAGCGGCAGAAGAACTAGAAAAACGAATTTTCCAAGTTCAGAATATTATCATTCAAGAGCTTTCTGAAAAAACACCGAAAGATATGCAAGGTAAAGAAGGTCAAGTTAAGTTGGAAAATGATTTGAAAGAAAAGATTAATGAGTTAATGCAAGAAGGTAAAGTAGTGCAAGTATATATAACAAATTCTCTTCTCCAATAATAATGGGATGAATGATGAGATTTGAGGTGAAGGTTTTTGTCAGGAGATATTTTATCCCAAAATGAAATTGATGCATTATTGTCTGCGTTGTCATCAGGTGAGATGGACGCAGACGAATTAAAGAAAGAACAGCAAGAGAAAAAGGTTAAGGCTTATGATTTTAGAAGAGCTCTCCGTTTTTCTAAAGATCAAATCAGAAGTTTGACTAGAATCCACGAAAACTTCGCAAGACTTTTGACGACATATTTTTCTGCTCAGCTCAGAACATTAGTGCAGATTTCGGTTACTTCAGCAGATCAGATTCCTTATGAAGAATTTATCCGGTCTATACCGAAAATGACGATTCTGAATGTGTTTGAAGTCACACCGCTTGATGGAAGAATCTTGATGGAAGTGAACCCGAATATTGCTTATGCAATGATGGACCGCATGATGGGCGGTAAAGGAACAAGCGTCAATAAAGTAGAAAACTTGACGGAGATTGAGTCGAAGATTATGTCGAATACATTCGAGCAGGCCTTCGATTACTTAAGAGAAGCATTAGAGGATATTGTGGAAATTGAACCGACGCTGTCAGAGTTTGAAGTGAACCCGCAGTTTTTGCAAATGGTTTCTCCAAACGAAACAGTTGTCGTTATATCTCTAAATACAACAATCGGTGATACAAGCGGAATGATAAATATCTGTATCCCGCATGTTGTGTTAGAGCCAATAATACCGAAGCTGTCTGGACACTATTGGATGCAGACAGAAAAGAAAGCACCTGTGCCTGAAGTGGCTCAAGCGTTGCAAAATAACATTCAAAAATCGATTGTTCCTGTCGTTGCTGAACTTGGAACATCGGATATTTCTATCCAAGACTTCCTGATGCTTGATATAGGGGATGTTATTGAGATGAATCAAACGATAGATCAACCCTTGATTATTAAAGTTGGAGACATACCTAAATTTTTCGGACAGCCTGGAAAAGTGAATAAGAAGGTTGCTGTACAAGTATTAGGGACTTTAGAAAGGGGGAAAGAAGATGGTGAGTAAAGATATGCTTTCACAAGATGAAATTGATGCTCTATTAAGAGGGGATAATCCTGAACCGCAGGAAGAATTAGCAGTGGAGGATTACTTAAATTCAATCCAAGAAGATGCACTAGGTGAAATTGGAAATATTTCATTTGGAAGCTCTGCAACAGCACTTTCTACGCTTTTAAATCAAAAGGTGGACATCACAACGCCTAATGTGACGGTTGTCCTGAAGAAAGACTTAGCAGAGGAATTCCCACATCCATATGTGGCAATCAGTGTGAATTATACAGAAGGTTTCTCTGGCATGAACCTGTTGGTTATCAAGCAATCAGATGCTGCTGTCATTGCAGATTTGATGCTTGGAGGTGACGGCACTAATCCGCCGGAAATGCTTGATGAAATCCAATTAAGCGCAGTTCAAGAAGCAATGAACCAAATGATGGGTTCAGCTGCTACATCTATGTCGACAATTTTTAGTAAAAAGGTGGATATTTCGCCGCCTGCTATCGACATCTTAAATTTGTCAGATGGAGAAGGAGCAGAAACGATTCCAGATCATGATATATTCGTCAAAATCTCTTTCCGTTTAAAAATCGGAGACTTGATTGATTCGAATATTATGCAGCTATTGCAGCTTGATTTTGCAAAAAGCCTTGTAGATAGTCTATTGAACCCGTCTGCAGAGCCTGCTGAACCGCCAGTTCCGGCCCAAGAAGCACCACGGCCAGAGCCTGCTTTAGCGCCGCCAGTTCAACCTAGCTATGCAGAACAGAATTCGGCACCGGCACCAAGCTATGCGCCGCCGCAGCCACAAAGACAGCAGAGCACACCGCAGCACTTTGGGTCAAGCTACAGCGGAGCTCAGCCAAATGTACAGCCAGCAGTTTTCTCTAATTTCGAAACCTTCACACCAAATGAGAGTGAAGCAAGGAATTTGAACATGCTGTTAGATATTCCTTTAAAGGTTACAGTCGAGCTAGGCAGAACAAAGCGTTCTGTTAAGGAAATCCTCGAGCTGAGCTCTGGGTCTATTATTGAACTGGACAAGCTTGCAGGTGAACCAGTTGACATTCTTGTCAATAACAGGCTTATTGCGCAAGGTGAGGTTGTAGTTATTGACGAAAACTTTGGTGTTCGTGTAACAGACATTGTAAGTCAATCAGACCGCTTAAACAATTTAAAATAATCTAATTTATATTTATGGGGGTAGAGAGTTATGGCACAGAAAATACTAATTGTAGATGACGCAGCATTTATGAGAATGATGATTAAAGATATCTTATCTAAAAATGGATATGAGGTAGTTGGAGAGGCTGCAGACGGTGCACAAGCTGTCGAGAAATATAAAGAAACACAGCCAGATTTAGTGACAATGGATATCACAATGCCAGAGATGGATGGTATCACTGCATTGAAAGAAATCAAAAAAATCAATCCAAATGCGAAAGTCATTATGTGTTCAGCAATGGGTCAGCAAGCGATGGTTATTGATGCTATCCAAGCTGGAGCGAAAGACTTCATCGTTAAACCTTTCCAAGCGGATCGTGTTCTTGAAGCAATCGGCAAAACATTAGGATAATTTAGAAACAAATACTAGAGGGTGTCATACTTGAATACAAAACAGTTATTTATTAAATGTTCACTACTCTTAATTGTTCTGCTAGGCTTTAATCATCAAGCCTATGCAGAACAACTTGATAATAGTGTCTATGATGCAATTGAAAAAAATCAGAACCAAACAGAAGAAAACAATAAAAGTAATGAACAAACGGATAACGGCGGGACAGAAGCAACGACAGAAACTAATGATACTGCGGTAACAGAAGCTGGCGATGTGGGGCTTACATTTTGGGATTTTGTTAGAATGATTTTTGCCACTCTTTTTGTTATTGCACTGCTTTATGTTGTGCTCCGCTTTATTAACAAACGTAATCATGTGTTTAAAAGCACACAAATTATTGAGAATCTGGGCGGTACGACATTAGGTGCCAATCGATCTATACAAATTGTGAAAGTCGGCAAACGCTTGCTCGTGGTTGGAGTCGGCGAAAGCATCCAGCTTATAAAGGAAATAGACGATGAAGAGGAATATAAAAGCCTCATCAAAGACTATAACCAAAAGATGGACCAGCTTATACAGCCAAGCGATATTGTGACAAAGGTTATGAATGGCATAAAGAATTATCCTAACCAGAAACAGCAGCAACAATCTTTCGCCAGTCATTTAAAGAAGCAGTTGCAAGAGGTATCGAACGGCCGCAAAGAAATAATGAATGAATTGAAAAAGAGAGGTTCAGAAAAAGATGAATGAGTTTATGCAGCTTTTTAATGACAGTGCACCAGAAAATGTTTCCACTTCTGTGCAATTGTTATTGCTATTGACTGTCCTTTCTTTAGCTCCAAGCATCCTAATATTGATGACTAGCTTTACGAGAATCGTCATTGTTCTTTCCTTTGTCAGAACGGCGCTTGCGACACAACAAATGCCGCCAAACCAAGTTATCATCGGCTTATCCTTGTTTATGACGTTCTTCATAATGGCACCTACATTCCAAGAGGTAAACAAAACAGCCTTAACACCATTATTTAATGAGGAGATTAGTCTCGAACAAGCATATGAGAATGCAGCAGTCCCCTTTAAGGAATATATGAGTAAGCATACAAGACAGAAGGATTTAGCTTTATTTCTCAACTATTCGAAAGCGGAAACACCAGAATCTATCCAAGATATACCACTGACAACATTAGTTCCGGCTTATGCAATCAGCGAATTGAAAACAGCCTTTCAAATTGGCTTTATGATATTCATTCCATTTTTGGTTATCGACATGGTCGTTGCCAGTATCTTAATGTCTATGGGTATGATGATGCTGCCGCCTGTTATGATTTCACTGCCGTTTAAAATATTGTTGTTTGTAATGGTAGACGGCTGGTATTTGGTAGTTGAATCTTTATTAGAAAGCTTTTAAGAAGGGTGATGCATCATGTCACAAGAAATGGTTATATCAATTGCGGAAAAAGGGGTCCTTACGGTTTTAGTCGTTAGTGGGCCATTGCTTATTATAGCCCTTGCCGTAGGGTTGTTAATCAGTATATTTCAGGCTACAACCCAAATCCAAGAACAGACGCTTGCATTCGTGCCAAAAATTGTTGCTGTCCTTTTAGGGATTATCTTTTTTGGAGCTTGGATGTTAAGCCATCTTTTATCCTACACAAGTGACATCTTTTCAAACCTGACAAGGTTTATAGGGTGAAGCTATGGAGGATTTTTTAGCAAAGTTCCCGGCTTTTTTGCTGATTGTTGTAAGGGTGACATCCTTCTTCCTTATGCTCCCTCTCTTTTCTTATCGGACGATACCGACAAGTCATAAAGTAGGTTTTTCATTTTTTCTTTCATTAATGATGTTTTTTGGAATGGAAACCCCAACATTAGAAGTGGACGGGGCATATTATCTCCTTATTATTAAAGAAGCGATGGTCGGACTGTTTATCGGTTTTCTAGCATATATGCTATTTTCAGCTGTCCAAGTTGCCGGGGGATTAATTGACTTTCAGATGGGATTTGCCATCGCCAATGTTGTTGATCCGCAAACCGGTACACAAAGTCCGCTGACAGGGCAGTATTTAAATATTATTGCTCTCTTTTTTTTATTGGCAATTAATGGTCATCATTTGCTTTTGGATGGTGTATTTTACAGCTATCAATTCATTCCACTTGACCAGGCATGGGTCAACTTCGGTGATGAAAACATCATGCAATATGCCGGAAAAACACTCGCATTAATGTTTGCCATTGCATTCCAAATGTCCATCCCAGTTGTGGGCGCGATCTTTTTAGTCGACGTAGCTCTTGGGATAGTCGCAAGGACTGTTCCCCAATTAAATATTTTTGTTGTAGGTGTGCCGGTGAAAATTGTGGTTGGTCTTATTATGCTGATCATTGTAATGGGTGCTATCATGGCATCTGTTTCCAATCTGTTTTCAACGATATTGACGACAATGCGGGATATGATGAATTTGATGGGAGGTTAGTAGCATGCTGTTAAGATTGGATTTGCAGTTTTTCTCTGGTGAAAAAACAGAAAAGGCCACACCGAAAAAAAGGCAGGATACCCGTAAAAAGGGTCAGGTTGCCAAAAGCCAAGATATAAATACTGCTCTCGTGCTGCTGGCTGTCTTTGCTGTCCTTAACTTTGTAGGCGGGTCGATGATGAAAGGGATAGTTTCCCTTCTGAATTTTTCCTTCCAGGATCTTATGCTCATGGATTTGACAGAACATAATATTAAAAGTGTCTTTATTGAGATACTAATACAAACGGCTGTAATTTTAAGCCCAATCATGGCAGCTGCATTAGTTGCTGGTGTGATTGCCAACTACTTGCAAGTTGGCGTGCTTTTCACGACAGAACCGATTAAGTTTAAGCTCGAAAAAATAAACCCGTTATCAGGCTTAAAAAGAATGTTCTCGATAAGATCCATTGTTGAACTGCTTAAATCTATCTTGAAAATTACTGTTATCGGCATTGTTACATTTGCTATTCTTTGGAACAAGCTGGAGGAAATTCTTCTCCTTTCCCAAAAGTCAATCGGGGCTACCTTAATTACCTTGGCAAAATTAACGGTTCAAATGGGGTTATACGGTTCTGGAGCATTGTTATTTTTAGCTCTTTTTGATTATTTATATCAAAAATATGATTATGAAAAAAACATCCGGATGTCAAAGCAGGACATCAAGGATGAATATAAAAACATCGAAGGGGACCCACTAATCAAATCAAAGATTAAACAGAGGCAAAGAGAGATGGCAATGCGCCGAATGATGCAGGATGTGCCGAATGCCGATGTGGTTATTACAAATCCGACTCATTATGCAATCTGTTTAAAATACGATGAAGATAAATACGATGCCCCGTATGTTGTTGCTAAAGGTGTTGATTTTCTGGCTCAGAAAATTAAGCTGATTGCAAAGGAACATGAGGTTATCACAGTGGAAAACAGGCCTCTAGCACGAGCACTGTACAGCCAAGTAGATGTTGGGGAAACAGTCCCTGAAGAGTTTTTTAAAACAGTTGCGGAAATACTTGCATATGTCTACCGCACAAAAAAACAGCATTCTTAGTCAGACCTTTAAATATAGATGTTTGGTTGTTAGTTAGGAGCGAAAATATATGTCTGGTAGAGATTTAACCGTCGTATTCAGCGTAATACTAATCATAGCGATGCTCATTATTCCATTCCCTACATGGTTGCTAAGCATCTTGATTTTGCTGAATATTTCTTTAGCACTATTAATTTTATTATTGACGATGAACATGAACGAAGCGCTGGAGTTTTCCATCTTTCCATCGCTCTTGCTTTTAATGACACTGTTCCGGCTTGGGCTGAACGTATCGACAACAAGATCTATCCTTTCCACTGGGGAAGCTGGCGGAGTTGTTCATACGTTTGGAACCTTCGTGGTCGGCGGAAACTTGGTTGTTGGACTTGTCGTCTTTGCCATCTTGGTTATTATTCAATTTATTGTTATCACAAAAGGGTCGGAGCGTGTATCAGAAGTTGCTGCCCGTTTTACTCTTGATGCGATGCCAGGTAAGCAAATGGCAATCGATGCCGATTTAAACGCCGGTCTTATTTCCGAGTCAGAAGCAAGAACACGCAGGGAAAAAGTCAGCAGAGAGGCTGATTTCTACGGTTCGATGGATGGTGCGAGCAAATTTGTTAAAGGTGATGCCATTGCCGGTATCATTATCGTCTTCATCAACTTAATTTTTGGGATTGTCATCGGGATGACACAGCTGGATATGCCAATAGCTGATGCAGCGCAAAACTTCTCGCTCATGTCTATCGGGGATGGGATCGTCAGCCAAATACCAGCCTTATTAATTTCAACTGCAACAGGGATTGTCGTAACAAGAGCAGCTTCTGACGGCAACTTAGGTTCTGATTTAACAAAGCAGCTACTATCTTATCCGAAAATGCTGTATGTAGCAGGCGGAACTATTTTTGTCCTTGGCTTGATTACACCTATTAATGACCTACTCACAATTCCTATTGCTGGATTGCTCGCTTTTGGAGGATACGCATTATCAAAAGCACCGAAACAGGATCTCGAGGAAATGCTGGAAATCGAAGAGGAAGTCCAGACAAACGAACTGAAAAGTCCAGAAAGTGTTGTCAGCTTATTGAATGTAGATCCGATTGAATTCGAATTCGGCTATGGGTTAATTCCGTTAGCTGATGCCAATCAAGGGGGCGACCTTCTTGACCGGGTTGTAATGATTAGAAGACAGTTGGCAATTGAGCTTGGTCTTGTTATTCCTGTTGTGCGCATTAGGGATAATATTCAGCTCCAGCCGAATGAATACCGTCTGAAAATCAAAGGCAATGAAATGGCAAGGGGAGAGCTGCTGCTTGATCATTACTTAGCAATGAGTCCAGGAATGGATGATGACTCTATTGATGGTATTGATACAGTTGAGCCGTCATTCGGTCTGCCAGCCAAATGGATAACCGAAACGGTTAAGGAACAGGCAGAGATTTTCGGCTATACGGTAGTTGATCCGCCATCTGTTGTTTCCACGCATATTACAGAAGTTATTAAAGCAAATGCTCATGAGCTGTTAGGACGTCAAGAAACAAAGCAGCTTGTTGATCATGTGAAGGAATCTTATCCAATCCTTGTAGAAGAAGTTACACCAAATCCATTATCAATTGGTGATATTCAAAAAGTTTTGGCTAAACTATTAAAAGAAAATGTTTCAATCCGCAACTTGCCCGTTATTTTTGAAACATTGGCTGATTACGGGAAAATCTCTAGTGATACTGAATTGCTGGCTGAATATGTAAGACAGGCTTTAGCCCGTCAGATTACTAATCAGTATTCAAGCAATGTGGATACACTGAAGGTAATTACTCTTTCAGGCAAAGTAGAGAAGCTGATAGCAGACAATATTCAGCAGACAGAGCACGGAAATTATTTAGCGTTGGATCCAAGTATATCTCAAGCTATTTTAGAAGCTGTTGCCTCACAAGTAGAGCAGCAATCTATTATGGAACAAGTGCCGATTATTTTGTGTTCACCTGCTGTGCGTATGTATGTGCGTCAGCTGACAGAAAGATATTTCCCGCAGGTTCCAATATTGTCTTATAACGAATTAGAAGCAAATGTGGAAGTTCAAAGTGTTGGGGTGGTGACGGTAGAATGAAAATAAAAAAATATGTTGCAGCAAGCATGCCTGAAGCGATGAAGCGAATTCGGGCAGAATTAGGTAATGACGCGGTGATATTGCATTCGAAAATCATTCACACCGGCGGTTTTTTAGGAATGTTTAAAAAAAGAAATATAGAAGTACTTGCTGCAATAGACCCTGAATTGGCAGAAGCAAAGGCACCAGTTGAAAAACCGATGCCAACACCGAAGCTGATTTCAAAAGTCGAGCGTAGTCCAATAGAGGAGCCTAAAGTGAAGGCTCCTGTTCTTGCAGATGATAACATCTTAAGACAGCTTGCCCAAATGAATGAAAATATTCAAAGAATGGCAGAAAGCGGTAATGCACTACAGATGGAGCTGCCGCAACAGCTAAAGTCAGTAATCGATCGCTTAAAGAAACAAGACCTAGATAGTGATCTTCAATCAAGTTTGACAGCAAAGCTGTTGGAAAAATGGTATTTAGCTGGAGCAAACAGCAGTGATGAAGAGGTGCGTAGCTGGGCACAAGAATTCCTTTATGAAGAGATGAATCAATACACATTTGGCGGATTAACGCTTACGAAAAAATTTGTGAATGTCATCGGTCCTACTGGTGTTGGAAAAACTACTACATTAGCCAAAATGGCAGCGGAATTTATGATGAAACATAACAAAAAAATCGGGTTCATCACAACAGATACATATAGAATCGCTGCAATAGACCAACTGAAAACATATGCCAATATACTCAATGTCCCAATTGAAGTTTGTTACAACTTAGAAGATTTTGAAAAAGCGGCCCAAAGCCTGTCAGACTGTGATGTCATATTAGTGGATACAGCTGGTAGAAATTTCCGCAACCAACAATATGTTCAAGATTTGAAAGAAGTGGTCGATTATAATAGAGACATGGAAACATTGCTTGTTTTGTCACTAACCGCAAAACAGTCAGATATGGAAGAAATTTATCAGCAATTTTCCTCGATTCATATCGATCAGTTTATTTTTACGAAAATGGATGAAACATCAACATATGGAGCCATGATAAACCTCGTGGTTAAATACAAAAAGGGTGTGGCATATTTGACTACAGGACAAAACGTTCCAGATGATATTATGCCGGCAAATCCCCGCGAAATTGCAAAAAGGATAATTGAGGTCGATTAATATGACAGATCAGGCGGCAATGCTCAGAAAAAGATTCGAACAGTTTCATAGCGATAAGAAGCAAAAGACATTAGCCGTTGTCAGCGGAAAGGGCGGAGTAGGGAAATCTAATTTTTCCTTAAATTTTTCCTTATCGCTTAAAAGAAAGGGCTATTCTGTCTTATTGATAGACATGGATATTGGAATGGGAAATGTGGACATTTTAATGGGTTCACAGCCAAGATATACGATTGTCGATTTTTTTAAGAATCACGCCTCCTTTTCTGATATCATCCATAGCGGTGCAGGAGGAATTGATTTTATTGCAGGAGGTTCAGGCTTAACTGATTTTCTTGACATGGAAGAAAGGCAGCTTGAAAGATTTTTTCAGGAATTCGAAAGTCTTATGCGTCAATACGATTATATTCTGTTTGATATGGGAGCAGGAATAAGCACAGACAGCCTTAAGTTCATTCTATCTGTTGATGACGTTATTGTTATAACGACACCTGAGCCTACATCTATTACAGATGCGTATGCTGCAATGAAATTTATTCACTTGCAGAAGGATGATATTCCCTTTTATATAGTTGTAAACAGAACAATTAGCACACTTGATGGAAAAGAAACATACCAAAAGCTTAAAAATGTCATGGGCCGATTTTTGGATAGAGATATTATCAATCTTGGGCCGATTCCTGATGATCAGAATGTGGCAAGAGCGGTAAGGAAACAAGTTCCATTCATTATTTTTAATGAAAACTCACAAGCCTCTAAAGCTTTGTCAGAAATAGCCGATAGATATTGTAAACAACAGTTTGCAGATCCTCAAGATAACAAAAGGCCGTTTATGGCGAAATTAAAGAGGCTACTGTTTGAAAGGTAGTGGAGTTGCCGTGGGAAAAATTAATATCTTGATTGTTGACGATTCGGCGTTTATGCGTAAGCTTATTTCCGATTTTCTCACAGAAGACTCACGCATGTCGGTCGTAGGCACTGCCAGAAATGGTCAAGATGCATTAAAGAAAATAAAGGAACTTAAACCAGACGTGGTCACGATGGATGTCGAAATGCCAATTATGGATGGCATCAGTGCATTAGAACAGATCATGAAGGAAAATCCAGTCCCTGTCATCATGCTTTCGAGCACGACAAAGGTAGGAGCAGAGAATACGATTCAGGCGATGCAAATCGGAGCAATCGATTTTATAGCAAAGCCTTCTGGAGCGATATCTCTTGATTTATATAAGGTTAAAGAAGAATTAATTGAGAAGGTAATTTCAGCAAGCAAAGTGAAGCTCTCTAAATTGCTTCCACCGCAAGTGCAGGAAAAAAGTTCTATTATCAATCGTCCTACTTATAGTAGAATAGAACCAAAAGAAGTAATGCCAGTCAAACCAATTAAACCGACAGATCCGAGCTGGAATGCTGCAGCTAATAAACTTGTTGTTTTAGGAACGTCAACAGGCGGGCCAAGAGCACTGCAGCATGTTATTACAAAACTTCCTGCAAATATAAATGCGCCAATCTTGATTGTTCAGCATATGCCGGCAGGTTTTACCCAGTCACTTGCCAATCGCTTAAATTCTCTTTCAGAGATAACAGTCAAGGAAGCGGAACATGGAGAGACTATTCATAAAGGCGTCGCGTATATTGCACCTGGTGGATATCACTTAAAAGTGAAATCCTCTGGGAATAGCCTTGTCGTTCATCTAGACCAATCGGCACCTGTAAATGGTCATAGACCGAGTGTTGATGTCATGTTTGAATCGGCAAGTGAACTCGAAACCTATCATAAGCTAGCTGTTATTATGACTGGTATGGGCTCTGACGGCACGAACGGGCTGATCAAGCTTGTCAATAAAGGAAAAGTTAAGTCGATTGCAGAATCAAAGGAAACTTCCATCGTATTTGGAATGCCAAAGGCAGCCATTGCGACAAACTATGTAAATGAAATTCAAAATGTAGAAAATATCGCACAAACAATAATGAAATATGTATAAACGCCAAGGGGTGTAAACTATATGGAGATGAGTCAGTATTTAGAAGTATTTATTGAAGAAAGCAAGGAGCATTTGCAAACATGTAATGAGCAATTGCTGGAATTAGAAAAAAATCCAGAAAACCTACAAATTGTAAATGAAATATTCCGTTCTGCCCATACATTAAAAGGGATGTCGGCAACAATGGGATATGAAGACCTTGCAAGCCTTACCCACCAGATGGAAAACGTGCTTGATGCAATTAGAAACGAGAAAATTTCTGTTTCTCCAGAAGTTCTCGATGTTATCTTCCTTGCTGTTGATGACTTAGAGGCAATGGTGGAATCAATCGCGAGCGGTGGCGACGGAAAAAGAAACGTAGAAGAAGTTGTAAAGAAGCTCGCAGCAATAGAAAACGGCGAAGCATTTGTTGAGACAGGTGCTGAGGAAGCAGCTGCCGCTGTTGTGGAAGAAAAAGCATTAACGCAAAACAGCTATGACGAATTTGAGATAACAGTTATGCAGCAATCGAAGGAACAAGGCTTCAACGCTTACGAGATTGAAGTGTCACTAAGTGCAAGCTGCTTGTTGAAAGCAGCTAGGGTGTTCATGATATTTGAAGCATTAGAATCATTAGGTGAAGTGATTAAATCTAATCCTGCTGTTGAAGAGCTGGAAGAAGAAAAGTTTGAGAACTCTTTCATGGTTACAATTGTTTCAAAAGAAGAGCCTAGCCAAATTGAAGCGAAAATTATGAAGGTTTCTGAAGTTGAAAAAGTAGTAGTTAAAGAATTTGCTGCATCTGAAGTAACAGTTGCAGAAGAAGTTACAGAAACTGCTCCAGCAGTTCAGGAAACAGCGGTTGCAGCGGTAACACCAAGTGCAGCTCCGAAAAAAGAAGAGGAAAAACCTGCTGCTGTAGCGAAGCAATCAAGCAAAACAATCAGAGTTAACATCGAGCGTCTCGATATTTTGATGAATTTGTTTGAGGAGCTTGTGATTGACAGAGGAAGGCTTGACCAGATTTCGCAAGATCTGCAAGTTCAAGAGCTGCATGAGACAGTGGAAAGAATGTCCCGCATTACCGGCGACCTTCAAAATATTATCTTAAACATGCGAATGGTACCGGTTGAGACTGTATTTAACCGTTTCCCTCGTATGGTTAGACAGCTGGCAAGAGATTTGAACAAAAAAATCAATCTAGAAATCATCGGTGCTGATACAGAATTAGACAGAACGGTTATCGATGAAATCGGGGACCCGCTTGTTCACCTTATCCGAAATGCACTTGACCATGGTGTTGAGTCACCGGAAGTTCGAAGAGCGAACAATAAAAACGAAGAAGGTACAGTAGTCCTAAGAGCCTATCACAGTGGAAACCATGTATTCATTGAGCTTGAAGATGACGGTGCCGGCATCAATAAAGAAAAAGTCCTGCAAAAAGCATTAAGCAAAGGCATTATCACGCAAGAAACGGCTAATAGCTTAACAGATTCACAGATTGCAGAACTTATTTTAGCATCTGGCTTCTCTACAGCAGATAAAATTTCAGATATCTCTGGCCGCGGTGTTGGCCTTGATGTAGTAAAAAGCACGATTGAATCATTAGGCGGAACAATCACAATTGAATCACAAGAAGGAAAAGGCTCCTTATTCTCTATCCAGCTGCCATTGACACTTTCCATCATTTCCGTGATGCTTGTGGAAATTCAGCAGGAAAAATATGCGATTCCTTTATCATCTATTATTGAAACAGCAATCGTCAATAAGAACGATGTGATGCAAGCACATAATCAAACAGTAATTGATTTCCGCGGCAAAGTAGTTCCGCTTCTATTCTTGAAGGATATCTTTGAAGTTCCTGTTACGAAGGAAGAAGAGGAGTTCTATTCTGTTGTTATTGTGAGAAAAGGTGAAAAGCTGGCAGGATTTGTTGTTGACTCCTTCATTGGACAGCAAGAAGTCGTCTTAAAATCACTAGGTAATTATTTGACAAATGCATTTGCTATTTCAGGTGCAACTATTCTAGGAGATGGGCAAGTAGCCTTGATCGTTGACTGCAACGCCCTGATTAAATAACGTCAGAATTCATGCAAAGATAGATTGATAGAGAGGAAGAAATGAAATGGTAGAATCGGTTTCAACAGAAGTAAAACTGATTATTTTCGAATTGAAGGGAAAAGAGTATGCGATTCCTGTTAACGATGTAAGATCGATTGAAAAAATCATGCATATTACGAGAATCCCAAATATTGCTCCATTCGTAAAAGGAGTTATAAACTTACGTGGAGTTGTTACACCAATCATTGATCTGCGCAGGCGTTTTGATTTAGAAGAAATCGAGCATACAGATCAAACAAGAATTATCATCATAGCGATTGAGGACATGGAAGTTGGATTGATTGTAGATGCTGCCAATGATGTGGTTGATGTTAATTCAGACGATTACGAGCCAGCTCCAGAGGTTGTAGGAGGCAAGGAAGTTGATTATATCAGCGGCGTCGTGAAAGTGGACAAACGCTTGCTTATCCTTGTTAACCTTGAAAGAGTGTTCGATCGAGAAGAACTAAAAAAATATGCTAGAAGTGAAGTTTAATGAGCTTTACAGACAAGATTAATTCGCTTCATCTCGACATTTTGCGGGAGATAGGGAATATTGGGGCAGGAAATGCTGCCACCGCTCTGTCAAAGCTTCTTAATAAAAAGATTGATATGAAGGTTCCGAATGTAGAAATCGTTTCATTTGATGAAATGATGGATATGGCAGGCGGATCAGATAATATAGCAGCAGGAGTGTTCCTTAGAATTGAAGGGGATGCTCCTGGCAGCATGTTTTTCATGTTGCCGCTTGAACAAGCGACGAATTTCATCAGAGATATGATCGGTGATGAGACAGTCCAATTAGCTGAACCTCCATATGAAGAATTAGCATTATCTGCTTTGCAGGAGCTAGGCAATATTCTGTCAGGCTCTTATTTATCTGCACTTTCTGACTTTACAAATCTATCTTTATATCCATCAGTACCAGCACTTGCTATTGATATGGTCGGCGCAATTGTCAGCTACGGGCTGATTGAACTTTCGCAAGTGAGCGATTATGCTATCGTCATCAACACTGCCCTCAATGAAGATGAAAAATCAATTTCTGAAACAGTCAAAGGTCATTTTTTCTTACTTCCAGACCCAGACTCTTTTCATACCTTGTTTGAATCATTGGGAGTGAAGCTTGGATGATGATCGATCAGGCTGTTGTTATAAAGGTCGGTATTGCGGATATGAACACAGTAAAAGCACCGGATGTCATTCGTACTTCCGGGCTTGGCTCCTGTGTCGGCATTGTTTTGTATGATGAGAGAAGATCGATTGCAGGTTTGGCACATATAATGCTTCCTGACTCCTCTCTAAGCAAGAGCGGCCCAGTTAATATTGCTAAATTTGCTGATACTGCGATTCCTGAGCTTGTAAACAGACTAGGGGAACTGGGGGCTAGCAAGTTTTCCTTAAAGGCGAAAATCGCCGGCGGAGCGCAAATGTTCCAGTTTAGCGGAACAAGTGATATTATGAGAATCGGTCCGCGCAATGTAGAGGCAGTTAAAAAGGAACTGAATGCACTCAATATTAAAATTTACGGAGAGGACGTAGGCGGCAACAGCGGAAGAACGATAGAATTTAATCCTGCTACCTATGAGCTTGCGATTCGTACTGTAAATAAGGGAACACATATTATTTAAGGATTTATCAGAAATATCCAAAGAATAGGAAAGTCTGTCACTTAAAAGAGTGCAGGCTTTTTTGTTTACCATAAACTATTATATTAATAGTTCAAAAGAACTATATAAAACGAAAAATTCAATCCTTTTTTTTACATAAGGTAATTTTACAACAAAAATAGGTTAAATGTACTATTCCGCAGAAATTTCGACAATGTTAAAGTTTAATAGGTGGAAAGCTGTTTAATCACTTGAAGAAACGGGTTTTCAGCGTCAGTTTAAAAAACTGTTTTAATAAAAATGTAGGATAAGCGGCTTATCAAATTAAAGTAGTACAATTATCTTATTGAGTAGTAAAGTACTATTCTGTTTTAAATAATAAATGATTTGCATAAAAGTCTGCTCGGGTCAGGAAGTACCTGAAAGAAAAAGCCTTTCTTACACTTTAGCCGTAGTAGCTTTTGTTTAAAAGAAGGTTTTTAGTATGGGAATGGCTCAGAGCGTTCAAAATAAAGAAATAATACCAAATGGAATGGAAATGCTGTTTTGAGGAGGATGTTTATGGCAAGCGAGACGACGTTAGAGGAGAAAAATGCATGGGAGATGTGGATAACCACTAGAGATACAGATGCGTGCAACACATTGATAAAAAAATATATGCCCCTTGTTAGCTTTCATGTGCAGCGCATTTCTGTAGGTCTTCCTAAGAGCGTCTCAAGAGAAGAGCTGAACAGTTTAGGAATGATCGGCCTATATGATGCACTGGAAAGATTTGATCCTAAACGCGATCTGAAGTTTGACACATACGCGTCTTTTCGCATTAGAGGAAGCATTATTGATGGTTTAAGGAAAGAAGACTGGCTTTCTCGAGGCACGCGGGAAAAGACAAAAAAAATCGAGGCAGCAATTGAAAAGCTCGAGCAGAAAATGATGCGAAATGTGACAGTTCAGGAAATTGCCAATGAGCTCGATTTGTCGACAGAAGAAGTGTACTCGACGATGAATGAACATTTCTTTGCCAATGTCCTCTCCATTGATGAGCAGCTTAATGAATCGGATGAAAAAGAAGGCCCGACATTCGCCATCAGGGATGATAAAACAGAAATACCGGAAGAAAAAGTAATGAAGGATGAATTAATTAAGGAAATGGCATCCATGATTGAGACATTAAACGATAAAGAACAGCTTGTTTTAAGCTTGTTTTATAAAGAAGAGCTTACATTAACAGAAATTGGACAAGTCATGAATTTATCTACTTCCCGTATTTCACAAATCCACTCGAAAGCAATCTTTAAATTAAGACATTCATTAGAGAAGGTCATTTAAAGGGAGTGGGAAAGGGAAATGAGCTTAAAGGCGATTGAAATGCAGGTAGCCTTACCCCGCACATATGATGCTGGGAAAATCCAGGAGCAGCAGGACCAACGAGGGCAATTGATGAATAATCATGCCCTGCAAGCTACCTTGCAAGAAGAATTGAAAAAAAGGACAAGTGTTGTTAAAGGGGAAGAAAAGGGGAATGTCTCCAATAACAACCAACAAGACAGGGAGAGCGCAGATTTGCCGAAAGGGAAGAAGAAACGCACCCAGGAGGAGCTGTCCCTTCCTGATCACCCGTATAAAGGGAATATGATAGACTATAGTGGATAGATTGAGGGAATAAAATGGTTAATTTTCTGCTTGTTTTTAGTATTGCGTTAAATATATTGGCGCTGTTATGCATTGCGCTGTTGTTTATTAGACAAAACAGACTGGCTGCATTTGAAAGCCGACAAGAAAAAGCTTTGGAAGAAATGGAAGAAATCGTTTCGACATTTATTGCGGAAATAAAAGAAGAGAACGAATTGTTCCTGCAAAGAATTCATGAGCTTGATGAACAGCCGAAAAAAAGCCTGGAAGAAGCTGTCGAAGAAAAAGAGGACAAGAATGAGGAGCCTGCTTCATTTACAGTGCCAAAGGCGAATCCTTATGCAGCAGCAGTCAAATCCTATCAAACTTATGACAGTAACATAAAGCCAGATGATGTGGAAGAACTATTGGATCTTATTAAGAACCAAAGGAAATGTCCCTGCTTGAACAAGTTATAGAGCTTGAGAAGCAAGGCGAAACGATTGAACAGATTGCCAAAAAATTAAACAAAGGTAAGACAGAAATAGAGCTTTTACTGAAATTTAGACAAAATAATCAGGAATAGCTTGATTGTCTATCATACATATGCTATATTAAAAAACGGTGTTAATACACACGCTTTTGGATTTAATCATTGGTGCTGTTTATACAGTTTTGATTAAAAATGATAAAGGCGGAGGAAAACAAAACCATTAGGAGGAACAAACATGTCAGTAATCTCAATGAAACAATTGCTTGAAGCTGGTGTACACTTCGGTCACCAGACTCGCCGTTGGAACCCAAAAATGAAAAAATACATTTTCACGGAGCGTAACGGCATCTACATCATCGACCTTCAAAAGACAGTTAGAAAGGTTGAAGAAGCTTACAACTATGTGAAAGAACTTGCTGGTAACGGCGGAACTGTTCTTTTCGTAGGAACTAAAAAACAAGCTCAAGATTCAGTTAAAGAAGAAGCTATCCGTTCTGGTCAATACTATGTAAACCAACGCTGGTTAGGTGGAACTTTAACTAACTTTGAAACAATCCAAAAACGTATTGCTCGTTTGAAAGAAATCGAAAGAATGTCTGAAGACGGTACTTTCGAAGTACTTCCTAAAAAAGAAGTAGTTCAATTGAACAAAGAGCTTGAGCGCTTGGAAAAATTCTTGGGCGGAATCAAAGAAATGAAAAAAATGCCAGATGCATTATTCATTGTTGATCCACGCAAAGAGCGCATTGCAGTTGCAGAAGCGCATAAATTGAATATTCCAATCGTTGGAATTGTTGATACAAACTGTGATCCAGACGAAATTGATGTTGTTATCCCAGCGAACGACGACGCAATCCGTGCTGTGAAACTATTAACTGCAAAAATGGCAGATGCTATTCTAGAAGCTAAACAAGGCGAAGAAGTAACAACTGCTTAAGTCAAATAACTGTGTCTGCTAGAAAAACGAACAGCGCATAGAGATCACAATATGGTCTTTATCAACCTAGTAGTCTTTTGCTAGACACACTAGTTTAGGGACTTGTGAAAAAGGTGATAAAGAGCAGCCCTCTTATCACCTTTTTTTAAAGAGAATTGCTTAAAAGCAATAATAAATGGAAAAACAATAAGTATACGTACATACGGAAAATACAAGGAGGCAATTAACATGGCTGTAACAGCTCAAATGGTTAAAGAACTACGTGAAAAAACAGGTGCTGGTATGATGGACTGCAAAAAAGCACTTACAGAAACAAACGGCGACATCGAAAAGGCAATCGATTTCCTTCGTGAAAAAGGTATCGCTAGCGCTGCTAAAAAAGCAGACCGTATCGCTGCAGAAGGTACTACTTACATCGCTGTAGAAGGTAACGAAGCAGTTATTCTTGAAGTGAACTCAGAAACTGATTTCGTTGCTAAAAACGAAGGTTTCCAAGTGCTTGTTAAAGAACTTGCAGCACATCTTCTAAGCAGCAAGCCTGCAACTGTAGAAGAAGCTGTAGCTCAAAACATCACTGAAGGAACTACTGTTGAATCTCACATCAATGCTGCTATTGCTAAGATTGGCGAAAAGCTTTCATTACGCCGTTTTGAAATCAAATCAAAAACAGACAGCGACGCTTTCGGTGCTTACCTTCACATGGGCGGACGCATCGGTGTTCTAACAGTATTAGAAGGCTCTACTGATGAGTCTGCAGCTAAAGATATCGCTATGCATATCGCTGCACTAAACCCTAAATACGTTTCTCGTGACCAAGTTTCTCAAGAAGAAGTGGAACACGAAAGAGAAGTATTAACTCAACAAGCTCTTAACGAAGGCAAACCAGAAAACATCGTTGCAAAAATGGTGGAAGGCCGCCTTGGCAAATACTTCGAAGATGTTTGTGTTCTTGACCAAACTTTCGTTAAAAACCCAGACCAAAAGGTTCGTCAATTCGTTGAGTCTAAAGGTGCAACTTTGCGTGAGTTCGTTCGCTACGAAGTAGGAGAAGGAATCGAAAAACGCGAAGATAACTTTGCTGAAGAAGTAATGAACCAAGTTAACAAAAAATAATATTTGTCGGATTCAATATAGGAACACTCCTGTGTTCCTTATATTGTGTATCATTCATGAAATGGTTAGTTGATTGGATGCGCTCTTCTTCCAAAACCACTGCTTTTTCCATCTTGGAAGATAAGCAGCATGGAATGGCTAAAGAATGGTGTTTCGACAAGTTTAAGAAGGGGAGCACATTGTGTTCCCTATTTTTAAAGACATTTAATACATACGGAGGTTTCCATGAGTAATCCAAAATATAAACGTGTTGTTCTAAAATTAAGCGGGGAAGCTTTAGCTGGCGAAGCTGGTTTTGGCATTAATCCTGCTGTCATCAAAAATGTAGCGGAGCAAGTGAAGGAAGTTGCTGAACTAGGTGTAGAAGCTGCCGTTGTAGTCGGCGGCGGGAATATTTGGAGAGGCAAAATCGGTGAGGAAATGGGCATGGACAGAGCAAATGCCGATTATATGGGAATGCTTGCCACTATCATGAACTCATTAGCCTTGCAGGACAGTTTAGAACAATTAGGTATTGAAACACGTGTACAAACATCAATTGATATGAGACAAATAGCTGAACCTTACATCAGAAGACGTGCGATTCGCCACCTAGAGAAAAAACGTGTTGTTATTTTCGCTGCAGGAACTGGAAATCCGTACTTCTCCACAGATACTACTGCTGCATTAAGAGCTGCTGAGATTGAAGCAGAAGTTATCTTGATGGCTAAAAACAATGTGGACGGAGTTTACTCTGCAGATCCTAGAGTAGATAAAAACGCAACTAAGTATGATCAGCTGACTTATTTTGATGTGATTAAAGATGGACTTGCTGTCATGGATTCAACTGCATCATCCCTATGTATGGATAACGATATTCCACTGATTGTATTCTCTATTATGGAAGAAGGCAATATTAAAAGAGCAGTTATGGGTGAAAAAATCGGAACATTAGTAAGGGGGAAAAAATAATGCCAAAACAAGTCATTTCAAGTACAAAGGAAAGAATGGATAAAGCAATCCAAAGCTATTCACGTGAACTTGCAAGCATCCGTGCAGGAAGAGCTAATGCAGCCCTTCTAGATCGCATCAATGTGGATTACTACGGAGCGCCAACACCAGTAAACCAACTAGCTGGAATCAGCGTGCCGGAAGCAAGACTGCTTGTCATTCAGCCTTACGATAAATCAATTCTAGGTGAAATCGAAAAAGCTATTCTAAAATCAGATATTGGGTTAAACCCAACGAATGATGGTAATATCATTCGCCTGACTATCCCAATGCTTACAGAAGAACGCCGTAAAGAACTGGTTAAAAACGTTAAAAAAGAATCAGAAGAAGCGAAAATCGCTATCCGTAACATCCGCAGAGATGGGAATGACGATTTGAAAAAGCTTGAAAAGAACGGTGAAATCACAGAAGATGCTTTGCGTGGTTACAGTGATGATATTCAAAAGCTTACAGATGATTACATTACAAAAGTGGATGCATTGACAAAAGAGAAAGAAAAAGAAATTCTAGAGGTATAATAGAAAGTTTGCTGCCAAAAAGGGAAGCGAATTTGAATTTACCAAAGCCTTTTTCACTCTTTCTCTCGCTAAGGAAGATATAATGCAGACTTTAATGGTTGCATGCCAGAGATGAATTCAATTAAGATTTCGTAACCTCTCGGGTAGCCAGTGCTTTCTCATCTTATTCCAGTAATAAGGTAGCGTTAAAGCTTCTGGGCAAGAGGGTGCGTAAAAGACCCTGTTTTATATGCCTGAATGATTGGTTAGGGCTTTGTCTAAACTAAAGAACCCTCTATTATTAGGGGGTTTTTCGCTTTATTATAAGCTATTTGTATTTTTGGTTGCTTATGCAGTCTAGTTTCCTATAAGATATAAAGGGAACATTGTAAGCCTACCCTCACTGTTTTTGCGCATACAAGGAATGTGGATGTTTTTCTACTTATATAAGAAAAAGCTAAAGTAACATAAGAAGGATATAATTGATGTGAGAGGATCTACTTTGGAGGAACAATAGTATGTTTAACAAATTAAGGTTATGGAAGACGGGGACCACTACTAATACTCTCCAAGACCAGATAAGCAAAATAAAGCAGCAGAAAGTTCCGGAGCATGTCGCTATCATAATGGACGGCAATGGCAGATGGGCTAAAAAAAGAAAGCTGCCAAGGATAGCTGGCCATCATGAAGGAATGAAATGTGTCAAACGCATTACGAAGATGGCTGATGATTTGGGGATAAAAGTTTTGACCCTATATGCCTTTTCAACAGAAAATTGGAAACGGCCGAAAACGGAAGTTGATTATATCATGTCACTGCCTGAACAGTTTTTAGGAACCTTCTTGCCGGAGTTAATTGAGAAGAATGTTCGCGTGACTGCCATTGGATATAAAGAAAAGCTTCCGGAACATACCTTAAAAGCATTGGATAATGCAGTGGAAAAAACAAAAAATAATACTGGCTTGAATTTGAATTTCGCTTTGAACTATGGGAGCAGATCGGAAATTCTTCAAGCGGTAAGCAACATCGTAAAAGATTGTCAAAACGGAAGTATGGAAGCAATGGACATTACAGAAGAAGTCTTTTCATCTTATTTGATGACAGGCGGACTGAATGATCCGGATTTGCTGATTCGCACAAGCGGCGAAATCCGTATAAGCAACTTTATGCTGTGGCAGCTTGCCTATACAGAGCTTTGGTTCACAGATGTCCTCTGGCCGGATTTCAAAGAGGAGCATTTAATCGAAGCTATTGAAGTATTCCAAAGTCGCCAGCGGCGTTTTGGAGGAGTCTAATAAGGGTTGTGAATGTATGAAACAGAGAACTATTACAGGAGTGATTGCGGCAGCTATTTTTATCCTGTTTATCTTGCTTGGCGACATGCCATTGGTGCTGTTTACATTTTTAATTGCGGCCATTGGTTTATACGAGCTGCTGAAGATGAGAAAGCTTCCGCTTTTATCTTTTAGCGGCATTCTTTCCTTGCTGGTGACATGGATATTTATATTGCCAGATCAATACAGCGGTTTTCTAGCACATTGGAACTTGTCAAAAACAGAAATAGGCTTGCTTGCCATCATGCTTTATTTAAGCTATATGGTTGCATCTAAAAACAAATTTACTTTTGATGATGTCGGCTTTTCCGTCCTTTCTGTCCTTTATATGGGTGTCGGTTTTCATTTTTTTGTGCAAATTTCAAATAATGATCTGACTATCCTCGTTTACTCATTATTTATTATTTGGGCGACAGATTCAGGTGCTTATTTTATTGGACGAGCTATCGGAAAAAGGAAGCTTTGGCCGGAAATTAGTCCGAATAAGACTGTTGAAGGCTTTATCGGAGGCATTGTTTGTGCCGTTATCGTTTCAGTTCTATTTTATGTGTTTGGCTACATAGAATGGTCTATAATACCGTTTATTACAATCATCTTGTCTATTTTTGGACAAATTGGTGATTTGGCAGAATCTGCGCTTAAACGCCATTACGGTGTTAAAGATTCTGGTAAGATTCTTCCGGGACATGGCGGCATCCTGGATCGTTTTGACAGTTTACTGTTTGTTTGGCCGCTGCTGTATTTTATTTTAGATATAGTAGGTAAAATATAATCAGCATTTAAGTTTGAAAAATGCTGTGAATTTACGAATGAAGAAATATAGCAACATGGTCTGGGAGTGAGACAGTGAAACATATCAGTTTATTAGGTGCAACTGGTTCGGTAGGAACACAGACGTTGGATGTCATAAGAGAACATCCCGATAGCTTTAAGCTTGTCGCCTTTTCTTCAGGCAGAAATATAGAGCTGACAAGGCAGATCATCGCAGAATTCCAGCCAGCATTAGTATCGGTTACTGAAAAGGAAGACTGCGACAAATTAAAGGTTGAGTTTGCTAATACCAAGTTTACGTTTGGTCAGGAAGGTTTGGTAGAGGTAGCAGTCTTTGACAAGGCGGACATACTGGTGAATGCTGTGCTTGGAAGTGTCGGTTTATACCCTACTTTACAGGCAATTGAAGCAAAAAAGACAATTGCAATTGCCAATAAAGAAACATTGGTGACAGCTGGTCACTTGGTGATGGAAGCAGCGAAAAAGAATAATGTTCCCATCCTCCCTGTTGATAGTGAACATTCAGCTATTTATCAATGCTTGCAAGGTGAAAAAGAAAAAAATATTGAACGCTTAATCATAACAGCCTCAGGCGGCAGCTTCCGTGATTTATCGAGAGCAGACCTGCAGCATGTGACAGTAGAGGATGCCCTAAAGCATCCAAATTGGTCAATGGGTGCGAAAATCACGATTGATTCTGCAACAATGATGAATAAAGGCTTGGAGGTTATCGAGGCATTTTGGTTATTTGCATTGCCTTATGATCAAATTGATGTCTTATTACATAAGGAAAGCATCATCCACTCTATGGTCGAATTCCATGACAGCAGTGTCATTGCTCAGCTTGGCACACCAGACATGAAAGTGCCTATTCAATACGCGCTGACATATCCGGACCGCCTTCCCCTTCGATCGTCAGAACGTCTCGATCTTGCAAAAATCGGGAAACTGCATTTTCAGGAGATGGATCTTGAACGGTTCCGCTGTCTGCATTTCGCGATTGAAGCGGGCAAAGCCGGCGGTACGCTGCCAACCGTTTTAAATGCTGCCAATGAAGTGGCTGTTTCCAGGTTCTTGAAAGGGGAAATCAGCTTCTTGCAAATTGAAGAGCTGATTGAAAGAGCGTTGAACAATCATCGTCTTATCGCTAATCCAAGCCTTGCCATTATCCAAGAGGTTGATCAAGAAACGAGAAAAATTGCAAGCACACTTCTATAAAAAGGTGGTTATATATTGTATACAGTAGTTGCTTTTATTATCATTTTTGGTGCGTTAGTGTTTTTTCATGAGCTCGGACACTTCGTATTTGCAAAAAGGGCAGGTATCCTGTGCCGTGAATTTGCAATTGGATTCGGTCCAAAAGTCTTTTCTCAAAAGAGAGGAGAAACAACGTATACCATTCGTCTTCTTCCATTAGGCGGATTTGTCCGCATGGCTGGGGAAGACGCTGAAATGATTGAAATTAAAGCAGGACATCGGATTGGGCTGCTTTTTGGCAAAGATGGATCAGTGGAGAAAATCATTCTTAATAACAAAGAAAAGTATCCGAATGCAAGAATAATTAATGTTGAAGCTGCCGACCTAGATCACGATTTAACGATCAAAGGTTATGCAGAAGATGATATGAATGAAGAGCTGCAAGTATTCCGAATTCATAGAGAAGCGGTTATCATCGAAAATGGCATTGAAACACAAATTGCGCCATATGATCGTCAATTCAATAGTAAAACTCTATGGCAACGCACATTGGCTATCTTTGCAGGGCCGATGATGAACTTTGTTCTAGCTTTCGTTGTGTTTGTTATCATTGCTTTAACACAAGGAATGCCTTCCAATGAGCCGAAGCTTGGCAAATTGACAGAGGATGGTGTAGCAATCACTGCAGGCTTAAAAGAAGGAGATACCGTATTAAGTATTGACGGACAATCTGTTTCTTCTTGGGAGGATGTTGTCTCTATCATTCAGAAGAGCCCAGGTGAAGAGCTTGAGTTCCTGCTTGTCCGAAACGGGCAGGAAATGACTGTTGACGTTACGCCTAAAGAAACGGAAGTGGAAGACGGAGAAAAGATCGGATTAGTTGGTGTATACAGCCCGATGGAAAAATCCCCGTTAAAAGCATTCCAATACGGTGTAACAGAAACCTATACATGGACGAAAACGATCATTGGAGCAGTCGGTAAACTGGTAACAGGACAATTCTCCATCGATGCGTTAAGCGGACCTGTGGGAATCTATAAATCAACGGATACGGTCGCTCAATCAGGTATATACTCATTGATGAGATGGGCGGCTATCTTGAGCATTAACTTAGGTATCATGAACTTGCTGCCGCTGCCGGCTCTTGACGGCGGAAGATTGATCTTCTTTGCTATTGAGGCAATCAGAGGCAAGCCGATTGACAGGCATAAAGAAGGAATTGTTCACTTTGTTGGCTTTGCATTGCTGATGCTGCTAATGATTGTGGTAACGTGGAACGATATTCAGCGTTTCTTCCTTAAATAATCAATTAGTTAATCTGTGAATGGGTGAGGAGAAAATAGACCTCACCTTCATTCGTGATTTGTTTGAAAATAAAAATAGAGGTGCTAAATAATGAAGCAAAGTAAAATGTTAATCCCGACTTTAAGGGAAGTGCCAGCAGACGCAGAAATTAAAAGCCATCAGCTGCTTTTGCGCGCAGGCTATATCAGGCAGAATGCGAGCGGAATATATTCTTATTTGCCATTAGCAAATAAAGTGCTGAAAAAGATTGAACAAATTATCCGTGAAGAAATGGATAATTCAGGATCAGTCGAGCTGCTAATGCCTGCTATGCAACAAGCAGAACTTTGGCAAGAGTCTGGCAGATGGTATTCTTACGGACCAGAATTAATGCGTCTAAATGACCGTAATAATCGTGAATTCGCCCTCGGTGCAACACATGAGGAAGTAATCACAAGCCTAATTAGGGATGAAATTAAATCATATAAGCGTTTGCCTTTATCTCTTTATCAAATTCAAACGAAATTCAGAGATGAAAAGAGACCAAGATTCGGGATTTTACGTGGCCGTGAGTTCATCATGAAGGATGCTTATTCCTTCCACAGCTCTCACGAAAGTCTTGGGGAAGTGTATGATGCAATCTTCCAGGCATATTGCAATATTTTTGAAAGATGCGGTTTGAACTACCGTGCTGTTATTGCAGACAGCGGCGCTATGGGCGGAAAAGATACGCATGAATTTATGGCACTTTCCGATGTTGGAGAGGATACAATCGCTTATTCAACTGAATCAAACTATGCAGCTAATATTGAAATGGCACCAGTGCTTGCTGTATATGAAAAAGAGGATACACCCCAAGGCGAGCTTGAGAAGGTAAAAACAGAAAACGTTAAAACAATCGAGCAAGTTTCAGCTTTCTTGAATGTTTCAGAAAATAAATGCATCAAATCACTTCTATTTAAAGTGGACGACAAGCATGTACTTGTATTAGTTCGCGGAGATCATGAAGTGAACGATATTAAATTGAAAAACTTGCTTGAAGCATCAACTGTCGAGCTTGCTGATGCGTCCGAAACAAAGAATATTCTAGGCTGCAGTGTTGGTTCACTCGGACCAATCGGCGTTAAAGATGTGGAAGTAATTGCAGATAATGCGGTTCAATATGTTGTTAATGGTGTTTGCGGAGCAAATGAAGAAGACTATCATTATACGAATGTAAACCCAGAAAGAGACTTTGCTGTAAGTCAATATGCTGATTTGCGCTTCATTCAAGAAGGGGATGTTTCTCCAGATGGAAAAGGTACAATCGTGTTTGCAAAAGGAATTGAAGTTGGTCATGTCTTTAAATTAGGAACTCGCTACAGTGAAGCAATGGGTGCGAGCTATCTGGATGAAAATGGCCGTTCTCAGTCTATCATCATGGGCTGCTACGGTATCGGTGTGTCTAGAACAATGGCTGCAATCGTTGAGCAATTTAATGATGAGAGAGGCATCGTTTGGCCAAAAGCAATCGCACCATTCGATCTGCATCTGATTACAGTTAATGCTAAGGACGAAGCTCAAACAGAATTGACAGACAAGCTATATAATAGCTTGAAGCAAAACCGTTATGATGTGCTTGTTGATGATCGTGCGGAAAGAGCGGGAGTAAAGTTTGCAGATTCTGATTTGATCGGTTTGCCAATTCGTATTACTGTCGGCAAAAAAGCGGCAGAAGGAATTGTAGAACTGAAAGAAAGAAGCAGCGGCGATGTTCATGAGGTTCATGTTGATAATCTGCTTGAGACTCTTGCAAAGCTTTCCAACTAAGTTTTACAGCTACAGCGACAAGCTGTAGCTTTTTTTATGGTGTAAATAGGCTGCCAACCGTTCTTTAAATTGCCAACATTTAAGCAGCCTTTTATTCAATAAGAAAAAATAGATTATGATATAATGTAGCTTGGTAGAGCACCAATAAAAGAAATATAGAAAAGTAAGGGGAGAACAAATGGCAGAAATAGAAGGGAAATTGGAACGATTTCAATTGCTATTGCAGCAGCTTCAATTAACAGATGATGCGATTGTTACCCATTTTCGTAACGCTAAAATAGATAAAATAGTCATTGAAAGAAAAGCGAAAAAATGGCATTTCCATTTCGCGTTTGAAAGCATTATTCCTTATAACATTTATCAATTGTTCACAACTAAACTTGTCAGCAATTTCGAGCATATTGCAACAGTGACATTCAATATAAATGTTCAATCAAGCCTTGCTGATGAAATACTTATAAGGGATTATTGGTCTGCATGTATTGAACAAATGCAGGGAATTGCACCGCCGCTCATTAAATTGCTTAATGAACAAGTGCCGAAAATTCAAGGCAACAAGTTGACGATAACAGTCAATAACGAAATGGAAGGACTGGCTATTAAGCGCAAATATGCTGATTTAATTTCAAATGCTTATCAGTATTTTGGTTTTCCAGCTATGATGATCGATACAGAAGTGGCAACTCAAGAGACGAATGACGCATATGCCCAGTTCCTTGAAGCGAAAAGACTGGAAGATCAAGAAAGAGGAAAACAGGCCATGCTTGATATTCAGAAGATGGAGGCTGACAAAGAAGCTGGCGATGCGAGCATTCCATCAGGTCCGCTTACAATCGGCTTAACAATTAAGGATGACAGCGACTACCGCCGACTTGAGGAAATTGTCGATGAAGAAAGACGAGTGACAATTGAAGGATACGTGTTCTTCGCAGAGACGAAGGAGCTTCGCAGCGGCAGAACATTGCTGACATTCAAGATTACCGACTACACTAGCTCCATCATGGTGAAGATGTTCTCAAGAGACAAGGAGGATGCAGCGTTATTCCAGCTTGTTAAAAAAGGAATGTGGCTAAGGGCGCGAGGCAGCATTCAGAACGACACCTTTGTCAGAGACTTAGTGATGATCGGGAATGACTTAAATGAAATAAAGCCAGTCGAAAGACAGGACACAGCTAAAGAAGGCGAAAAAAGAGTCGAGCTTCATCTCCATACTCCAATGAGCCAAATGGATGCTGTTTCGTCTGTTGGCGCGCTTGTCGGCCAGGCGAAAAAATGGGGTCATAAAGCGATTGCTATAACCGATCACGCAGTTGCCCAATCCTTTCCGGAAGCCTTTGGTGCCGGAAAGAAAAATGGCGTGAAAATCCTTTACGGAGTCGAAGTGAATCTAGTCGATGACGGGGTGCCGATTGCATATAACGAAAAGGATCTGCATTTAGAAGATGCAACATATGTCGTGTTTGACGTAGAGACAACTGGGTTATCTGCTGTTTACAATACAATCATTGAATTGGCAGCGGTGAAGATTCATAACGGAGAAATTATCGACCGCTTTGAATCATTTGCAGACCCTCATCACAGATTGTCGGCAACAACCATTAATCTGACTGGAATTACAGATGATATGGTCCAAGGTGCGCCAGAGATTGGTATCGTCCTGCGCAAATTCAAAGACTGGGCTGGAGACAGCATACTTGTTGCTCACAACGCTTCCTTTGATGTCGGATTTATTAATGTCGGCTATCAAAAGGCTGGAATGCCAAAATCAGATAATCCTGTCATTGATACATTGGAACTAGGAAGATTTTTGTATCCTGAGATGAAAAACCATCGATTGAACACACTTGCGAAAAAGTTTGATATTGAACTGACACAGCATCACCGTGCCATTTACGATGCAGAAGCAACGGGATATTTAGTGTTGAAAATGTTGAAGGATGCACAGGAAAAAGGCATCACCAATCATAATCAGCTTAATGAGAATATGGGACAAGGCAATGCCTATCAAAGAGCCCGTCCATATCATTGCACACTGCTAGCCCAAAATGATGTTGGTTTGAAAAACCTATTCAAGCTAGTCTCAATTTCTCACTTGAATTATTTCTACCGTGTGCCGCGCATACCGCGTTCTGTCCTGCAAAAGCACAGAGAAGGATTGCTTGTCGGCTCGGGCTGTGATAAAGGAGAAGTATTTGAGGCAATGATGCAAAAAGCGCCGGAAGAAGTGGAAAGTGTGGCGCCGTTTTATGATTATCTGGAAGTAATGCCGAAAGAAGTATATGCCCATTTAATTGAAATGGAGCTAGTACAAAATGAAAAGGCCCTTGAAGAAATCATCGGAAATATCACAAAGCTCGGTGAGAAACTTGATATACCTGTTGTCGCAACAGGAAATGTCCATTACCAAAACCCGAACGACAAAATTTACAGACAAATACTCGTCGGTTCTCAAGGCGGAGCTAACCCGCTGAACAGGCATAAACTTCCTGATGTTCATTTCAGGACTACAAATGAAATGCTTGACGGCTTCCGCTTTTTAGGAGAAGACAAAGCAAAGGAAATCGTCGTTGCCAACAGCAATAAGATTGCCGATATGATAGATGAAATCAAGCCGATTAAAGATGACTTGTACACACCGAAAATTGAAGGCGCAGATGAAGAAATGCGCGAAATGAGCTACAGCATGGCCCGAAGAATATACGGGGACGAATTGCCAGAAATCGTAGAGGCAAGGCTAGAGAAAGAGCTGAAAAGTATTATCGGCCATGGATTCGCCGTTATCTACTTGATTTCTCATAAACTGGTGAAGAAATCATTGGATGATGGATACCTGGTAGGATCACGTGGATCTGTCGGATCATCCTTCGTTGCCACAATGACCGAAATCACAGAGGTTAATCCGCTTCCGCCTCATTACGTTTGTACAAGCTGTAAGCAATCAGAATTCTTCAATGACGGATCAGTCGGTTCAGGCTTTGATTTGCCAGATAAGGACTGCCCGAATTGTGGAATTAGATATAAAAAAGACGGACATGATATTCCGTTTGAAACCTTCCTTGGGTTTAAAGGGGATAAGGTACCTGATATAGATTTGAACTTTTCCGGGGAATACCAACCAAAAGCCCATAACTATACAAAGGTGCTGTTTGGTGAGGAATATGTTTACCGTGCAGGAACGATAGGTACTGTCGCAGATAAGACAGCTTACGGATATGTTAAGGCGTATCAGCAGGATAATAACCTGCAAATTAGAGGTGCGGAAATTGATCGGCTTGCATCAGGCTGTACTGGTGTAAAACGTACTACAGGTCAGCATCCAGGGGGAATTATCGTAGTACCTGATTATATGGATATTTACGACTTTTCACCTATTCAATTCCCGGCAGATGATAGAAATTCTGAATGGAAAACGACTCACTTTGACTTCCATTCCATTCATGATAACCTGCTTAAGCTTGATATACTTGGACACGATGATCCGACTGTTATCAGGATGCTACAGGATTTGAGCGGGATTGATCCGAAAACCATTCCGACAGATGATCCGGAAGTAATGAAAATCTTCAGCGGTACGGAGTCACTTGGTGTTACAGCGGAACAGATTAATTGCAAAACAGGTACTTTTGGAATACCAGAGTTCGGAACTAAATTCGTCCGACAAATGCTTGAGGATACAAAACCAACTACATTCTCAGAGCTTGTCCAAATCTCTGGACTTTCACATGGTACAGACGTTTGGCTCGGCAATGCACAAGAGCTTATCCACAATAATATCTGTAACCTGAGTGAAGTTATCGGCTGTCGTGATGACATCATGGTTTACCTGATATACCAAGGTTTAGACCCGGCATTTGCCTTTAAAATCATGGAAAGTGTCCGTAAAGGTAAAGGTCTAACTGATGAGATGGAAGAGGAAATGCGTAAAAATGAAGTGCCGGAATGGTATATTGATTCTTGTAAAAAGATAAAATATATGTTCCCGAAGGCGCATGCTGCGGCTTACGTCCTCATGGCCGTAAGGATTGCCTATTTTAAAGTGCATCTTCCGCTTCTTTACTATGCAGCATACTTCACAGTAAGAGCAGAAGATTTTGATGTAGACGCCATGGTGAAAGGCGCCCAAAGCATTAAAGCAGTTATAGATGAAATCAGCGGCAAAGGTCTTGATGCATCTACTAAGGAGAAAAACTTGCTTACAGTTATGGAGCTTGCTTTCGAAATGGTAGAGCGAGGATTCTCTTTCCAAAAAGTCGATTTATATAAATCAAGTGCTTCTGAATTCATTATTGAAGGAAATACTCTTATTCCGCCGTTTAACAGTATTCCAGGCCTTGGAACAAATGCGGCATTGAATATTGTGCGTTCAAGACAAGACGGCGAGTTTCTGTCTAAAGAAGATTTGCAACAGCGCGGAAAAGTGTCTAAAACTATCATGGAGTACTTGGATAACCATGGCTGCTTAGCTGACATGCCGGACCAAAACCAGCTGTCACTATTCTAATACAGTTTGTTAATTTAGGGAAAAGGCAGGCGGAGCCTTGCTGTATCAGAGTTCTATTTGCATAAATAGTGCGGTTATGGTATAGTTTAGTTGGAAATACTAAAGATAACTTTCGCGAATGGAGAGTGGGGCAACCCACTCTTTCCTATTGTACGCACCTTTTTACGGGTGGTATTTTCTATTTGGAAAGCGAAAAATTATTAAACAGGTTAGACAAGAAAAGCATGCTTGAACAGTCTGCATTCTTGCCTCAATAATTGTTCCTTGCTTAAGGAGGGAAAAAGTTTGAGCAAAGTAACAGGGATAGTCGAAGAAATGGTTAACCCAATATTAGAAGATCTTAACTTAGAACTAGTTGACATTGAGTATGTAAAAGAAGGTCCTAACTACTTTTTGCGCGTCTTCATTGATAAGGACAATGGTGTAGATATTGATGAGTGTGCTGCGGTCAGCGAGAAGCTAAGCGAAAAACTGGATGAACTGGATCCGATTCCAGAAAACTATTTCCTAGAGGTTTCTTCTCCTGGTGCCGAAAGACCTTTGAAGAAGGATAAGGATTTCCAAAAGGCAATTGGGAAAAATGTACATATTAAAACATATGAACCGATTGACAACGAAAAAACCTTTGAAGGAATCCTTACAGGTTTTGATGGCAATGTTGTCACAGTAGAAGTGAAAATCAAAACTAGAAAAAAAACCATTGAAATTCCTTATGAGAAAGTTGCTAAAGCTAGGCTTGCAGTGAGCTTCTCGTAAGAAATACGAAGTGCTTTGGCAAAATTTTATAGCAAAGCACTTTTGCACTTATTTTATTTTTGCGTCAAGCCCTTAAACCTTCGACACTTAATAGTCAGGCCCGACTTCTAGTACTGACTCGTAAGTTGTTTGGTTTGGTCAAAGGGCTTCCGCTCTATATTTTCCGTTGAGGTTAAAGGGGGATACACTCTCATGAGCAGTGAATTAGTAGATGCTCTTGTATTGCTTGAGAAAGAAAAAGGAATTTCGCGTGATGTAATTATTGAGGCTATTGAAGCCGCACTTATTTCTGCATACCGCCGAAACTTCAATCAAGCACAAAATGTTCGCATAGATTTAAATTTAGGTTCAGGTACAATGCGTGTATTTGCACGTAAAGAAGTGGTGGATGAAGTTTTTGATCCGCGTTTGGAAATTTCATTGGAGGATGCTCAAAAGGTAAATCCAAACTATGAAGTGGAAGATGTCGTGGAACTGGAAGTGACTCCAAAGGACTTCGGCCGAATTGCTGCGCAAACAGCTAAACAAGTTGTTACACAGCGTGTTCGTGAAGCGGAAAGAGGAATCATCTATTCGGAATTCATCGACCGTGAAGAAGATATTATGACAGGTATTGTTCAGCGCCAAGACAGCAAGTTCATTTACGTGAGCTTAGGAAAAATCGAAGCGATTCTACCTGCAAATGAGCAGATGCCAAATGAATTTTACAAGCCTCATGATCGTATTAAAGTATTTTTGACGAAAGTTGAAAAAACAACAAAAGGTCCACAAATTTATGTGTCTAGAACACATCCTGGCTTGCTAAAAAGATTGTTTGAAATGGAAGTTCCAGAAATCTATGACGGCACTGTAGAAATTAAGTCTGTTGCTCGTGAAGCTGGTGACAGATCTAAAATCTCTGTACACTCTGAAAATGAAGAAGTAGATCCAGTAGGTTCATGTGTTGGCCCTAAGGGAACTCGTGTTCAGACAATTGTTAATGAACTTAAAGGGGAAAAAATCGATATCGTCCAATGGTCGCAAGATCCAAAGGTGTTTGTTGCTAATGCTCTAAGCCCATCTAAAGTGTTGGAAGTAATTGTAGATGAGGAAGAAAAAGCAACAACTGTTATCGTTCCTGATTATCAGCTTTCATTAGCAATCGGAAAAAGAGGTCAAAACGCTCGCCTTGCTGCTAAGCTGACTGGCTGGAAGATTGACATCAAATCTGAAACAGATGCAAGAGAAGCTGGGATTTATCCAACTGAAGCTTCGCTGTTAACGTTTGATGACAATGATGAGGAAGAAGAGGATTTTCGCTTAAACAGTGAAGATTTAGATTGATTGGGGTGAATGAGTGTGAACAGCAGAAAAAAAGTACCAATGCGCAAATGTGTTGCTACAGGTGAAATGAGACCAAAAAAAGAACTAGTTCGCATCGTTCGCTCGAAGGAAGGTCTAGTATCTGTTGATTTAACTGGAAAGAAATCAGGACGCGGAGCATATCTTTCTAAGGATAAAGAAGCAGTGCTTTTAGCCAAGAAAAAGAATATTCTAGGAAATCAGCTTGACGTTGCAATTGAAGATTCTGTATACGACGAGCTGCTTGATTTAATAGAGAAGGAGCAAGGACAATCCAAATGAACAATAATCAATGGATGTCATTACTTGGCTTAGCATATCGAGCGCGGAAAATTACCTCTGGTGAGGAACTTACCGTAAAAGAAATTAGAAGCGGAAATGCAAAACTAATATTATTGTCGGAAGATGCTTCACAAAACACGGCCAAAAAAATAATGGACAAGTGCCATTCCTATAAAGTGCCGTTTAAAATGGTACCTAACCGGGAAGTGCTTGGACAGTCAATAGGCAAAGAAGCAAGAGTGGTTGTCGCTGTTTTGGATAATGGATTTGCAAAAAAACTTTTAACGCTGCTCGATTAATTCTTGCGGGGGTGAAATGATGAGTAAAATGCGAGTTTACGAATACGCAAAAAAATTCAACATATCAAGTAAAGATGTTATTACAAAGCTGAAAGACATGAATGTAGAAGTCTCGAATCATATGACAACACTAGAAGAGGAAGCAGTAAAAAAATTGGATAGTATTTATAATAAAAGTACAGAAGCGATACAAAATAACAATAAGAATGCTGTATCAAAAAATATAGCAGAAACTTATGAAGAAGAAAGTGATGCAATGGCTGAAAAAGGAAAAACAACTCAAACTAAAACTAATAATACAAAACCAGGTTTCAACAAACCAAAAGGCAACAACAACAACAATAATAACAATAAAAACAGAAATAACAACAACAATCGCAAGGGGAAACAAGGTCAAGCTCCAGCAGCTCCTCCAGCTCCTAAAAAAGAAAAAGAACTGCCAACAAAAATTACGTTCAGTGATTCATTAACAGTTGCAGAACTTGCAAAAAAACTGCATCGTGAACCTTCTGAAATCATCAAAAAATTATTCATGCTTGGTGTAATGGCTACGATCAACCAAGATCTTGACAAAGATTCCATTGAACTAATTGCTGGAGATTATGGTGTAGAAGTAGAAGAAGAAATTAAAATTGATACAACTGATCTTGAAGTGTATTTTGGTGATGACGAAGAAGCTGCTTTAATCGAACGTCCATCTGTTGTTACAATCATGGGTCACGTTGACCATGGTAAAACAACATTGCTTGACAGTATCCGTAACACGAAAGTGACTGCAGGTGAAGCAGGCGGTATTACACAGCATATCGGTGCATACCAAATTGAAGAGAACGGTAAAAAAATTACCTTCCTTGATACACCAGGACATGCTGCGTTTACAACAATGCGTGCACGCGGTGCTAAAATTACGGATATCACAATCCTTGTTGTTGCAGCTGACGACGGAGTAATGCCTCAAACAGTTGAAGCAATTAACCATGCGAAAGCGGCTGAAGTGCCAATTATCGTAGCTGTAAACAAAATGGATAAACCGACTGCAAACCCAGACAGAGTTATGCAGGAACTGACAGAACATGGATTAGTACCAGAAGCTTGGGGTGGAGATACTATTTTTGTACCGCTATCTGCATTAACTGGTGAAGGTATTGATACACTTCTTGAAATGATTCTTCTTGTAGGGGAAGTAGAAGAGTACAAGGCTAATCCAGATCGCAATGCTGTTGGTACAGTTATTGAGGCAGAGTTGGATAAAGGTAAAGGTTCTGTTGCGACATTATTAGTCCAGAACGGAACATTAAACATCGGTGATCCAATCGTTGTCGGAAACACATTTGGCCGTGTCCGTGCAATGGTAAATGATCTTGGCCGTCGTGTTAAAACTGCAGGTCCATCTACTCCTGTTGAAATCACGGGATTAAATGAAGTACCGCAAGCTGGTGACCGCTTCGTTGTATTTAAAGACGAAAAAACGGCACGCCAAATTGGTGAAGCACGTTCTTCTATAGCAATTCAGGCACAGAGATCTGAAAAGGCAAGAATCAGCCTTGATAACTTATTCGAACATATGAAACAAGGCGAAATGAAAGACTTGAACATCGTACTAAAAGCAGACGTTCAAGGTTCAGCTGAGGCGCTAGCAGCAGCACTTTACAAAATCGAAGTTGAAGGTGTAAATGTTAAAATCATCCATACTGGTGTCGGTGCTATTAACGAATCTGACATTACGCTAGCAGCTGCTTCTAATGCGATTGTTATCGGCTTTAACGTAAGACCAGATGTCAACGCGAAAAGAGCTGCAGATGCCGAAGCAGTAGATGTGCGCTTACACCGCATTATCTATAAAGTAATTGAAGAGATTGAAGCGGCGATGAAAGGTATGCTTGATCCTGAGTTCGAAGAGAAAGTTATCGGTCAGGCTGAAGTTCGCCAAACATTCAAAGTTTCAAAAATCGGTACGATTGCTGGTTCTTATATAACTGATGGAAAAATTACAAGAGACAGCGGTATCCGCATCATCAGAGATGGCATTGTTATCTTTGAAGGAGAAGTTGATGCGCTGAAACGTTTCAAAGATGATGCAAAAGAGGTTTCTCAAGGGTATGAATGTGGTATCACTATTAAGAACTTCAATGATATGAAAGAAGGAGACATCATTGAAGCTTATGTAATGCAAGAAATTGAGCGCAAATGATTGTCGGTCTTCTGACAGTTGAGTGCATCATTTATGATGCTCATTCGCTCAAGGAGAAGCGCGCTGTACTCCAGCGAATTATGGATCGCTTGAAACAAAAATTTAATATAGCTGTTTCGGAGGTTGACTTCCAGGATATGTGGCAGCGGACAGAGCTCGCCGTTGTAACGGTAGCATCTGTCAAGGTTGCAGCAGAAAGAGAGCTTCAGAATGCTTTGAAGCTGATCGATTCATTTCCGGAAATTGAAGCTTCGACGACAGCTATAGAATGGCTTTAATAGAACGAGGTGAGAATGTTATGAGCCTTAGACCCAACCGTGTTGGCGAACAAATGAAAAAAGAGCTTGGCGAGATCATTACGAGAAAGATTAAAGATCCTCGTATTGGCTTCGTTACAGTTACAGATGTTCAAGTAACAGGTGACCTGCAGCAGGCAACTGTATACATTTCCGTATTGGGAGATCAAGAACAACGCGAAAATACCCTAAAAGGGCTGGCAAAAGCAAAAGGATTTATACGTTCTGAAATTGGACAAAGAATTCGCTTGCGCAAAACGCCAGAGATTACTTTTGAATTTGATGAGTCTATTGATTACGGAAACAGAATCGATACATTGCTTCATCAAATAGCAAGAGAATCGGAATCAGAATCAGATAAATAAGAAAGCTGTTAAATAATTTTAGCAGCAAGTATGACTCCTATTTTCATCTGTCTTAAAAGCAAAGAGGGTATTCCTCTTTGTTTTTGAAACAATAGACAATAGGAGTCATTTTGTTTAACAGAAAGGGTTGGAAAATATGGAGGGCATTTTGCCATTATGGAAGCCGAAGGGCATGACATCACACGACTGTGTGTTTAAGCTTCGCAAAATATTGCGCATGAAAAAAATCGGTCATACAGGGACATTGGATCCTGATGTTACAGGTGTTCTACCGATTTGCTTAGGAAGGGCGACTAAGGTTGCTGAATACATAACAGATGCAGGTAAATCGTATGAAGGGGAAGTAACCATCGGATACTCCACAACAACAGAAGACAGCTCAGGCGACAAGGTCGAGGAAAAAGTCGTAACAGGTTCCATTACAAGGGAACAAGTGGAGGAAGTACTCCGTTCACTGACAGGTGTAATTAAACAAACTCCACCGATGTTTTCAGCTGTGAAAGTCAATGGGAAAAGGCTCTACGAGTATGCAAGACAGGGAATAGAAGTAGAGCGGCCAACACGGGAAGTGACAATCTACAAGATAGAACTGCTTGATGAGTGGGAGTCACTGTCCGGTGAGCAAGTTTCCTTCCGCTTTAAAGTGGATTGCAGCAAAGGGACATATATTCGAACATTAGCAGTCATGATTGGAGAGAAGCTCGGTTACCCTGCTCATATGTCGGATCTATCAAGAACCCGTTCGGCCACAATGACTTTGTCCGATTGTCTTACCTTTGAGCAGATTGAAGAAGCGCAAAGTAAAGGGCTTTTAGAGCAAAGCTTGAGACCGATTGAGGATGGGCTCAGTTATTTGCCGAAATATGAAATAAATGATACATTAGCTATGAGAGTCCGCAACGGTGCAGTGCTTGAAGCGCCGCCCGAGCTCCTCCAAACGGAAGGGCCAATTGCTGTGTTTACGGAAAGTGGTGAAGCTATAGCGATTTATGTGCATCATCCTTCCAAACAAGGAATGATAAAGCCTTCAAAAATTTTAAAGGTTTTGTAAATAGACTGTAGCGTTGTCGGTATAAGGACAGGCATAAGAAAAATAAATTTCAGGTGCTAGAAAAAGGTGAGTCAAGTTTGAGAGTAGTGAGAATAGATAATATAGAAAATATGCATTCTATGGAAATTCCTTCACTGGTTATGGCTTTGGGCTACTTTGACGGAGTCCATCTTGGCCATCAGAAGGTCATCGGGGAAGCTAAAAAAATTGCCGGCGAATTGGGATTGAAGACTGGAGTTATGACCTTTGATCCCCATCCGTCTCTAGTGTTGTCAAAAGAAAAGAAACAAATCGGTCTGATTACGTCACTGGAAACGAAAATTGCTGAGATGGAGAAGCTTGGTGTTGATTACTTATTTATCGTCCATTTCACAAAAGAGTTTGCCGGATTGCATCCGCAAAGCTTTGTTGATCAATATTTGGTGGATCTTAATGTTAAGCATGTTGTTTGCGGGTTTGATTATACGTATGGAATGAAAGCAGCAGGCACTTCCGAAACATTGGCTCTTCATGGCCGTGAGCGGTTTGGGACAACAATAATCAGCAAGGAGACCTTTGAAGGGGAGAAGGTTAGCTCAACCTTAATCAGATCCTATATAAATGCTGGAGATATGGAAAAGGTTCCAAAGCTCCTTGGCCGTTTCTACACAAACCACGGTAAAGTCATTCACGGCGACAAGCGGGGCAGAACGATTGGTTTCCCAACAGCGAACGTCAAGACTGGGGACGAGGAAATCATTCCTCCACAAGGCGTATATGCTGTGAAAGTGAATGTTGGCGAGAAATGGTATAATGGCGTCTGTAATGTGGGAACGAAGCCGACATTCCATCCTGGCAAGACTGTTCAATCCGTCGAAGCGCATATTTTCGAGTTTAATCAAGATATTTATGATCAGATTATTACCATTGAATGGCATATGCGGATAAGAAGCGAGAAGAAATTTAACGGCATTCAAGAGCTTGTTGAGCAAATTGAAAGAGATAAGCAGACAGCAATTGCTTACTTTGCTAATCTATAATGTTTAAAAATAACTAGGATTGGCAATGATAGTGACAGGTATCCCAATCCAAAAAAATTAATAGATGATTTTCTTGCTTTTTTTATGAAAAAAGGTTATTCTTATAAACGTACTAAAAACAACCTTTGCTTGGCAAAATCGAATCACCAACGTTTTGCTCAGTAAATGGGGATTAGTGTAATAGGATATAGGAGGTGAAACAGGATGGCAATCACTCAAGAACGTAAAAACGAACTTATCAATGAGTACAAAACGCATGAGAACGATACTGGATCTCCAGAAGTTCAAATCGCTGTCCTTACTGAGTCTATTAACAACCTGAATGATCATTTACGTACACACAAAAAAGATCATCACTCACGTCGTGGTCTTTTGAAAATGGTAGGTAGACGTCGTAATCTACTAACTTACCTACGTAATAAAGACGTTCAACGTTACCGTGTTTTAATCAACAAACTTGGTCTACGTAGATAGTATTAAAAAGCGGGATACTTGTTCCCGCTTTTTTATTGTGCAAGAAGACAACTATAACTATTGACATATATACTTGATAACTAATGAATAGATTACATAATTGTTGGTGGACACTGACTTTTGACATAAACGAATTTAACTGAAATAATATGTAATAAGTATTTTGGTAATGATAAAAAATATCCATGTAGGTTTAGGTAGCACTAAAATAACCAAAACCTCTAACAAGTGAAATGAGTAGAGAGGGGTTTTTAGAATGGGACAAGATAAACATGTCTATTCAATGGACTGGGCAGGCAGGAAGCTCTCAGTCGAAATCGGCCAATTGGCAAAACAAGCAAACGGCGCAGCATTGGTGCGTTACGGGGATACAGCAGTTCTAAGTACAGCAACTGCATCAAAAGAACCAAAGAATTTAGACTTCTTTCCTTTAACAGTTAACTATGAAGAGCGTCTGTATGCTGTTGGTAAAATCCCAGGCGGTTTTATTAAAAGAGAAGGCAGACCAAGTGAAAGAGCAATCTTGGCGAGCCGTTTAATCGATAGACCAATCCGTCCGCTATTTGCTGATGGTTTCCGTAACGAAGTACAGGTTGTCAGCCTTGTAATGAGTGTGGATCAAGATTGCACGTCGGAGATGGCGGCAATGTTCGGATCTTCCTTGGCATTATCTGTATCTGATATACCGTTCGGAGGACCGATTGCAGGCGTATATGTCGGCAGAATTGACGGCGAATTCATCATCAATCCAACAGTGGAACAAGCAGAAAAAAGCGATATTACGCTTGCTGTTGCAGGAACTAAGGATGCCATTAACATGGTTGAAGCAGGCGCTTTAGAAGTACCTGAAGAAGTGATGCTTGAAGCAATCATGTTTGGACATAACGAAATTAAAAAGCTAATTGAATTCCAAGAAAAGATCGTATCCGAAATCGGTAAAGAAAAAGTAGATGTAGTTCTTTATGAGTTGGACAAGGATATTGAAGCAGAAGTTCGCGGACTATGCGAAAAAGAAATGCTTGATGCGATCAGAGTTCAAGAAAAGCATGCTCGTGAAGCAGCTATTAGAGAAGTGAAAAATTCTGTTGTTGCGAAATATGAAACAGAAGAAGCAGATGAAGACAAGCTGAAACAAGTAAAGCAAATTCTTGATAAACTAGTTAAAAATGAAGTTCGTCGTCTCATCACAGAAGATAAAGTAAGACCTGATGGACGTGGACTTGAAGAGATTCGCCCACTGTCATCAGAAGTTGACCTTCTTCCACGTACACATGGATCAGGCTTGTTTACTCGCGGACAAACTCAAGCGCTCAGCATTTGTACTTTAGGAGCATTAGGTGATGTGCAAATCTTGGACGGCCTTGGTGTCGAAGAAGAAAAACGCTTTATGCATCATTATAACTTCCCTAACTTCAGCGTTGGTGAAACAGGGCCAATGCGCGGACCTGGACGTCGTGAAATCGGACATGGAGCACTTGGTGAAAGAGCATTGGAACCAATTATTCCATCTGAGAAGGATTTCCCTTATACAATCCGTCTAGTATCAGAAGTGTTGGAATCTAATGGTTCTACATCCCAAGCAAGTATCTGTGCAAGCACGCTTGCAATGATGGATGCTGGTGTTCCGATTAAAGCTCCGGTTGCAGGTATTGCAATGGGTCTTATTGCATCAGGCGAACATTACAGTATCTTAACAGATATTCAAGGCATGGAAGACCATCTTGGAGATATGGACTTTAAAGTAGCAGGTACAGCAAAAGGTGTTACAGCATTGCAGATGGATATTAAGATTGAAGGACTTTCAAGACAAATTCTTGAAGAGGCTTTGCAACAGGCAAAAATCGGCCGTATGCAAATCCTTGAATCAATGCTTGCAACAATCCAAACACCAAGAGAAGAACTGTCCACATATGCACCAAAAATATTAATGATGACAATTAATCCAGATAAAATCCGTGATGTTATTGGGCCAAGCGGTAAACAAATCAATAAAATCATTGAAGAAACTGGCGTAAAAATTGACATTGAACAAGATGGAACAGTGTTTATCTCTTCAGTGGATGATGAAATGAACAAAAAGGCGAAAGCGATTATCGAAGATATTGTCCGTGAAGTTGTTGTCGGTCAAATGTATCTTGGTAAAGTAAAACGAATTGAAAAATTCGGAGCATTTGTAGAAATCTTCAACGGTAAAGATGGACTAGTTCATATTTCTGAACTTGCAGAAGAAAGAATCGGTAAGGTCGAAGATGTTGTTGCGATCGGTGACGAAATTCTTGTTAAAGTAACAGAAATTGATAAACAGGGCAGAGTAAATCTTTCCCGCAAAGCTGTACTGAAGGAACAAAAAGAACAAGCAGAAGATGCAACAAAATAATTTTTTAAAATGAGGTTTGACTCTAATGATTTCTGTATTTAACGCAGCTATTGCTGTTAGGCAGTGAATTTTTAAGGGTCTGCCTTTTTTTATATAGATGGTAAAAAGACTGCCAAGCTTTAGATATTTACGCTTTTCATTACGTTCTACCTTGTCCTCCTTCTACATAAAGATTTAGTAGGAGGGGATTTAGAATGAAAAGAATAATTCCGATGGCTGGTCTATTGTTAGCAGCATGGTTTGTTGCCAACAATCCATTGTCCAATACATATGTAGCAACTTTAGTTGATAACAGAGAGAGTGTGACTGTGTCCAAAAGCACTAGTCCACTGTATGAAACAATTGAAAGTAATGCAGACAAGTACAGAGTCGAAGCAGTTGATGCGAAGATTGATCCTGTGTGGAAGGCGATTCCAGGTATTAATGGGTTAGAGGTCGACGTACAGGCATCCTACAAGAAAATGAAAAAAGCCGGCGTTTTTGATAAACAAAAACTCGTATATAAACAACTAAAGCCGAAGGTGCATCTCGAAGATCTTCCGGCAGCAGCCATTTATAAAGGCAATCCTGAGAAAAAAATGATCAGCTTTATCATTAATGTTGCTTGGGGCAATGAATATCTGCCTGATATTTTAGCAACTTTAAAAAAGCATCATGTTAAGGCAAGTTTTTTTCTTGAGGGCAGATGGGTTCAAAAAAATCCAGAATTGGCAAAAATGATCGCAGAGGCTGGCCACGAGGTAGGCAATCATTCTTACACACATCCTGATATGAGCAAAATTAGTGAAGCGAAAATCAGAGAAGAAATAACAAAAACAAATGATGTAATTGAAGCAACAACAGGAAAAACAGTAACATGGCTTGCGCCTCCGAGCGGTTATTATAATGAATCAGTTGTGAAAATTGCTAAAGAGCAAAACTTAGGCACCTTAATGTGGTCAGTTGACACAATTGATTGGCAAAAGCCGAGTCCGGAAGTGTTGCTGCAGCGTGTAATGGGTAAAGTCCATAATGGAGCAATGATTTTAATGCATCCAACCGAATCTACGGCAAACAGTTTAGATGAACTCATCAGCCAAATCCAAGCTAAAAATTTGGAAATTAATACTGTCACAGAAATGCTCAGCGAGGACCGTTCTATGCCTGATAAGTAATTGTTTGCAAGTTTTAGAACAATTATTTTCATAATGAAACAACTTTTTGGCAAAAATACGAAGAATAAGATATACTAGCAGTCGCGAGCAGTTACATTGGCAAACGAGAACAGGAGGAACTTACTTGATAAAAAGATACACTTGCCAAAACGGAGTTAGAATAGTGCTGGAAAATATCCCTACCGTGCGTTCTGTAGCTATCGGTGTTTGGATTGGCACTGGGTCTAGAAAAGAAGACGAAAAAAATAATGGCGTGTCTCATTTTTTAGAGCACATGTTTTTTAAAGGAACAAAAACAAGAAATGCTAGAGAGATAGCTGAGTCATTTGATAGCATCGGCGGTCAGGTTAATGCATTCACTTCAAAAGAGTACACTTGCTATTATGCAAAAGTACTTGATACACATGCAGATTTTGCACTTGAGGTGCTTGCTGATATGTTCTTCCATTCCACTTTTGAAGAGGGAGAGCTGAAGAAAGAGAAAAATGTCGTCTACGAAGAAATAAAAATGTACGAAGACACACCTGACGATATTGTTCATGACTTATTGAGCCAGGCAGTGTATGAGAAGCATCCGCTTGGTTATCCGATTTTAGGGACAGAGGAAACATTAAGCACTTTCAATGGCGATACATTGAGAGAGTATATGTTTGAACATTACACACCTGAAAATACGGTTATCTCCATTGCAGGAAATATCACAGATGACTTTATCGCTGAAGTGGAAAAATACTTTGGAGCGTTTGAAGCAGGTAAAAGTGAAAGAGAAATTAGTAAGCCATCGTTCCATACGAACAGAATTTCTCGTAAAAAGGAAACAGAGCAGGCACATCTTTGCCTAGGATATGAAGGATTGCAAGTTGGCCATGAGGATATGTACAGCTTGATTTCTTTAAATAATATTCTTGGCGGCAGCATGAGCAGCAGATTGTTCCAGGATGTAAGGGAGCAAAAAGGCTTAGCATATTCAGTCTTTTCTTATCATTCCTCCTTCCAAGACAGCGGAATTGTGACAATCTACGGCGGAACTGGTGCAAAACAGCTGGATGAGCTGTATGAAACGATTCAGACGACTCTTGCTAACCTAAAACGAGATGGCATTACTGAAAAAGAGCTTTCAAACAGCAAGGAGCAGTTAAAAGGCAGCTTGATGCTGAGCTTAGAAAGCACAAACAGCCGAATGAGCCGCAACGGTAAAAATGAATTATTGCTTGGAAAACACCATACTTTAGATGAGATTATTGCGAAAATAGACAAGGTATCCAATGCAGATGTGAACAAGATGGCACATCAGATTTTCACTGATTCCTTTTCTGTATCGCTTATCAGTCCTGACGGCAATATGCCGAAAAGCCTTCTATAATATAGAAGGGGTTACATAAAAAATACTTTTAGCTAGTCTAATTCTCTACCTCTGTTGATATGATAATAGAAAAGCATTAATCATTAGGAGGCGGAGAAATGAGACTAAGCGAATTAAGCGGAAAAGAGCTTGTAGATGTGAAAAATGCCGTCCGGCTTGGCATGCTCGGTCAAACAGATTTAGAAATAAATGAAAAGGACGGGCAAATCAAAACTTTGTTGATTCCCTCCCTTAAATGGTTTGGCTTCCGGAAGACAGGGGATGAACTGAGAGTGCCTTGGTCCCATATAAAAAAAATCGGCACTGATATGATTATTATCGATATTCCGAATAAGGATGACACGACTAATTTGTAAAAGTCCGGCCCATTATCCCAAGTTAACATAACAGGGATAAATGGCGCCGGGCTTTTTTTGTTTTTGGAAAATACTGCATGCGATGATTTTAGAGGAAAATCTATAAAGCAACTCACCTAAAACAAGATCGTGACATAAGATGTTGGAGTAGTAATTGATTAGTGTTAGGATCTTTAAAAAAGAAGGTGAAATATACATGCTGACAGGGATGAAAATCGCCATTATCGGCGGCGATGCAAGGCAGCTCGAAATTGTCCGCAAGCTGACAGAGCAGCATGCACAGCTTTCTTTAGTTGGCTTTGAACAGCTGGATCATGCTTTTGCTGGAGCCACAAAAGAAAAGATCGATAATGTGGATTTTTCAATGATTGATGCGATCATTCTGCCTGTTAAAGGAACCGATCTAAACGGACAGGTGGATACAATCTTTTCAAATGAAAAGGTTTTTTTAACAGAAGAATTGCTAGAGAAAACACCGTCCCATTGTACTATTTATTCGGGAATCACCAATGACTATTTAAATGGCATTATCTCAAGTACAAATCGTTCGCTCGTACAGCTGTTTAACAGAGATGATGTGGCAATACTGAACAGCATTCCAACGGTAGAAGGCACGATTATGATGGCTATTCAGCATACGGATACAACCATTCATGGTTCGAATATCCTAATACTTGGTTTAGGCCGTGTTGGAATGAGTGTAGCAAGGACGTTTCATGCATTAGGAGGCAAGGTGAAGGTTGCAGCAAGTGAGAGCGAGCACCTGGCCAGAATCTTAGAAATGGGCTTGACGCCCGTCCCGTTATCAGAATTAGAAAAAGCGGTTTGTGATATAGATATGTGCATTAACACCATTCCCCACCTTGTTGTTACATCCTCTGTCATTGAAAAAATGCCACTGCATACATTAATCATTGATCTTGCCTCCAAACCAGGTGGTACAGATTTCCAATATGCAGAAAAAAGAGGGGTTAAGGCGCTGCTTGCACCTAGCTTGCCTGGAATTGTTGCGCCTAAGACTGCTGGGAATATACTAGCAGAGGTTCTATCACAGCTGCTGCAAGAAGAATGGCAAAGTCGAAAGGAGCAATCATAAATGAGCTTACAAGGAAAAAGAATCGGATTTGGAATTTCTGCTTCCCACTGCACATATGCAGAAGTTATGCCGCAAGTAGAAAGGCTTGTAAGTCTTGGAGCTGATGTCGTTCCTGTTGTTACAGGCAATGTTCAGCATACAGACACAAGATTTGGTAAAGGATTGGAATGGATCGGTAAACTGGAGGAAGTAACAGGGAATGAAATTATTGACAGCATTGTCAAAGCGGAGCCTCTAGGACCAAAAATTCCCCTTGATTGCATGGTAATAGCTCCGCTTACTGGGAATAGCATGAGTAAATTCGCTAATGCTATGACAGACAATGCAGTACTTATGGCAGCAAAAGCTACGCTAAGAAACCAAAAGCCAGTCGTTTTAGGTATATCGACGAATGATGCTTTAGGCTTAAATGGAGTTAACCTAATGCGCTTGATGGCAACAAAACATATTTATTTCATTCCTTTCGGCCAGGACGATCCAGACAAAAAGCCAAATTCCATGGTTGCAAGAATGAGCATGCTGGCTGAGACAATTAACGCTGCATTAGAAGGAAAACAAATACAGCCTGTTATCGTCGAAAAATATTTAGATAAGTGAAAATAATAGAATAATTTATACTGTTTTTTAACTTTTTGTCATATTTCAAGTAAAAAGGTTCTGTTCATATAGCACGAATATGTTAAAATAGAGAATATTCATTTGGCGGCGAGCTTGTCGCCGTCATTAATTGTATAATATACAGAGAAAACACCTGAAAGAAGGGGAGCCTTTATGGAGCAAAAAAAAGGATTTAATGTAGCAGTGGTTGGAGCAACTGGAGCAGTAGGACAACAAATGATTAAAACATTGGAAACAAGAGATTTTCCCATTTCAAAATTAACTCTTTTGTCTTCTAAGCGTTCTGCAGGGACAAAGGTTACTTATAAAGGCAAGGAAATCACAGTGGAGGAAGCGACACCTGAAAGCTTCCAAGGAATTGACATTGCCTTGTTCTCAGCAGGCGGAGGCGTATCAAAGGATCTTGCACCACATGCTGTAGAGCATGGTGCGATTGTAGTCGATAATACAAGTGCATTCCGCATGGATGAAAACGTACCGTTGGTCGTTCCAGAAGTGAATGAAGAAGATTTGCATAAGCATAACGGCATTATCGCAAATCCAAACTGTTCTACTATTCAAATGGTTGTAGCTCTTCAGCCGTTAAAAGAAAAATACGGTTTGAAGAAAGTGCTTGTCTCCACATACCAAGCTGTTTCAGGATCAGGTGCAGCAGCGGTGGATGAGCTTAACAGCCAGACGAAAGCAATCATCAATGAAGAGAGCTTTGAACCGAAAATTCTTCCAGTAAAAAGCGATAAGAAGCATTATCAAATTGCCTTCAACGCTATTCCGCAAATTGACGTATTTACGGACAACGGATTTACGTATGAAGAAATGAAAATGATCAACGAAACGAAAAAAATTATGCATGACGAAGATCTTAAAGTAGCGGCTACTTGTGTGAGAATCCCTGTTGCTACAGGCCATTCTGAATCCGTTTATTTTGAACTGGATGCAACAGACGTAACAGCATCCGATATCCAAAGCTTGCTGAAAGACGCTCCAGGTGTAATTTTGCAGGACGACATCCAAAATCAAGTATATCCAATGCCGGCTGATTGTGTCGGATCAAATGATGTATTTGTAGGTCGTATCCGCAAAGACCTTGATACAGAAAACGGGTTTCATATGTGGGTTGTTTCCGATAACCTGCTAAAAGGTGCTGCGTGGAATTCTGTTCAAATCGCTGAAAGTCTTGTAAAACTGGGACTAGTGAAATAAACAAGAATACACTTTTTAACACAGCACATCTCTTTATTATATTCTAAGCAGCGTTGCCCTTATCATAAATTTGCGGCAAACTGTTTCATATAATAGCAATAAGGGGACATGTTTGAGGAACTGCAGCTTTCTAGCAAATGAAGATGCGGATTCTTCATAGTGATCCCCTTTTTATTAAGAAACACTTTTTAAAAGTGTCCAGAGGTGTATAGCAATGACAAACATAGTAGTACAGAAATTCGGAGGAACATCTGTAAGAGATGAAAACAGCCGAAATCAAGCAAAAGAGCATATTCAAGACGCTTTAGCAAGCGGTAAAAAGGTAGTAGTTGTTGTATCTGCAATGGGAAGAAAAGGAGAGCCGTATGCAACAGATACTCTTCTGTCTCTAATTGGAGGTTCTGACAGTCATTTAAGCAAAAGAGAAAATGACTTGCTGCTATCTTGTGGAGAAATCATTTCCAGCGTTGTGTTCACACAGCTTTTACTGGAAAATGACATAAAAGCAGCTGCACTTACAGGCGCACAAGCTGGCTTCATCACAAACGATGATTTTACGAACGCAAGAATATTGGAAATGGATTGCACTCGCGTATTAAAGGAGCTTGAAACACATGATGTCGTTGTAGTAGCCGGATTCCAAGGTGCTGCTACAAACGGAGATACGACTACTTTAGGCAGAGGGGGCAGTGATACTTCTGCAGCAGCATTAGGCGCAGCTTTAAATGCTGAAGTAATCGATATTTTCACAGATGTGGAAGGCATCATGACTGCAGATCCGCGCATTGCAGAAAATGCAAGACCTCTTTCTGTTGTCACATATACAGAGGTGTGCAATATGGCGTATCAAGGTGCTAAGGTAATTCACCCTAGAGCTGTGGAAATTGCAATGCAGGCGAAAGTTCCAATCCGCATTCGTTCCACACATTCAAAGGGAACTGGTACGCTTGTGACATCTAGCAGTGATGACAATAAAGGCAGTGATATCCAGGAAAGACCAGTAACGGGGATTGCTCATGTAGCAAACGTTACTCAAATTAAAGTTCTCGCCAAAAAAGACCAATATGATCTGCAATCACAAGTCTTTAAAGCGATGGCCAATGAAGAAATCAGTGTTGACTTTATTAATATTTCACTGAACAGTGTTGTTTACACTGTAACCGATGAAATGGCTAAAAAGGCGACAGCTGTTCTTCAGGAAATGGGCTATGACCCGATTGTAGAGAGTGAATGTGCAAAGGTATCTGTAGTTGGTGCCGGCATGGCAGGTGTACCTGGTGTCACTTCAAAAATAGTCACTGCACTTTCAGGTGAGGGAATTCGTATTTTGCAATCAGCGGATAGCCATACAACCATTTGGGTCCTCGTTAAACAGGAAGATTTAGTACGTGCTGTAAATGTATTGCATGATTCGTTTGATTTAGATAAGGAACAGCATTAATCACAACAAGATTGAAAATGAGAATAGGAGTGGAACGATGGGTTTATTTGGTAGAGTGTCAACGGCCATGATTACACCATTTGATGCAAAGGGACATATTGATTTTCCAAAAACAACACAGATTGTTAACCATTTGATAGCAAATGGAACAGATTCCTTAGTTGTTGCAGGAACGACAGGCGAATCTCCAACATTATCAAAACAGGAAAAGATAGCATTATTCAAACATGTGGTAAAGGTAGTGGAAAAGAGAGTTCCAATCATCGCAGGGACTGGTAGTAATAACACTTATGACTCCATCGAGATGACAAAAGAAGCAGAACGGGCTGGGGTGGATGCCGTAATGGTTGTAGGCCCATACTATAACAAGCCAAACCAAGAAGGCATGTATCAGCATGTGAAGGCAGTCGCAGATAGCACAACCCTTCCAGTCATGATTTATAATATTCCAGGTCGTTCTGCTGTAAATATCGAACCCGAAACAATTATTCGATTATCAGCTGTTGAAAATATTGTTGCAGTTAAGGAAGCAAGTGGAAACTTAAACAACATCACAAAAATTATCGCAGGCACCCCGGATGATTTTTATGTGTACAGCGGAGATGACAGCTTAACATTGCCATTGCTTTCCGTTGGCGGAACAGGAGTTATCTCTGTTGCCTCACATGTAATCGGTCCAGAAATGCAGGAAATGGTTGGTGCTTTCCTTGAAGGAAACTACAAAAAAGCAGCGCAAATGCATCAAAAATTGCTGCCTGTCATGACTGCACTATTTGCTGCACCGAACCCAGTGCCAGTTAAAACAGCCCTGCAATTAAAGGGAATTGATGTTGGATCTGTCAGATTGCCTCTAGTGCCGCTGACAGAAGAAGAGAGAACAAAACTAGCAAGCTTTTTCTAATGCAGTTATTAGTGGATAGATCAGTTAAGTAAACGAAGCAAAATAGGAATTACATAGCTAGTCTATCCATATAGACGTAAAACAATTTTAGTCAAGGCTTATAGACATGTGGAAAAAACAAATCCAGATTTCCCGTTAAGCCCTGCTGTGCTTGCAGTAGAACTTCGGGAGATTTGGATTTTTTGTTTCATTTTGTTATTATTGGTTATTCATTGTTTAGGAGGATTTGAAATTGGAGACAAAGAATACGCTGCAGAAAAAATTGCAGCCGAGACATATCAGCCTTATGGCGATGGGAGGGGCAATTGGGACAGGCATCTTTAAAGGAAGCGGAGAAACAGTAGGTGTCGCTGGTCCAGGAGTAGTTGTTACTTATATTTTTGCCGGTTTATTATTATTAGTCGTGATGGGAGCCATTGCTGAAATGGCGATTGCATACCCAAACACAAATATGAAGGGCTTCATTTTAAAGGCTTTTGGAAGCAGAATGTCTTTTATTGTTGGCTGGCTTTACTGTGTTCTGTGGCTTGCCGTTTGTATTATTGAAGTGGTTGTAGCAGGAAGCTTTTTGCAATATTGGTTTCCAAACATTCCATTATGGGTATTAAGCATTCTTTGTACCATATTTATTTTGAGCATCAATTTGATGAACGTAAAGCATTATGGAGAGTTTGAGTTTTGGTTTGCTGGCATTAAAATCGCAATGATTATCGTCTTTATTATATTAGGTGCTGGTATCTTATTTGGCATCATTCCTTCAGATGGAGCAGATTATTTCCGCAATTATACAGAGCATGGAGGCTTTTTCCCGAATGGGTGGTCATCCATTTTTGCAGCACTATTAGTAGTTATGTTTTCATATGGTGGCTCTGAGCTTATCGGTGTTACCGTAACAGAGGCGCAAGATGCAGAAAAGATTCTGCCGAAAGTTATTAAAAGTTTTATTTTCCGCATTGTGCTTTTCTATACATTGCCAATTCTTGTTATATGCGGATTGATTCCTTGGAATGAATTGACAGAATCTTCAAGCCCGTTTGTACAGGTGCTTTCCATGTCAGGTCTTCAAGGAGCTGCACATGTGATGAACTTTATTTTAATTATCGCGGTGTTATCCGCAGCAAACTCGGGCATTTACGGCTGTACTAGAATGCTTCACTCTCTTGCAGAGGAAGGAGAGGCGCCTAAGGCTTTCAGTAAATTATCAAAAAGCGGTGTGCCGACATACAGTTTAATACTGACAGGGATAGTATTGATTCTCGGATCAATGATTGCTTTAGTCGCACAAGATGAAGTCTTTACGATTCTAATGGCATTCCCAGGCTTTGTCGTATCAATCGTTTGGGTAAGTATTTGCCTTGCTCAAATCAAACTGCGCAAAAGCTATCCGACAATGCCGAGTTTTCGTCTATGGGGATATCCATATATCACAGGACTTGCAGCTGCAGCACTAACATTAATCAGCATCAGCTTTGTATTAAATAAAGACAACCGAATAAGCATTATGGCATGTTTGCTTGTACTAGTTTACTTAATCATACATGCGGCATTTAAATTTAAGAAAACAAAATAAAAAACATGCTTTTGCATAAGGATTTTTCTTGCAAAAGCGTTTTTTACTCTAAGGTAACGCCGTATTTCTCCCTCCATCTTGCAGGCGTTTTCTTTGAAATTGGTTGTAAACATTTAAATAGATAAAGTATAATATTGTTAACTGATCAATGGTCGGCTAACTCAACATAGGAGGAAACAAAAATTGAAAACAAATGAAAAGATAAAGCTGGTCGCCCTCGGAGGAGTAGGGGAGAACGGAAAAAATATGTTGGCAGTCGAAGTCGATGAAGACATATTTGTAATTGACGCTGGCTTAATGTATCCACAAAACGAGATGCTTGGAATTGATATTGTTGTTCCAGATATCTCTTATTTAAAGCAGAACGAAGAAAAAGTAAAAGGTATCTTTTTGACGCACGGACATGAGGACCATATTGGGGGTCTATCCTTCTTTTTAAGAGAGCTGAACGTACCTGTTTATACGACAAGGCTTACTGCTGAACTGGCAAAAGAGAAAATGAAGGAACAGGACTTTAAAGGGCAAGTTCGTTTTGAAATTGTCACATCAAAAACTGTTCTGAAATTCCCTTCTGCGTCTGTATCCTTTTTTAAAGTGAACCACAGTATTCCTGACAGTATTGCTATTGTCATTCACACTTCTGAAGGTGCGATTGTACATACTGGCGACTTTAAATTTGACCAAACTGCAGGCGATCTTTATAAGCCGGAATTTGCAGAGATGGCGAAAATTGGGGAGAAAGGCGTTCTTTGCTTGCTTTCTGACAGTACGGATGCAGACAAGCCGGGCTACTCAACGTCAGATGCAGTCGTAACAGAGGAATTGACAGCTGCTTTTCTTCGTACAAAAGGCCGAATAATTGCAACTGTGTTCGCAACAGATTTGAACAGAATTCAACATATCTTTGATGCAGCTGCGAAGGCAAAGCGCAAGATTGCGATAATGGGGAAAAACCTTCAAGTTATCTTAAATATTGCGATGAAGCACGGTTATATCGATATTGCCGAAGATATTCTAGTATCATTCCAGGAAATCCAAGGATTTGAGAAAAATCAAACGATTATTTTAACAACAGGAAACAAAGGTGAACCTGTTGAAGCGCTGCAAAGAATGGCAAGGAAAAACCATAAGCAAGTAAATATTGGCGATGGAGATACAATTCTATTTGCAGCATCTTCACTCCTTGGCAGTGAAGTGTTTGTTGGAAAAACAATCGACATGCTTTACCGACTTGGTGCAAGTGTCCTTACAGGAAACAAAACATTCAATAGTTCGAATCATGGTAGCCAAGAAGAGCTTAAGCTTATGATCAATATTCTAAAGCCGAAATTCTTCCTGCCGATTCACGGGGAATACCGCGTGTTGAAAGCACATGCTCAGCTAGCGGAAAAAACCGGCTTGCAACCGCAAAATATCCATATCCCTGAACTAGGTGAAATGATTGAAATTAAAGACGGCAAGCTTCGTTTAAGCGGCAAGGTTCAATCAGGCAATGTACTTATTGACGGAAGCGGTATTGGCGATGTCGGCAATATTGTTTTAAGAGACCGTAAACTTTTATCACAGGACGGAATTTTGACAGTTGTCGTAACATTGAATAAGCAAGAGCGAAAAATCTCTGCCGGACCTGAAATTATTACTAGAGGATTTGTCTACGTTAGAGAGTCCGAACAGCTGCTTGAAGAAGCTGCAAATCGGGTTAAAGACATTGTCGAAAAAAGCATTAGCAAAGACAGCTTTGATTGGACAGGCATTAAACAAGATATTAGAGATACATTAAATCAGTTCTTGTACGAAAAAACAAAGCGCAGACCGATGATTCTGCCGATTATTATGGAAGTTAAAACGCCAAGAAAGTAAGGATAAAAAAGTTTCCTTGTGCAATCAAGGAAACTTTTTTGCATGTACGCTTCCTTCAAAGGAAAGATTAGTGGGTAGATATGGCGTTTAACATTATGAGGTGACAAAATGAGCAAAGCAAAAGGCAAGAGTGGTATAGGCAGAGGGACCGGTAAAAAAGGCTGGAACCGCTGGCAGGCTAGTGCTAAAAAAGCCAAAAGTGCAAAACCCTATAAAAGCAAAGGGGTAAAACACAAACAAGATAGTGAAAACGAACAAGGATAAACGGGAGTAGGATCTTGCTATGAGCAAGGTCCTTTCTTTATGCTCATATCCTTACAGTCTTAAACGGCACCTGGCTTGATTACGATGTCGAATAGAAAGATATTAAAAGGACAAGCACATTAATGTTCAGCCAAATGACGAGGCTTTGCGGAATTTTTATTTTGGTTCGCATGAAATTCTCCTTCTAGCTTCATAATAAAAACATCATGTGAAAGGAAGGGAGAAAATTATGGCTAACCGAAATGAAGCAAATAATACAGAAGAGACTCAGCCAAAAGAAGACAAACCAGCATCTTCTTTAATGGAAAAAATACAGCAGCTTGGTCAAACGAATGTACCGCAACTATCGCAGGATTCTAAAATACATTGTTTAACAATTGTTGGGCAGATTGAAGGACATCTTCAGCTTCCGCCACAAAATAAAACAACTAAATATGAGCATCTTATTCCGCAAATTGTCGCCATTGAGCAAAACCCGAAGATTGAAGGAGTACTTGTCATTTTGAATACAGTCGGCGGTGATGTAGAGGCAGGTTTGGCAATTTCTGAAATGCTTGCTAGCCTTTCTAAGCCAACTGTTTCCCTTGTGCTAGGGGGAGGACATTCAATTGGTGTGCCGATTGCTGTATCTTGTGATTATTCATTCATAGCAGAAACAGCAACAATGACGATACATCCAATTCGTTTGACAGGTCTTGTTATTGGAGTTCCGCAAACCTTTGAGTATTTGGATAAGATGCAGGAGCGAGTAGTGAAATTTGTGACAAAGCACAGCAAAATTGAAGAAGATGGCTTTAAAGACTTAATGTTTGCAAAAGGTAACCTGACAAGGGATATTGGAACAAATGTAATTGGCAGTGATGCAGTGACGTCTGGACTGATTGACAGTGTCGGCGGAGTGGGCGAAGCGATGACAAAGCTAAATGAGCTCATTGAACTGAATAAAGATAAGAACGAAGGTATCGTACAATGATTATGTATACGATGATGCCGGAGGAGTTAATGTTTCCTATCGGTCAAGAAACGTATGAAAAACAGCAAGTAATTGATTTTAACGGTATTCCGCTCCTCGTTGCCAAAAATGAGATGCATGAATATGAGGTAGTGCGTGTGCTTTCGACAGATCCAAGCCATTATTTGCATGCTCCTGTTCAGCCAGGGGCAAAGATTCCATTATTATGACTGTATTTTTCCATCTTATGATATAATAGAATTGAATAACCAAACATTAAGCAGCCGAACTAAGGCTGCTTATTTCATACATAAAGATACTTAAGAAAACATAGAAACATTAGGTGATAAACATGGCAAAAAGAAAAACAAGAAAAACGAAAAAGAAACAGCATCTGAAAAAAACAATTCAGTATGAACTTGCTGCTCTTCTTTTAATTACGTTAAGCTTTATCTCTATCTTGCAGCTAGGAGTTGTAGGAACGACGATTGTGCTGTTCTTTCGTTTCTTTACGGGTGAATGGTATATTTTAAGCCTCCTTGGGCTGATTGTATATGGCGGCTATTTGATGTGGAAAAGAGAGAAGCCATATTTATTTCATACTAAACTGAATGGCCTCTATTTAATTGTTGGAGCAATCCTGCTTTTAACCCATGTATCCTTGTTTAATATGCTGTCAGGAGAAGGTAGATTTACCAATCCAAGCGTCATTTTTAATACTTGGGAGCTGTTTTGGTATGAAGCGGACGGCAATGCCTCAAAGATTGGCTTGGGAGGCGGTATGATTGGGGCAGTCCTGTTTGCGATGTTTCATTATTTATTTGATACGGCAGGCACGCAAATTGTCAGCTTCTTAGCCATTATTACAGGTATAATTCTGTTGACAGGCAAGACGCTCAGCGGTGCTTTCCGCAAGATGATGCTGTCTATTTGGAGCTTTATAAAGCGGCAATGGCTGGAGTTTCTAGATGATATTCGTGAGTGGAAAGAAGCGCGCATTGCAAAAAGGGAAGCGAAAAAAGCGGACAGGCAGTCAGACCGGACAGCAAGGAGACAAAGAGTGGAGCGTAGACAAGAAGCTGAGGAGGAAGTTCAGCCTTTAATTGTTAATCCACCTATCCAGCAGTCTGAAGAGCCTGCATATGCTGAACCTATCATTTCTTCTTTTACAGAGAATGCTTATGATGACAGACAAGTCCAGGAAGAAGCTGGCAACGCTAGTGAACCAATTGAAACAGAGGAGATTATTGCTCCGATTACCTTCACAGAGGTGGAGAATAAAGATTATGAGCTTCCGCCTATCAAACTATTAATGGCCCCGAAAAAGGCAGACCAAAGCGGAGAATATGAACAAATTCATGCAAATGCAGCAAAGCTGGAGAGAACATTCCATAGTTTTGGTGTTAAGGCAAAGGTAACTGAGGTCCATCTCGGCCCTGCTGTCACAAAGTATGAAGTGCATCCGAGCGAGGGAGTTAAGGTAAGCAAGATTGTCAATTTAAGTGATGACTTGGCATTGGCTCTTGCGGCAAAGGACATCCGCATTGAAGCGCCAATCCCAGGCAAATCGGCAATTGGGATTGAAGTGCCTAATTCGGAAGTAGCGATGGTGTCATTACGGGAAGTGCTCGAAACGAATAAAAATGATAAGCCGGAAAGTAAGTTAATGATCGCATTCGGGCGAGATATTACAGGGAATGCTGTTTGTGCTGAACTGAATAAGATGCCCCATCTGCTTGTTGCCGGAGCAACCGGGAGCGGTAAGAGTGTCTGCATCAATGGGATTATCACAAGCATTCTCATGCGGGCAAAACCGCATGAGGTTAAGATGATGATGATTGACCCGAAGATGGTCGAGTTGAATGTGTATAATGGTATTCCCCATCTCCTTGCACCTGTTGTTACGAATGCGAAAAAAGCATCTCAGGCTCTTCAGAAGGTCGTAAGCGAAATGGAAAGAAGATATGATTTGTTTTCCCATACAGGAACTCGTAATATTGAAGGCTATAATGACTATGTCAAAAGGTATAATGCAGAGGAGCAGGAAAAGCAGCCTCTTTTGCCGTATATTGTCGTGATCGTCGATGAGCTTGCAGACTTAATGATGGTTGCGTCTAATGATGTGGAAGATTCGATAACAAGACTGGCGCAGATGGCGCGTGCAGCTGGAATTCATTTAATCATCGCAACACAGCGCCCTTCTGTTGATGTAATCACAGGTGTCATCAAGGCGAATATCCCTTCACGGATTGCCTTTGCTGTATCTTCTCAAACAGATTCTCGGACAATCCTTGACATGGGCGGAGCGGAGAAGCTTCTTGGCCGCGGTGATATGCTGTTTTTCCCATATGGAGCGAGCAAACCAGTTCGTGTTCAAGGTGCTTTCTTGTCGGATGAGGAAGTGGAGGAAGTAGTGGACTTTGTTATCGGCCAGCAAAAGGCCCAGTATCAGGAGGAGATGATTCCTGATGAGATTGCTGAAACAAATCAAGGAGCTGTAGAGGACGATTTGTATGGAGAAGCTGTCGACTTGATTATTGAAATGCAGACTGCGTCTGTAAGTATGCTGCAAAGACGGTTTAGAATCGGATATACAAGAGCTGCCCGCCTCATTGACGAAATGGAGGCAAGGGGCATCGTCGGTCCGTATGAGGGCAGCAAACCGCGGACAGTTCTTGTGCCAAAAGCATCAGAAGAGATCAATTTATAAAACGGATTATCTTTCGTACGCCGAAATAGGTTATACTATTAAAGTTCGGTTTTAAGCATTATAATACAAATGTTTTACTAGACTAAAGGAAAAAATATCTTGTAAAGACGAATATTAAGAGAAAGAAGCAATGGAATTGGAAGTCATTTCCGGACAATTGTTTCTTTTCTCTTTTTTTTTCGACTTATTTCACAATTCACTATTTATTTATTAGTCAAAAAGTGTTATAGTATTTTCGATTAGTAGGAATGATTGAACATCAGATGTCTGATGTCTTAGAAAGTTTTTGGAGGAAGGTCGCATGCTAATTAAGTCAGATACAAGGCATTTATATTTGCAGGTTGTGGACAGACTGAAACGTGATATTGAGAATGGGATTTACAAAGAAAAAGAAAAATTCCCTTCTGAATTTGAGCTTGCAAAAACTTTGGGCGTAAGCAGAGCTACTTTAAGAGAGGCGCTGCGCACACTGGAAGAGGAAAATGTCATCATAAGGCGTCATGGCGTTGGGACATTTGTCAACAGCAAGCCGCTTTTCAATTCAGGCATTGAACAGCTCCACAGTGTGACCCACATGATTCGGCAAGCTGGAATGAATCCAGGAACAATTTTTCTAAGTTCAACAACTCAATGTTCAACTGAAGAGGATGCAAGGCGTTTTTCCTGCACGCAAGACGAAGAGATAGTAGTGATCGAACGTGTTCGAACTGCTAACGGAGAGCCTGTTGTTTATTGTATAGACAAGCTTCTGCAAAATATTCTGCCTGAAAGATTTTCGTATGAAAACGATTCAATTTTTCAGTTTTTGGAAGCGGATGCCCAAAAGAAAATTACATATGCTGTCGCGCAAATCGAGCCGATCGGCTATCATGAAAAAATCTCTCCGATCTTACAATGCGAGCCTGAAACTGCACTGCTAGTCTTAAAGCAGATGCATTATGATGAAAAGGATGAGCCGGTGCTTTATTCAGTCAATTACTTTAGAGCCGATAAGTTTAGCTTTCAAGTGCTAAGAAAACGAATTTATTCGTGACAATCGGAGAAACTATTGTTAAAGCATTTCTCACTATGAAAACAAAAAACAAAAAAAATTAGGGGGTACAAACCTTGAAAAAGCGTAAATTTGGTTTAGCGCTGTCCTTAGTACTTGCTGCTGGGACTGTTTTAGGGGCTTGTGGTAAAAACGATGATAACGAAGGATCTTCTGGAGAAGAAAAGAGTGATTCTTTCAGCGTTGCAATGGTAACAGATGTCGGCGGTGTTGATGATAAATCATTCAACCAGTCAGCATGGGAAGGCCTGCAAGCTTTCGGTAAAGCAAATGGACTTGACAAAGGAAATGGTATCGACTATTTACAATCTCAATCAGACTCTGATTATTCAACAAACTTGAACAGCTTAGTACGCCAAAAATATGACTTAGTGTATGGTATTGGTTTCATGATGGAAGGGGCAATTGATGAAATTGCTAAACAGCAAACAGATGCTCATTTTGCAATTGTTGATGCTGTAGTTGACGAACCAAACGTAGCAAGCATTACATTTAAGGAACAAGAAGCAGGCTTCCTTGCTGGAGTAGCTGCTGGTAAAGCAACAAAAACAAATAAAATCGGATTCATCGGCGGAGTAGAAAGTGAAGTTATCACTCGCTTTGAAGCTGGCTTTGAAGCTGGTGTAAAAGAAGCTAACCCTGACGCTACAATTGATTCCCAATATGCTGGTGCATTTGACAAGCCGGAAGTTGGAAAAACAATTGCAAGCAAAATGTACTCTTCTGATGTTGACGTAATTTTCCACGCTTCAGGCGGAACTGGTGCTGGTCTTTTCACAGAAGCTCGTGAGCTAAAGGAAAAAGATCCATCAAGAGCAATCTGGGCAATCGGTGTTGACTCTGACCAAGCATCTGAAGGTGTTGTCGGCGACCACAATATCGTATTGACTTCTGCACTTAAAGGTGTGTCTGCTGCAGTTCAAGATATCTCTACTAAAGCTCAAGAAGGAAACTTCCCAGGCGGAGAAACTTCTGTATACGGACTTGCTGAAGACGGTGTTGGTCTAGCTGAAATCAACGAAGAAGCAGAAAACAAAGCAGACATCGAAGCTGCTGTTAAAGAATGGACAGACAAAATTAAAAACGGTGAGTACACTGTTCCTGATACTGTACAATAATTAGATTTAAGAAGTTTTTACAGGAATAAGTGGTTTGCATGGCAAAACACTTATTCCTTTTTTACGACCATAACTAGAATTTTAACTAAAAGGCAGAAGCCTTCTGCTTTTTATTAAAAATTTTACGATGGTGAAATTATAGCGAAATAGTTAAATATCATAGGTTGCAGAAATTCCTCTTACTGCTGACACTTAAATATTTTTTTGCCAGCTGTATTTTTAATTATTTGACATTCGTTTGTGGAGAAGAAGGAGTGAATGAGATGGAATATGTTATTGAGATGCTGAATATCCGAAAAGAATTTCCTGGAATTGTTGCCAATAACAATATAACCCTTCAGTTAAAAAAAGGGGAAATTCATGCATTGTTAGGGGAAAACGGTGCAGGAAAGTCAACATTGATGAACGTATTGTTCGGACTTTATCAGCCGGAAAGAGGAGAAATCAGAGCAAGAGGGAAAGTGGTCAACATCTCCAACCCTAATGTGGCGAATGATTTGGGCATCGGGATGGTCCATCAGCATTTCATGCTGATCGATACCTTTACTGTTACAGAAAACATTATTTTAGGAAAAGAAACAGTAAGTAAAGGAAAAATAGACTTAAAAAAGGCAGAAAATGAAGTAAGAGAAATCAGTGAGCGTTACGGGCTTGCAGTAGACCCACGGGCGAAAATTTCTGATATTTCTGTAGGTATGCAGCAAAGGGTGGAAATCTTAAAGACTTTATACCGCGGAGCGGAAATCCTTATCTTTGATGAGCCTACTGCTGTGCTGACACCTCAGGAAATTACAGAACTCATTGGCATCTTTAAAACATTGATTAAGGAAGGAAAATCCATCATCTTAATCACTCATAAGCTGAAGGAAATCATGGAAGTTTGTGATCGTGTAACCGTTATCCGCAAAGGGGAAGGAATCGGTACATACGATGTAAGCGGAACAAATCCAACAGAGCTTGCAAACTTGATGGTCGGCCGTGAAGTTACATTCAAAACCGACAAAAAAGCACCGCAGCCTAAAGAGACAGTTTTGGAAATTTCTGATTTGACTGTTAAAGATTCTAGGGGAGTACCTGTTGTAAATTCGCTTAACTTGAATGTCCGTGCCGGCGAAGTAGTCGGAATTGCCGGTGTAGATGGTAACGGGCAGTCAGAGCTGATTGAAGCGATAACAGGGCTGCTAAAAAAAGATAACGGAAGCATTAAGCTGAACGGCAAAGAGCTCAGCGTGCTGACACCTAGAAAAATCACAGAAAGCGGTCTCGGCCATATCCCGCAAGACCGTCATAAACACGGCTTAGTTCTTGATTTCCCAATTGGTCAAAACATGGTGCTGCAAACGTATTACAAACAGCCATTTTCTAAGGCTGGCTTCTTGAACAAACGGGAAATTGATTTAAAAGCGAAAACGCTGATTGAAGAGTTCGATGTAAGAACACCTGGCGCACATACTCCAGCGAGAGCTTTATCAGGCGGTAATCAGCAGAAGGCAATCATCGGAAGAGAAGTGGACAGAAACCCAGATCTTTTGATTGCGGCACAGCCGACACGCGGACTTGATGTCGGAGCGATTGAATTTATCCATAAACGTCTGATAGAACAAAGAGATAAAGGAAAAGCGGTGTTGCTTGTTTCCTTCGAACTAGAGGAAATCTTAAATGTTAGCGACCGGATTGCTGTTATCTTTGAAGGGAATATTATTGCGGAGGTAGACCCGAAGAATACAACAGAACAAGAGCTAGGATTATTAATGGCAGGATCGAAAGATAAAAAAGTGGGTGTGGAGAAGAATGTCTAATACAATAAGAAAAATAAGTATACCTGTTATATCTGTATTGCTGGGCATTATAGTTGGAACAATCATCATGCTCGTTACCGGCTATGATCCTGCTGCAGCATATACTGCACTGTGGAACGGCGCATTCGGCGAAGTCTACTTTGTCGGTGAAGTAGTGCGCCAGATTACTCCGTTAATCCTTGCAGGACTTGCAGTGGCATTTGCCTTCCGTACAGGCTTGTTTAATATCGGAGTAGAGGGTCAATTAATCGTCGGCTGGCTTGCAGCAGTGTGGGTCGGAGTCGCTTTTGATTTGCCGAAAATCATTCATTTGCCGTTGGCAGTGCTTGCAGGAGCAGCTGCAGGTGCATTATGGGCATTTGTGCCAGGATTTTTAAAAGCACGCTTCCGAGTGCATGAAGTAATCGTCAGCATTATGATGAACTATATCGCATTGCATGTATCAAACTATTTAATTCGTAATGTATTAACAGATAAGGCAGACCGTACGGAAAATATTCCGGCATCTGCGTCTCTTCGCTCAGATTTCTTGAGCAGCATGACAGATTATTCCCGTTTACACTGGGGAATTTTAATAGCTCTAGCATGTGTGCTTATTATGTGGCTTATTCTTGAGAAAACCGTTAAAGGCTATGAATTGAAAGCAGTTGGCTTTAACCAGAATGCTTCGCAATATGCCGGTATGAATGTTAACAGAAATATCGTTCTTTCTATGGTAATCTCTGGTGCCTTTGCAGGTCTTGCAGGTACAATGGAAGGATTAGGAACATTCGAATATGTCAGCAATAAAGCTGGATTCACAGGCGTAGGATTTGATGGAATCGCCGTTGCTCTTCTCGGTGCAAATGGACCATTAGGTATTGTCTTTGCAGCCGCTTTATTCGGCTTCTTGAAAGTCGGAGCGTTGAATATGCCGCTCGAGGCTGGTGTGCCGAATGAAATGGTTGATATCATCATCGCATTAATCGTATTCTTCGTGGCAGCAAACTATATGATACGCATCTTCTTAGAGAAAATGAGCAAAAATAAAAGTAAAAAGGGGGAGAAGTAAGTGGGATTAATGGATGTATTATTAATTGTCATTCCTTCTTCACTATTATGGGCTGCTCCGCTGATTTTTACTGCGCTTGGCGGTAACTTCTCAGAGCGTGCCGGTGTTGTTAATATCGGGCTAGAAGGTCTTATGCTGATGGGGGCATTCTCTTCCATCGTATTCAACTTAACTTTTGCAGACAGCTTAGGAGCATGGACTCCATGGGTAGCCTTATTGTGTGCAATGGTCGTTGGCGCAGTCTTTTCCTTGCTGCATGCTGTTGCGTCCATCACATTCCGCGCTGATCAGACTGTTTCCGGTGTTGCGATAAACTTGCTTGCAGCAGGTTTGGCAATGTTTTTGGTTAAACTGATTTATGACAAAGGACAAACTGCAACAATTCAATACAGCTTCAAAAAAGTGGATATTCCAGTATTGAAAGATATTCCAGTCATTGGAGAATTGTTCTTCCAGAATACGTACTGGACATCTTATCTGGCTATTATAGTAGCTATTATTTCTTGGTTTGTAATGTTCAAAACACCATTCGGTCTTCGTCTCCGTGCTGTTGGGGAGCATCCGATGGCAGCTGATACAATGGGTATCAATGTTACTAAAATGCGCTATATCGGTGTTGTTTTATCTGGTGCGTTAGGCGGTATCGGCGGCGGTGTGTTCGCACAGTCGATTACAAATGACTTCACTCATTCTACAATCAGCGGACAAGGGTTCATGGCTCTTGCAGCATTGATTTTCGGAAAGTGGAATCCATTAGGAGCGATGGGTGCGGCCCTGTTCTTCGGATTTGCCCAATCATTGAGCATCGTCGGAAGCAGCTTGCCATTCCTTGAGAACATTCCGAATGTATACTTGCTGATTGCCCCATATGTGCTGACAATCATCGCACTTACTGGCTTCATCGGCAGAGCAGATGCACCGAAAGCTTCCGGTGTCCCATATATAAAAGGAAGCAGATAATTATATTACAAAAATCTCCTAGTTGCATTTATGCAACAGGAGATTTTTTTGTTTTAAGGATTATGAAGTGGTATTAAAACATACCATTTGATAAACACGGTTGTGATTTGCACGAAAGAAACTTGAAAACGTGTGCTTAACAAAGTTATAGTAAGAATATCCTTTGTATTAGAGTCAATACTATAGTTATAAAAATATGCATTTTTTAGTGCAGTGAACTTAGGAGGTAGCCCATGAGTGTTGCTGAAGAGAAAGTCAGGAAATACGGCGGATATAATCTGCATACTGTTAAGACAGAGAAGTTTAAAACAAATAATATTGTCGTAAAGTGGAAGGCTCCCATTACAGAAGAAAGTGCTACATTAAGGGCTCTTTTGCCGTATGTCCTGCAAAACAGCTCCAATAAGTACCCAAATACCGCAACACTTCGTTCATATTTGGAAGAGTTATATGGAGCGACATTTTTTATTGACCTTTCCAAAAAAGGTGATTATCAAATTATTTCCTTCTCCTTAGAAATAGCTAATGAAAAGTTTTTGAGCAATCCAGACCCGCTGCTGAAAAAAGGTGTCGATTTTTTGGCGGAAATTCTTTTTAACCCTAACGGAGATGGAAAATCCTTTGTAGCAAAAATAGTCGAAGATGAAAAAAGGGCCTTGAAGCAAAGAATTCAATCCATTTATGATGACAAAATGAGGTATGCTAATTTCCGTTTAGTAGAAGAAATGTTTAAAGGAGAGCCATATGCTTTAGGTGTAAACGGCATTGCTGATAAGGTAGATCCTATCACAGCAGAAGAACTGTATCAATACTATGAGAAATCGCGACAAGAGGATCAAATCGATGTATTTGTTGTAGGAGATATTGATGAAGAGGAAATAGCCTCTTATATAAGCACAAAGCTGCCATTTGCTGATAGAACGGCTTCCGAACATACGAGGGCGGTACATAAGGAAGTAAAGGAAAAGGAAGTAAAGGAAGTTCAAGATGTGAAACAAGGCAAACTTCATATCGGTTACAGAACAAATGTTGTGTATGGGGATGAAGATTATTTTGCTTTGCAAATATTCAATGGCATTTATGGCGGCTTTTCCCACTCCAAGCTTTTCCTTAATGTAAGAGAAAAAGAAAGTCTTGCTTACTATGCTGCAAGCCGGATTGAAAGTCATAAAGGCTTGCTGATGGTTTTGTCAGGGATTGACCAGCAAAATTATGAAAAGGCTGTATCTATCATTAAGGAGCAGTTAGAGCTAATGAAAAAGGGTGATTTCACTGATGATGAAATTATGCAGACAAAGGCAGTCACTCATAATCAAATGCTTGAAACACTTGATACAGCAAGAGGTATGATTGAGGTGTTCTACCATAATGCAGTAAGCGGTGTAAAAGTGGATATGTCCCAATGGCTGCAATCCATCAGCAAGGTAACGAAGGAAGAAATTCAAAGTGTTGCTAATAAAATCGAATTGGATACAATCTATTTCCTATCAGGATCGGAGGGGAATAACTAATGGAAAAAATCTCTTTTGAACAGCTGCAGGAAGAACTTTTCTTTGAAGAGCTTGATAATGGGCTTAAAGTCTATATTCTCCCGAAAAAAGGCTTCAACAAAACATTCTGTACGTTTACAACAAATTACGGGTCTGTTGACAACATGTTCGTCCCGTTGAACGGAACAGAATATAAAAAAGTTCCAGATGGCATCGCTCATTTTCTAGAACACAAGCTTTTTGAGAAGAAGGACCGTGATGTCTTCCAAGAGTTCAGCAAAAACGGAGCTTCTGCTAATGCATTTACCTCCTTTACAAGAACGGCTTATTTATTTTCTAGCACACAGAATGTTGAAAACAACCTAGAAACATTAATTGATTTTGTGCAAGATCCATATTTCTCTGAACAGACAGTTGAAAAGGAAAAAGGTATTATCGGCCAAGAAATTACGATGTATGATGATAATCCTGACTGGCGTTTGTATTTTGGCTTGATTGAAAACATGTATAAAAACCATCCTGTTAAAATTGATATTGCAGGTACAATTGAGTCGATATCACATATTACAAAGGATTTGCTGTATGAGTGCTATGATACTTTTTATCACCCTAGCAATATGCTCTTGTTTATTGTCGGTCCGGTAGATCCTAACGAATATATGGAAAGTATTAAAGCAAACCAGCAGAAGAAGGACTATACGAAAAAGCCGGAAATAAAAAGGCAGTTTGAGGAAGAACCACTAGAGGTGCATAAAAAGAAACAAGTGCTTAATATGAATGTGCAAACATCCAAATGCCTTGTCGGCGTTAAAGCAGTGGACACCGAGCAGCAAGGTGCTGAAATGCTGAAGAATGAGCTGTGTATTAACACGTTGCTCGACTTGCTTTTCTCTAACAGCTCCGAAAATTATCAACATCTGTTTTCTGAAGGGTTGATTGATGATACCTTCTCTTATGATTATACACAGGAAAAGGGCTTTGGCTTTGCGATGGTCGGCGGAGATACAAGCAAGCCGGATGAACTTGCAGAGCAAATTCAAAAAATACTTCTAGAGGCAAAATCAACTGCGATTCAAAAGGAAACGCTTGAACGGTCGAAAAAGAAACGAATCGGAACCTTCCTTCGTGCCGTTAATTCACCTGAATATATTGCGAATCAGTTTACAAGATATTCCTTCAATGATATGAATTTATTTGATGTTGTCGGAACGATTGAACAAATAACTGTAGAGGACATTCAGGCAGCTGCACAGCGGTTTATTGACGAAGACAGAATCACTGTCTGCCAAGTTGTGCCAAAGGCATAGCATAAGGCAGTTAACAGCAAAAAGGAAATGGGATGAAACCCACTTCCTTTTTTGCTGTACACATTAGAAATGACGGAGTGAACAAAATGGGGAAACATATTTTAATTACAGGAGCAACAGGGGAAATTGGCACAGCCATTGCAAAATTGCTAGCAAGCAAGGGGTATTCCTTGTATTTGCATTATAACCAGAATGAGGAGGCTATCCGAAAACTGCTTGAAGAGATAGCGCCATTTGGTCAAGATTATATAGCAATAAAAGCTGACTTAAGCAAACGGGATGGATATAAACAAGTGATAAATTCAATTTTTTCCCTTGATGGTATCGTGTATGCCAGCGGAGTGAGTGTTTACGGAATGTTGGCGGATACGACTGATGAAATAATGGACCAGCTATGGAATCTACATGTCGCTTCCTTAATATCTGTCACAAGGGAGCTTTTGCCGAAAATGACACAAAAGCAAGCTGGCAATATTGTCGCTATATCTTCGATTTGGGGACAGATCGGTGCATCGATGGAGGTTGCTTATTCCACTGTAAAGGGTGCCCAACTATCCTTCGTTAAGGCATTGAGCAAGGAAGTTGCCAGAAATGGTATTCGCGTTAATGCTGTGGCACCTGGTGCTATCGATACAAAGATGCTCGGCATGTTTACAGCTGAAGAAAAGGAATGGATGGCAGAGGAAATTCCGATGGGCAGGCTTGGAAAGGCAGAGGAAGTCGCACAAAGCGTTTTATTTTTGCTGTCTGGCGACTCCTCTTATTTAACAGGACAAGTATTATCACCAAATGGCGGCTGGCATGTGTAAAAGATTTTTTCCTAAGTTGTTATGCATATAATTCGGTTGAACAATCCAAAATAACTATGTAATACAACTTACAGAATGGAAAGGAGTACCTCTATGTCTATATTGCAAAACTGGGATCAATGGAAAGACTTTTTAGGTGACCGCCTTAATCATGCACAAAACGAAGGAATGAACAAAGGCGTTATTGGTGATCTTGCATTCCAAATTGGTGATTACTTATCAAACCAAGTAGAACCAAAAAACGATCAGGAAAGAATTCTTGCTGATCTTTGGTCTGTTGCTTCTGAAGAAGAGCAGCATGCAATTGCGAACATGATGGTCAAGCTTGTTCAAAACAACGGAACTGACCGTTAATTAGGGTTATTTTTCGAGGCGGCTATATCTATAGGGAGATCCGTAAAAAGCAAGAAGGCAATTAAAGCTATTCCTTTTTTTCATTTTATGGTCACCTTATGGATAAGCTGCCTCTTTTCCTTTTTGAAAAACAGCTTCAAATAATACATAGCTGCACAGGCTTCTAATTTTATCGGAAAGTGCTTGGTTTTTTCTTTCATCTTTAGGAACTTTCCTTTATTATTATATAGAGTTAAAAAAACGAACAGAACAAGATTTGGGGAGGATTTTTTTGAGAGAGAAGGAATGGTATCTGGAATATGAAATCCAAAAAAATCGACCTGGACTACTCGGGGAAATATCATCATTGCTAGGTATGCTTTCCATCAATATTATTACCATCAATGGGGTCGATGATGGGCGGAGAGGCCTTTTAATGACAACAACCGATGATGAGCAGGTGAGGCGTCTGGAATCCATCCTTTATACGATGGACACGATCAAGGTGTTCAAGCTCCGTGTGCCGACTCTTCGGGACAAAATGGCTGTGCGTCATGGCAGATACATACAAAGAGATGCAGATGACAAAAAAACATTTCGGTTTGTCCGCACTGAACTGGGGCTATTGGTCGATTTTATGGCAGAACTGTTTAAGCTCGAAGGACATCGGCTAATAGGGATAAGAGGAATGCCCAGGGTTGGCAAAACAGAATCGATTGTCGCAGCAAGCGTCAGTGCTAACAAAAGGTGGCTTCCAGTCAGCTCAACGTTATTAAAACAGACTGTCAGAAGTTCACTGATTCAAGATGAGTATAGTGAGAACAATCTTTTTATTATAGATGGAGTTGTTTCTAGCAAGCAGATAAACGAGAAGCATTGGCAGCTGATCAGGGAAGTGATGCGCCTTCCTGCTGTCAAAGTGGTCGAGCATCCGGATGTGTTTGTTCATAATACGGAATATTCACTAGATGATTTTGATTATATTATCGAGCTTCGTCATGAGCCGAATGAAGAAATCATCTTAGATGTCCGCAAAAAGAATGCGCTGCTTTTACAAAATGAGTTTCAAGGATTTGATTTTTAGCAAGTTGGAAGGTGTTATTTGTGAGTGAACTAGGAAACAGATTAAAAGAAGCAAGGCTTGCAAAAGGCTTAAGCCTTGAGGAGCTGCAAGAAATTACAAAAATACAAACCCGTTATCTTATCGGGATTGAAGAGGGCAACTTCAGCATGATGCCCGGGAATTTTTATGCCAGAGCGTTCATTAAACAATATGCGGAAGCAGTAAATTTGCCTGCTGATGACTTGTTTGAAGAATATAAGAGCGAAATCCCGTCAAGCGGCAATGAGGAAATACCAGAGAAGCTCTCAAGGGTGACATCAAGACAAACGATGTCAGAAGGCGGATCAAAGGTATTTGATATATTGCCGAAGATTCTTATTACATTGCTCGTTATTGGTGTGGCTGCCATTGCTTGGTATTTCATATCAAAAGGCGGCAATGGTGACTCTGCTGCAGAGAATGAAAACGCCCCAACAGAGGCGAAATATGGCGAGTCAGAAACGCTGAAGGATACGGAAAACAGCGAGGCGAAAGATGACAATGCCTCTGAAGAAAAAGCGGCCGATACAGCAACTAAAGAAGATGAGCCTGCTGAAGAAGAGGAAGAGGAAACGCCTAAGCAGGAAATTACCGTTAGCGGAACAAGCGGAAGCGCCTCTACATATGAATTGAAAAATGCGGACAAGTTCAGCGTCAAGCTTGTTTCAACAGGACAGACATGGGTGAACATGCAAAACGGCAAAGGGTATTCTTTCTTCCAAGGCATTCTCGATAAAGATGGAGAAGAATCTAAGACAGTAGATTACTCGAAGGAAACAGAAGCGGTGCTTGTCATCGGTAACAGCAGTCAAACAGAGGTTTATGTTAATGATGAGAAAATCGATTTTGCTGTTTCGCCGTCAGATTCCGTACGCCAAGACATCACAATCAAGTATGTCAAGGATAGTGAATAACAAAAACCATTTAGCAAGAAAAAAGGGCTGTGTAATCGGCTCTTTCTTGCTTTTTGCAGACTTCTTTCTTAATATGCAGCATGTTTAGAGAGTCTGCTAGGTCACTATATTTCGCTTTTTTTATTATTATTGGGTATAATACTAATGTTTTCATACTATTTTGGCTAATTTTGCGTAACGTAAGTCTTCTTTGACTGGCCAATGATGAAATAACGCTATTTTTGTACATAAAACGGAGGAAGTAAGATGAATTTACCTAACAAAATAACCATTTCAAGAATACTGTTAATTCCGGTATTTTTAGTCATTATGCTTGCAGACTTTTCTTGGGGCGAACTGGAGCTGCTTGGCGTTTCATTGCCTGTGACTCATTTTGTCGGCGCACTTCTGTTCATTTTGGCATCGACAACAGATTGGGTTGACGGCTACTTCGCACGAAAATATAATCTCGTGACAGACTTGGGCAAATTTCTTGACCCTTTGGCAGATAAACTGCTTGTATCAGCTGCTCTAATTGTACTTGTAAGTTTTGATATGGCTTCTGCCTGGATTACTATTGTCATTATCAGCAGAGAATTTGCTGTAACAGGGCTGCGTGCTATTCTTGCAAAAGGCGGAGAAGTGGTCGCTGCAAACATGCTTGGGAAAATAAAGACATGGGCACAAATCGTCGCAATTTCCGCATTGCTTTTGCACAACATGATTTTTGAATTGATTGGACTACAATTCGATCAAATCGCTTTATGGGTTGCTTTAATCTTTACAATCTGGTCTGGTTGGGACTATTTCGCTAAGAATAAGCATGTTTTTGCTAATTCTAAATAATTTTCAGCAGAAATTAACTTTTGAATTAAAGGCAAGTTGGGAATAAGGAAAGAGACACCCATATATGGGAGAGAGAAAGGGGAAATGAACGGATGAATGCAGAAATCATAGCTGTTGGTTCTGAGCTGCTGCTCGGTCAAATCGCCAACACAAACGCCCAATATATTTCAAAGCAACTGGCAAATCTCGGAGTAAATGTTTATTATCACACAGCGGTTGGGGACAATTCAAACCGCTTGGAGGATGCGATTAAGATTGCCGAGTCTCGTTCAGATCTTCTTATTTTTACCGGGGGCCTTGGTCCTACAAAGGATGATTTGACGAAGGAGACAATCGCTTTGCATCTTGGGAAAAAGCTTGTCTTTGATGAAGATGCTCTCCATTCAATCGAGCAATACTTTGTGCGTTCTAAGCGCACGATGACAGAAAATAACAAGAAGCAGGCGCTAGTACTGGAAGGCTCCCGCATACTTGCAAATGATCATGGAATGGCGCCTGGAATGTTCCTTGAAAAAGACAGCCGTTTCTACATGCTCCTTCCTGGTCCGCCTAAGGAAATGCAGCCAATGTTCGATGTATACGGCTATCAGGCACTGCAGGAAAAGCTGACAACAAAAGAGCTTATCGTCTCAAGAGTGCTGCGCTTTTTCGGCATAGGAGAATCGCTGCTGGAAACAGAAATTGTTGATTTGATTGATAAGCAGTCGAATCCGACAATCGCACCGCTGGCTGGCGAAGGGGAAGTCACTCTCCGGATAACATGCAAGCATGATTCACAAGAGGAAGCAGAGCGTTTAATTGATGCTGCTGAAACAGAGATTTTTGAACGTGTCGGCGAATTCTTCTATGGGTATGATGACACGACTCTTGCTAAAGAGCTTTCTAAGGAATTAGAGAAACACGGACTGACTGTCGCTGCGGCCGAAAGCCTCACCGGCGGATTGTTCCAGCAGGAAATGACGAACATCCCAGGAGCAGGCGTTGTTTTTGGCGGTGGAGTGGTCTGCTATACGAATGAAGTGAAGCAAAATGTTCTTTCTGTTAAGGAAGAGACTATTAAGAATCACGGTGTTGTAAGTGAGCAGTGTGCAATCGAACTGGCTGAAAACGTCGCTAAACTGATTGGCACAGATATCGGAATCAGCTTCACAGGAGTCGCTGGTCCTGATGAGTTAGAAGGGCATCCGGTTGGAACTGTTTATATCGGAATTGCTGTGAAAGGAAAACCGACTATTTCAGAAAAGCTTCTTCTTGGAGGAGGACGTTCGGCAAACAGAAGCAGATCGTCAAAATACGGACAATTTTTCCTGCTTAAAGAATTGAAGAAGCTGTAATTAGCACTCCTGGCTCGTTTCTTAGTTATGGTGCAGCATTTTTAAAAAAACGAATGAATGTTCTACTTTTTGCTGTACAAACTCGGAGAAAAAGAGTATATTTAATATATATTCTTGAACACCAAATGAATCTGCCGAATGGGAAATGATTCATTTTTATATATTAAAGGAGGAGAATTTTTTGAGCGATCGTCAAGCTGCTTTAGAAATGGCATTAAAACAAATAGAGAAACAATTTGGTAAAGGTAGTATCATGAAATTAGGAGAACAGACAGACCGGGTTGTCTCCACTATTCCGAGCGGTTCATTAGCATTGGATGCAGCACTTGGGGTTGGCGGATATCCACGAGGCCGTATTATTGAAACCTATGGTCCTGAAAGCTCAGGTAAAACGACTGTTGCTCTACATGCAATTGCAGAAGTTCAAGCAACTGGTGGACAAGCTGCATTTATCGATGCAGAGCATGCGTTAGACCCTGTTTACGCACAAAAGCTCGGTGTAAACATTGATGAGCTGCTTCTTTCTCAGCCGGATACGGGAGAACAAGCGCTTGAAATCGCGGAAGCATTGGTAAGAAGTGGTGCCGTTGATATCCTTGTTATCGATTCCGTTGCAGCACTTGTACCTAAAGCGGAAATTGAAGGGGAGATGGGTGATTCCCATGTTGGTTTGCAAGCTCGCTTGATGTCACAAGCGCTTCGTAAGCTTTCAGGTGCAATCAACAAATCGAAAACAATCGCGATTTTCATTAACCAGATTCGTGAAAAAGTCGGCGTTATGTTCGGAAACCCTGAAACAACACCAGGTGGCCGCGCATTGAAATTCTATTCAACTGTTCGCTTAGAAGTTCGCCGTGCTGAAACACTTAAACAAGGTACGGATATAGTCGGAAATAAAACGAAAATCAAAGTTGTGAAAAATAAAGTAGCACCGCCGTTCCGAGTTGCGGAAGTCGACATCATGTATGGAGAAGGTATATCCAAAGAAGGCGAGACAATTGATCTTGGTTCTGAGCTGGATATTGTTCAAAAGAGCGGATCTTGGTATTCTTATAATGATGAGCGTTTAGGCCAAGGCCGTGAAAATGCGAAGCTTTTCCTTAAAGAAAACAAAGATATTCTTCTTGAAATTCAGAAGAAGATTCGTGACCACTACGGTTTGGATAACGAAGTTGTCTTAAAACCAGGACAAGATGAAGAAGACCAAGAGTCTTTTGAATTAGTAGACTAACTTAAAGGATAGGATAGCGGTCACTAGACTGCTATCCTTTTTTCGTTATTTGAAAAACAGCTAAAGGTGCTGTTTAGGTATTTTTTTCCTGTCTATACTAGTAATACGAATCGATTTTATCTGAGGGTTGGGAATTAGAATCTATTCGTTTCGCAACAGTTTTTTACAAGAAGAGAGAAAGATGTATAATTTACCAGTAAATGCTAGATTATGCATAGGCGAATAAGATGAAACCCCTTAAATTAGTGTCTATCCTCCTAATTCAAGCTCTTGACAATGAATTGGCACAACTATACAATTATATTGTATATTTTACATTTTTATGAGTATGAAAAACCTAGAAACTATGTACTAGGGCAGTATTTTCGCTTTAAAAAGAACTATAAGCCAATACTTTTAAAATCGTAACAACACAATTTAATAGCAAGAGGAGGTGAAATGATGGAAACCAATACAATTATCATCTCCATTTTGCTTGGCCTAATCGTAATTGCCGTTGTTGGCTTTGTTGTATATTTTATTCGTAAGTCCAATGCTAATGCAAAAATTGCTAATGCGACAATGACTGCTGAACAAATGATTGAAACTGCAAAACGTGAAGCAGAAGCATTGAAAAAAGAAGCTTTGTTAGAAGCAAAGGATGAGATTCACAAGCTTCGCAGTGAAGCAGAACTAGAAGTTCGTGATCGAAGAAATGAACTACAAAAACAAGAAAATCGTTTATTGCAAAAAGAAGAAAACCTTGACCGTAAGGGAGAGGCGCTTGATAAACGGGAAACAATTTTAGAAAAGAGGGACGATTCTCTTAATAAAAGACAACAGCATATGGAAGAGATGGAGAGCAAAGTGGATGAGATGGTTCGCAAGCAGCAAACTGAACTAGAGCGCATTTCCGGTTTAACTCGCGAAGAGGCAAAATCCATCATTTTAGACAAAACAGAGCAAGATATCGCCCATGATATCGCTATAATGATTAAAGAAAGCGATACAAGAGCAAAAGAGGAAGCAGACAAGAAAGCGAAAGAAGTTCTGTCGCTTGCTATCCAAAGATGTGCCGCAGATCATGTTGCCGAAACAACTGTATCCGTGGTTAACTTGCCTAATGATGAGATGAAAGGCCGAATCATCGGTAGAGAAGGGCGCAACATTCGTACGCTTGAGACACTTACTGGAATTGATTTAATTATTGATGACACACCAGAAGCTGTCATTCTTTCAGGTTTTGACCCTATCAGAAGGGAAACAGCAAGACTGGCCCTTGATAAGCTTGTGCAGGATGGCCGCATCCATCCAGCTCGCATTGAGGAAATGGTCGATAAGGCAAGACGTGAAGTTGATGAACATATCCGTGAAATCGGTGAACAGACAACATTTGAAGTTGGTGTACATGCACTTCACCCTGACTTGATCAAAATTCTCGGCCGTTTAAAATTCAGAACAAGCTACGGCCAAAATGTGCTGAAACACAGTATAGAGGTTGCACAGCTTTCAGGTATACTTGCTGCGGAACTTGGGGAAGATGAAACACTTGCGAGAAGAGCAGGATTGCTCCATGACATCGGAAAAGCTATTGACCATGAAGTCGAAGGAAGCCATGTTGAAATTGGGGTAGAACTTGCCACTAAGTATAAAGAACATCCTGTGGTTATTAATAGCATTGCTTCCCATCATGGCGATACAGAGCCTACTTCTATTATTGCGGTACTTGTTGCTGCTGCTGATGCACTTTCAGCTGCAAGACCTGGTGCCCGCAGAGAGACACTAGAGAATTATATTCGCCGTCTCGAAAAATTAGAAGAAATCTCTGAATCATATGATGGTGTTGAGAAGTCGTTTGCTATTCAAGCAGGCCGTGAAATACGAATAATGGTTAAACCTGACTTGATTGACGATTTGGAATCACATCGATTAGCACGTGATATCCGCAAAAAGATCGAAGAAGAGCTGGATTATCCAGGACATATCAAGGTTACAGTTATACGTGAAACAAGAGCTGTTGAATACGCAAAATAAAAAAACGGTGCCATGTGCACCGTTTTTATTTTGAAAAGCTGTATAAGAGAAAAAGAATGAATGTATGTTAAACTAAAGAGAACCTAGTTTGGATAGGAAGCTGCCATATTTGGCAGGGCTTCATAGAAAGGATTTATATTATGCATATTTTATTTATAGGCGATGTGGTCGGATCGATGGGAAGGGACATGATTAAAGAATATGTGCCGAAGCTGAAGGAAAAATACCGCCCTCAATTGACGATTATTAATGGTGAAAATGCTGCTGGCGGCAAAGGGATTACAGAAAAAATTTACCGCGGCTTTTTAGAGGTAGGAGCTCAAGCGGTGACTTTAGGTAATCACACTTGGGATAATCGGGAGATTTTTGATTTTATTGATGAAGCCAAATATTTGGTGAGACCAGCCAATTTTTCGGAGAATAATCCTGGCAAAGGCATGGTTTTTGTCAAAATAAATGATATAGAAGTAGCTGTCATCAATCTGCAAGGAAGAACCTTCATGAATCCAAGTGATGATCCATTTGTAAAAGCAGATGAACTGATTGCTGAAGCGAAAAAACGAACAGATATTATCTTTGTTGATTTTCATGGAGAGGCAACAAGTGAAAAGCAGGCAATGGGCTGGTACTTAGATGGCAGGGTTACAGCAGTTATCGGAACACATACCCATGTACAAACAGCTGATAACCGCATCCTTCCGCAAGGAACAGCATTTATGGCAGATGTCGGCATGACAGGCCCCTATGACGGCATATTAGGAATGGAACGGTCAGCTGTCATTAACAGATTTTTGACAAACTTGCCGACACGCTTTGAGCCGCCAAAAGCAGGAAGAGCGACTTTGAGTGCATGTCTGATCGAGGTGGACAAAAAAACCGGCAAAGCGAAAAAAATCAACCGAATCCTTATTAATGAAGATCATCCATTCTTCTCTTAATAAAGTGGAAACCGAAACGTAAAGTTTCGGTTTTTTTATTTTGTTATACAGTGTTTTACGCAATTTAGGATTATTTTGCCTAAATTTTTGTCCAAGCTGGAATAAGTGTTTTAAAAGCAGAATATAGTAGCAATGGAATGATATATATCCTGATGTGTTCTATTAATATGCTGAACATGCGGGGGGGTTAACAAGGAGGAGCTAGAAATGGAGATATTAAAGGTTTCAGCAAAGTCTAGTCCCAATTCTGTAGCTGGTGCGCTTGCAGGTGTTCTGCGTGAAAGAGGCGGAGCAGAAATCCAAGCTATTGGTGCAGGTGCATTGAATCAAGCTGTTAAAGCAGTTGCTATCGCAAGAGGGTTTGTAGCACCTAGCGGAGTGGATTTAATTTGTATCCCAGCCTTCACTGATATCGTTATTGACGGTGAGGAACGAACAGCCATCAAGCTTATTGTAGAGCCTAGATAAACAGGCGAAAAATAGGCAAATGAACAAACCATAACCCTGTTAACACTGCTCTTTTACATAGTAAATAGCTGGCAGAGGAATAAGGGACTGAACCTGTATGATTAGTCATACAGGTTCTTTTTTTAGCAAGTAGGCGCTTTTGGATAAAAGCAGAATATAATATAGTTAATTATGATTTCACGAGGTGAGAAGATGGCAGCATTGCCTTTTTTTGATGGACATTGTGATGTGTTGTTTAAAATGTTTTTAGACCAGAAGATTCATTTTCATGAAAGCAACAAACTGCAAGTTACCTATAAGGGATTACGCAGCAGCGGAGCAAAGGTTCAATGCTTTGCGATTTATCTGCCTGAATCCGTGCATCCTGATGTGCGCTTTGATGCAGCCTTGAGAATGGTTGATATCTTTTATGAACAAATCTTAAAACCGAATCCGCTTTTAAAGCTAATTAAAAGCCAACAGAATATTGATTCCCTATTGCCGGATGAAATCGGTATTGTCTTAACATTAGAAGGGTGTGAAGCGATCGGGGAGGATTTAGTTAAGCTTAAAACCTTGCTGCGTCTTGGCGTTACCTCTGTTGGACTGACTTGGAATCACGCCAACGCTGTAGCCGATGGAGCGATGGAGCCAAGAGGGGCTGGGCTGACTGTCTTTGGCAAAGAAGTAGTGAAAGAGCTTAATAGTCAGAAAGTCTGGTGCGATGTCTCCCATCTTTCAGAAAGAGGCTTTTGGGATACACTGGAAGTGGCAGACTACCCATTCGCTTCTCATTCGAACGCGTACACATTATGTCCTCATCCAAGAAACTTGCGAGATGATCAAATAAAAGCGCTGATTGATGTGAACAGTGTTATCGGCATCACATTTGTTCCACCTTTTTTGAGCGGAACAGACTCTGCGGCGCTAACAGATGTGATTCGGCATGTAGATTATATTTGTTCATTAGGGGGCGAGGATCATGTGGGATTCGGCTCCGATTTTGATGGCACAGACTCATTTGTGTGCGGCCTCGAGTCCATTTATGGCTATGAAAATCTAATCAATGAACTGTTAAAATACTATACTACCAGTCAGACAGAAAAGTTTCTGTTTCAGAACATGAAAAAACGGTATCCACACGAGTAGCCAACATTCGTTCATCCAGTATGCTCTAAGAACCTTCCTATTGTGTTCATAGCTTGAAAGGCTTATACTAATATAATGTAAACTTGTCAAAACTAGCATATGAATGCGTTAATGGGAAATTTTTCAACAAAAGCTTATGGATGATAATGACATCTCATCGATAAGAGAGGAGTATGTTAAATGAACGAAAAACAGCGTTTAGAAACTCAAAAATTGGATACTGTTACTTCAACGGTTAAAAAACCTGAAAAAGACTACAGCAAATATTTTGAAACTGTCTATACACCTCCATCCTTAAGGGATGCAAAGCGCAGAGGAAAGGAAGAAATCCGTTATGAAAATGACTTTGTGATTTCTGAACAATTCCGCGGTATGGGAGAAGGACGGAAGTTTTATATCCGCACATTCGGCTGCCAGATGAACGAACATGATACAGAAGTAATGGCAGGTATTTTCTTAAGTTTAGGCTATGAGCCGACGAATACAGTAGAGGATGCGAATGTCATCCTGCTGAACACATGTGCAATTCGTGAAAATGCAGAAAATAAAGTGTTCGGTGAGCTTGGTCATCTTAAGTCTCTGAAAACAGAGAAGCCTGATCTTCTACTTGGCGTTTGCGGCTGTATGTCTCAAGAGGAATCTGTCGTTAATAAAATTTTAAAAACATATAACCAAGTTGATATTATCTTTGGAACTCATAATATTCACCGTTTGCCAAACATCCTTCATGAAGCTTATATGTCCAAGGAAATGGTCGTAGAAGTATGGTCGAAGGAAGGGGATGTTATTGAAAACCTTCCGAAAGTACGTAATGGACAGATTAAAGCATGGGTTAATATTATGTACGGCTGTGATAAGTTCTGTACATACTGTATTGTGCCTTATACTCGAGGCAAGGAAAGAAGCCGACGTCCTGAGGATATTATTCACGAAGTCCGTCAGTTGGCAGCACAAGGCTATAAGGAAATCACACTCCTAGGACAGAACGTTAATGCATATGGTAAAGACTTTACAGATATGAACTACCGCCTAGGTGACTTGATGGATGAAATCAGCAAAATCGATATTCCGCGCATTCGTTTTACAACAAGCCATCCGCGCGACTTTGATGACCATTTGATTGAAGTTTTGGCTAAAGGCGGCAATATGGTTGAGCATATTCATTTGCCAGTACAATCAGGTTCTTCTGATGTATTGAAAATCATGGCTCGAAAATATACGAGAGAGCAGTATTTAGAGCTTGTTCGCAAAATGAAAGCAGCGATTCCAAACTTGACTTTAACAACAGATATCATCGTCGGCTATCCAAATGAAACAGAAGAGCAATTCCAAGAAACACTTTCTTTATATGAAGAAGTTGGCTTCGAAGCTGCTTATACGTTCATTTATTCACCGCGTGAAGGAACTCCTGCTGCCAAAATGAAGGACAATGTGCCGATGGAAGTGAAAAAGGAACGTCTGCAGCGCTTGAATGCATTGGTGAATGCAAAATCAGCTGAATCCATGAAGAGCTATAAAGGCCAAATCGTGGAAGTACTGGTAGAAGGCGAAAGCAAAAAACAATCGGATGTGCTTGCAGGCTATACGCGCAAAAACAAGCTTGTGAACTTTGTCGGTCCGAAATCAGCAATCGGCAAGCTCGTATCAGTTAAAATTACAGATGCGAAAACTTGGTCATTAAATGGTGAAATGATTGAGATTATCGAAGCTGTAGAGGCAAACTGAGATGGCTAAATATTCTAAAGAAGAAATATTGAAGCGGACAGAAGAGCTTGCCAAAATGATTCAGGAAACAGAAGAGGTTGATTTTTACATACGTGCGGAAAAACAAATCAACCAAAACAGTAAAGTGAATGACCGAATTGCTCAGATTAAAAAGCTGCAGAAGCAAGCAGTAAATTTGCAGCATTATGGAAAAATCTCAGCACTGAAGGAAACAGAAGCGAAGATTGATGCACTTCAAGCAGAAATTGACGAGATACCGATCGTATCAGAATTTAAAGAATCACAAAAAATTGTCAATGACATGCTGCAGCTCGTGACGAAAACAATTGCCAACAATGTTGTTGATTCCTTTGATGATATAAATACAACAAACAAAAATAAGCTTCATTAAGAAGCATGTTAAAAAGCCAACAATGTTGAACTGCGCCCCAATTGGTAGACACTGTCTAACAATTGGAGGTGCAGTTTTTTTATGACTAAATATACAAGTGATATAAAATTAAATATTGTCCAAGGCTTCAACCCGAAAGTAATTGCCACTAATGGATACTGCATTCTTTTTAAGTTCCCTAGTTATACAATGGTGTATAATTAGCAGAGATAAATGAAGGTTGGCGATATAGAAGCCCCCTGAACCGCAGGAAAAGGGGCATCCATCCGTAAAAAAACCAACCTATTCACTTGTTTCGGAGATGTTAGAGAAAGCCCTTGAACGTTCACCAGAAGAGCAAATCAGATCAAGGCTGGCATTACCAGATGAAAACAATATCATCATGCCCTCCAAAAAAGAGGAATGAAACAAAGTATGTCTCATAAAGGAAACTGTTACGATAGCTCAGTGATGGAGAATTTCTTCGGGATGATGAAATCAGAATTCCTTTAATATAAGGAATTCGAATATGTAGAACATCTTAAATAAGAACCTTGAAAAATATATGGAATAGTATAATGCCAAACGGATAAGGCAAATTCAAAATGAGTCCGGTACAATACCGAACTCATTTTGAGCAAGCTGTCTGATGAAATAACCGTACCTAACTTTTAGGGGTCACTTCCATGTTGTTGGCTTTTTATCTTTTACAGTTATTTATTATTAAGAATGTTGATTGCTTGCAGGAATGCTTTCCTGTATTCCTGCTGTTCCTTCATCGCAGTCTCGAGAGTAGTCAGCAAGGATTTGTTTAGCTGTCTTGTTTCTCTATCTCGATTGTTACTTTGCTGAATAGTATTTAAAAGAAAGGTGTAAACAAGCATTAAGCTCGAATAATTGTCCACATAGGTTAAACTGACTGCACTGCCGCCATTTCCTCCTTCTGCGTGTGTGTTGACAGAAGGTGCTCCTGATTCAAGGATTTTGTCAACAAGCTCCTCTGGCACGCCTAATTCCTGCAGCTTTTCCTTCGTTAAGCCAATGTTCTTTTCCGCCATGTTCCCACTTCCTTTCGTTTATGTAATATATATAAGATAAGAAGGGCAGTCATGCCCATAATTGACGAATCAATCACGGAAATGCTGCCCGGAAATTTTGATTAGTATTAAGCTTCGTTCACCTGTTCAGGGTTGTTCTCGTTGAAAGAAACAGCAGTAGCATCACCAGCACTGTTTGCATTTACAAGAATTCCGCCAATGAAGAAGTTCAACAAGTTTACACCTACAGCAGCTCCTCCAGCAGCACCAGCAGCAGAAAATTGGTTAGCTAGGTTACCGTTACCTTGAGTAGCGTTTGTAAATGCACGAAGTTCTGTACCGTTACCAGAGCCAGAACGGCTTCTTTTGTGAGAATCAGATGTGCATCCAGACAACATATGATTTCACCTCCTTTCAAGCAACATTTCTTTTTTTGTTATTTCTTTATGAAATTAGAAAGGTCTAATGAGAAAAGTGATTTTCCATTTACATTTACTTTTAAATTTCCTTCCTCATTTGAAGCGTCAATGACAGGTAGCTTTTCTTTCAGCTTGCTGAGGTTATCCTCATTCAGCAAGTCTTTAATGGAATTAATATTTAGTGTATTGACTGCTTTTTCCTTTATCGCATCCACACTTTTATTCGCAACAGTGTCTGTGACCTTGCTGCTGAGCTTTTTTGCCAAGCCGCCCATTTCTTCTGTCATCTTGTTCATGAACTGCTCCACATATGCTGCTCTTTCTTCATTTGAAACTTCTTTTCCATTTACATTAAACTTTAAATCGAATTGATCTTTTATATTGAATTTCCCTGCCAACTCCCTCACCCCCTTGCCGTATAGTACAGTATATAAAAACGAGACCAAGCTGTATCCGCGAATTAATCAGTGCAAACGCATATTTTTAAGACAACAATACAAACAAGCCTTGGAAAGCGTTCTTGAACCTTAAAAAACAACAAAAGGGTTAGAGTTTTCAGCATTTGCTGCTTAACATCACTGCTTTTTTCTTTATTTTTATTTTTATCATTCATTTTTATTGAGCCACTTGCCTTTGCAGTTAGACTGTCAGGTGCAAGTTGTTCGACAGGGAAGAGTATGAAGAAGGGCGAAGAGGAGCAGCAGTCATGTACTGCAAGCCTCATAAATAAAGCGCCGAATATAGAAGACACTTGAGTATGTGAAAAAGCAGGAACAGAGTGATGATCCATTTATCAGCAGAGAGGGGCACTCATCTATATGAAGAAGTTTGTAGTGTTCATCCTTGTGCCGAAGATGCCTTAACATAAAGAATCACAGTTGAATGGTTATCCGTACACAGCTCCTGTTCAACCCTCGTGCCGCATACTAAGTTCATCGTGTGACACAGCAGGATTTCAATGAGTATTACTAGAATGTAAACGATAGGAAACTTATCTTTGCTGCTAGAAAAACAGGATCAAATATTTGGAGGTATGTTATGTCTGAAAAGCAAACTTTTGAGCATATAGTCTATTACACGGAAGGTAATAATCTTGTAATAGAGAGAAAGTTTAAGGCACCTAGAGCAGCGGTTTTTAAGGCCTATTCCGACTCAGCACTGATAGAGGCTTGGTGGGGACCAGAGGGCTGGAAAACTAAAAATTCAAGCTTTGAATTCAAGCAAAATGGCGTATGGCATTATTGCATGACTTGTACAGATGAAAATCAGGGAGATTTTTTTGGGCAGGAATCTTGGGGACTTGCAGTGTATAAGAAAATGGTTGCACCAGAAGTCATACTCTATACAGATGCGTTCTCAGATAAGGACGGAAATGTTGCTCCTGACATGCCGGAAATGCAGATCAGCGTCTTTTTCAAGGAAGAAAGCCAGCAAACACTTCTTGAAATTAAGAGCGCCTTTGCTTCAGAGGAAGCGCTGATGCAAGTGTTGGAAATGGGTGTTGTCCAAGGCATGGAATCCCAATTCTGCCGTCTGGACGAATTGCTTGCTAATGGCTTATAAACTAAACAAACAGAATGCCTTTAATAACAGCATTCTGTTTTTTATTTAAAGATAAGAAAGTATAAAAATTTGGGTCTACCACAGTCATTTAAGCTGTGGTATTTTCATTTTATGGAGACCAATATATTGAGAAGAATATTTTTTGATAAACACCAACATTGGGAAGCTTTC